>CAYVLT010000015.1:0-261 GCA_964452405.1 uncultured Ferruginibacter sp.
CATACCATGAGCATGGCAAAAACAAAAGGAAAGGGATGGCTGAAAGACTATCCTGATTTCAGGGATTTCACTACTGAAACAAACAAGCTCAGTAATACCCAAAAAATGCGGGGCGTAAAAGAGCCGGTGAGTAAGGTGTTGGACAAACTCGACCTGGGCGAAGGAAAAAAATCAAGTGTAAAAAAATCGGCCACGAAGCCTGCAGCAAGCGCTGAAAAAGTTGATCTCAGCAAATGGTGCAGCCCTATTGAAGACCAGGGG
>CAYVLT010000015.1:271-31776 GCA_964452405.1 uncultured Ferruginibacter sp.
CTAGGCTCCTGCACTGCACATGCCGGTGTGGGCCTGTATGAATATTTTGAGCGGAGAGCCTTTGGAAAGCATACAGATGCCTCCCGGCTGTTCCTGTATAAAACCACCCGCAATCTTTTAAAATGGAAGGGCGATGACGGGGCCTACCTGCGTACCACCATGGCAGCACTCGCTTTGTTTGGATTGGTGCCCGAACGCTATTGCCCTTACAACGAGGAAAATTTTAATGAAGAACCCACTCCTTTTATGTATTCATATGCACAGAGTTTCCAGGCCCTGATCTATTACAGGCTGGATGCGGATGGTGTTCGAGGGCAGGCATTGCTTGATAAAATCAAAGATCACCTGCGCAACGGGCTGGCGATGATGTTTGGCTTTACCTGTTTCAGTTCCCTCGACCAGGCAGATAACGGTAAGATCCCTTTCCCGGATGTAAAAGAAGAAGTGGATGGTGGACATGCAGTAATGGCGGCGGGCTTTGATGACGGAATTAAGATTGTACACCCCAGCAACCCGGGAATTGTAACCACCGGCGCCATCAAGATCAGGAATTCGTGGGGAGAAGCATGGGGCGAGGGCGGCTATGGCTGGCTTCCCTACGAATACGTTTTGCGGGGAATTGCCGACGACTGGTGGACGATGACCAAGGCAGAATGGATTGACACTAAAAATTTCGGCTTGCGGAACGGGTAGTATTTTTATTTTCGTGTATGCTACTTAGTTAGTATTATTTACATATCTAAAAGCTGTTAACATGGCGAAGAAAAAACTTATAAAGACACAGTTTAAGGAAAGCAATACCAAAAGTGCTCATTTTGATACCTACCAGGTAAATGACAGTTACAACCCTGTTACCATGTGTGTATTCCCCGGTGATACAGGCCAGGCAGCACTCACAGAGGTATACCTGGAAAAGGAAAAGATCATCAGTGACCAGGAGGGTCCATTGATCGATGTTGATTTGGGTACCAACAGCAACCTGGCCGGTAAATTCCTCGATGTCTATACCGTTGTGACGGATATTCCCGGCGAGCCTGACCTTACCAACCTGCGCTTTCAATTGAATGGCGGTGTATTGCCTTATGAATATTATATGGAACGCACCATACAAAACCAGGGAGACTCAGTGGTATTCAAAATTTCAATCTTTTTCACCCGTCATTAACGCATCATGATAAAACATTTCATTGCAACTGTTACCTACCTGGCCATAAGCCTGTATGCCACTGCCCAGTTAACCATTGACAGTACCGTTAACCTTGACCTGCTTGCTTCCCCCGCTTCGCCCGCTTTTAATATCCTCGGTATCTCTCTGAATGATGTTGAGCGACCGACGGATATCGGTTCCTTTAGTCTGTCCGTGCAGGAAGCCACCAATAATTTTACCAGGCTGCCGCAGAGCTATGCTTTCCAGGTGGCACCTTTTTTATTGGGAAAAAGAAAATACACACTGAATGAATTTGATAATGGCGCTTATGCCTTTAAACAGTCTTTTGAGATTTCGGCTGGCTACACCCACCAGGGACCCAAAGGACTGGAAGACGTTGACAGTTTAAAAACAACCAAACTGGGATTGGGTATTAAGTTTTCGATCGTAAGGCCACAGTGGACCGGGGCCACGCGAAAAAACTATACAAACCTGGTGGCAGCGCAACAGGCATTATTGGCAGCCTATCATGCGCTGGAAGAAAAACAAAAAGATAAAAGAGACAGGATACAAAAGGACCGGAATGAATTAAAAGAGTTGGAAGCTACACCAACACTGTCTGCCGAAGAAAAAGCCCGGTTCGCATTTTTAGTGGATGAACTCAATACCCTGGAAGAGGAGATGAATGAAGAAGCAAACAGCAGCCTGGTGTCAACCGCTGCATTCGACCAGGCAAAAAAAGCAGCCACTTCAGTTAAAAGCGAGCGGAAAGGTTTTTTTCTTGATTTCTCCGGGGGCTTTGCTCTTGATTTCCCGGGCAACCGATTCAATAATTCGAAAGTGTACCGGGGCGGGATATGGTTTACAGGTGGACACGAAAACGGCAACAGCGGCTTGTCTGTTTTGGCGATCGCCAGGTATTTATACAATCCTGAAACCATATTTGCAGATAGTGAAAACCTGCTGAAAGGCGATAACGTTTCCACATTTGATATGGGTGCAAGAATGATACTGGATGCATCCCAACAAAAACTCAGCTTCAGTACAGAAGCAATCTATCGCAGCGTACTCGGGAATGAAAGGGTGAAACCATCCTGGCGCCTGGTTTTTAATGCCGGTTATGACATCGGTTTTAACAAAAAGATCAGCTTCGCATTCGGCAGAGATTTCGACGGCACCATCAGCAAAGGAGGCAACCTGGTTGCTGCTTTGAATTTTATTGCCGGCTTTGGAACAGACAGGAAAATATCGAATAAGTGAATCAGGTACCTGCCAGCATACTGTTCACTGTATCCATTTTTTTGAAACAGTAAACTACTTTTCAATACAAATGCCACGGGGCTTACTTCAAAGCACCTGCAGGCACTAAACTATTAATTCAGTAAATTTACAAGCAGTACGGCAGCACTATTTCCCGTGCACCAACAGGGATAACAAGCCTGCTTTGGTGTTCTCTATTCCCTGTGTCATTATTTAAAATTGCTTCTATGAAAAATTTATTGATAACCCGCAATTCGTTTTTTACAGTTGTTGTTGCAGCTATAATATGCCTCACTACGGGATGCAGCACCAACAATCACCTTGTGTCCACCGCTTCAGCCGAAGATATAAAAGCAGCCATCGACAGCAGCCACTGGATATTTACGCCAAACATTGTGCGTCCTCAATATGGAAAAACAAGAAATGCCAATGGTAATTATTCGGTACAATATACTCCTGGAAGACTAACTGTTTACCTGCCTTATTTCGGAAGGGCCTATGGCAGTGCGGACCTTATTTCAGGGCGTGGTCCGCTTGACTTCAGTGATGTGGAATTTGCCACTTCCAACGTGCAGCCGAAACCAGGGCAATGGAAGATCAACATTCAACCAAAAAATTACAATGAAGTGCAATCAATGAACTTTGTTTTTTTCAGTAACGGAAGCGCCACCCTTAAAGTCACCATGACGAACCGCAGCGCCATCAGCTATAACGGCATCGTGGCTCCGCTGGCTAACGGGAAATAACAAAGCTATTACAGGAATGGATGCAGCCGGGTTGAGGGTTCAACTCATTGTTGCTTCACGTCTATTGCCTGTTGTATCTCGTATTTTACAGGGCTGTTTTTTGTAGTGTACACCAGGCGCAGGGTATCAGCCAATCCACCGGCACTCATTTCCCTGAGCCGATCAGCAATTGTTTTCCCTGGCGGGTTCGAAAACACAGTATTGAAGCTGTATGAGCTGTCACCCCATGTGCTGTTACCAATATGCGTGTAACTGGTGGTAAAATTCATCAGCTCTTTTGATCTTTCATCATAATTGATCATTTTAAATGCCGGGTTGTTGCCGTGAAGCGGGGTAATACCGGGGCAGGAAACAGCAATCGTGGTCATCCTGTTGCCACTGCTGTCGAATAGTCGTCGCATTTCATCCATGTGCGTATGTCCGAAAAAAATTGCTTTGATCGTGTGTTCGTAACTGTTACAAAGGTTGAGCAATTCATTTTGGGGATTCAACCCGGAAACGGATGAGGTCCACATACCAGATTTTCCATACGCATCTGAGCCAGGCGGGATGTGCATGGCGATGTACACTTTTTCGCCGAGTTGAGCTGCCTCGTTCAATTGAGCGGCGAGCCATTGCAACTGTTGTTCCCCGTCCTTTACGGCATCACTGCCATCGGCTACCTTAAATTTTTTACTGTACATCACAGTGTTGAGGCAAATCAACCGCAAACCGGTTACCGGGCGGGCAGCGTAGTAACCCATGGAAGTATCCGGTATCGACACCATACAGGGCGCCAGGGATGAGCCTCCGGCTATGTTCAATGCAGGATACTGGTTGCCGTTAGCAGGCACCAGGTTAAAGATAGTTTGATGCTGCTCATCAGCAAACGAATAATAATTGCCAGCCAGGGCATCATTATTTCCCGGTACAAAAAAGAAAGGCACCCGGTATCTTGAACTGATCGCACGCAGAGAGTCCAGCACCACCATAATATTTTTATTGTGTTGTTGCCGTTGTACGGGCGACAGGTAACAACCCTGTACGCAGGAATAATGTGCCGGCAGGTCTCCGGTGCAAAGGATGAAGCGGGGCGGATTTTTTGAACCCAGTATTGTGTTAAGTTTTTCCAGCAACACCGCCCAAAGATCTGTGCCGGTATCGGTATGTTTACCCGTTACTGCCAGGCCCGAATTGAAGTGTATATCTGATAGCAGCAAAAACTCAGGGTACACAGGAGCAGGCTGTATAATTGCTGTTGCCGTTTTTTTTGCCGGGGTACAAAGCGCCGCCAACAGGCATATAAAAATACCTCCTGCAATTTGCCGAATCATTAACCGTGCATTTTTCATCAACGAATCATTATTTATTCCGAAACCTGAAGGTAACATCCGGAAACGGTTATTCGTTCACGAGTGAATGCCAGGATGAAGATACCCATCGGCTCGCAACATCACCTGCGCCTTTCTTCATAGTCAACATTCGTACCCTCATTCCGGAGGCCGTGCCCATGTGCATGCCTTGTTCGCACGTTTTCGGTTGCAGCCGGGATATCCATAGGTGTTACCACTGTTTTTTGGGACGCTTTTTTCTCCTGGTTCTTGTCGTTTCTATTTTCTTCAGCTTCGTTTCTTTTATTTTCCTTTTCCATAATAATTTATTTTATAATAAAAAATACTTCTAAACATATGCACCATCATTGTGCCAGTTATCTGTCCGCTGTAAATCAATCCCGCTGTGCATTTATATGCCTGCACCAGAGTTGATATTCCCCACCTGTTTGCAACCGGTGAGCCGTTTCCGGCTATCATTTAACAAGTGGCTCAACTTGTTTCATCCATTTATTTGATTAGCCTTAATTTTAAAGCAGTTAATTCATTCACAACCATGGAAACTCTTTTCAGGACTTTACAGCTTTTTCACATCGCAGGAGGCGCTATTGGTTTGCTGGCCGGCAGTTATAACATGGTTACCAAAAAAGGAACCCGCCTGCACCGGCAAATAGGATTGATATTTTTTTATGCGATGCTGCTGTCAGCCATGGTGGCATTGCCGATGTCTTATTTACATCACAACTATTTTTTACTTATTGTGGGGGTGTTCACCACTTACCTGTTACTCACCGGCAAAAGATATTTGTTAAAAAAAACAATACCTGCTGTAAGCGGGATAGATTGGGCATTGTGGATAATGATGCTGCTTTTCGGCAGCGGGTTTATTGTATGGGGTATTATGCTGCTGACAAAAGGGAACGGGTTTGGAACAGTGTTGATGGTGTTTGGGTCACTGGGTTATCTTTTTTTAGTACAGGATTATAAATGCTTTACAGGAAAATCACGGATAAAAAACTTTTGGCTTACCAATCATATCCAACGCATGACGGGCGCTTACATAGCCTCTTTTACCGCTTTCATTGTGGTGAACAATAAAATTTTACCCGGAGTGTTCGCCTGGTTGCTCCCCACTTTCATATTAGTACCTATCTTACTGCGTTGGTCGTTCCGGCACCAGGTACTGGTTGAAAAAAAACAGGCTGCCTGATTTAGTTTTTTGTAAACCAGTTGTTTATCCATAAAATGTATTCTAATGCAAAATTTGAAAATAAAAATACTGAGTAGAAATACGAATAAATAAATACCGTATTTTTACGGTCTATGCACAAATTAACCCAAGCTGACCTCTCCCACTTTGACTATTTTGAATTGACGCCCGATCTTGTTTGTATTACCGGCAAAGACGGTTTTTTTAAGAAAATAAACAAAGCGTTTACAACAACACTGCAATACCCGGCTTCTGTAATGCTGAAAAAGCCGGTTGAATCATTTATTCATCCCGACGACCGGGAATTTACCGCTGCCAGGAGGGCGGCACTGCTGAAAGGAGAACCACTTACCAATGTTGAAAACAGGTTGATCACAAAAAAAGGTGAAACGGTTTGGCTGGAATGGACCTCCGTATACCTGCCAGAAAAGGAGTGGGTGTTTTCGGTTGCAAAAAATATCAGCGCCCGCAAGGCGAGAGAAAAGGCAGTGGAAGAAAAATACCTGAAGTTTAAAAACCTTGCCATCAACTTCAAGCAAAAGCTTGAAAAAGACAGGAAATATTTTGCAATTGAATTGCAGGAGGAACTGGCCCAGTTAGGGGTGGTGATAAAAATGAGCATCGCTGCTATTGAAGCGCAACTTCCACATGCCTCTGCACAATTAAAAGAAAAGATCGATCATTCCTACCTTGTTGCTGAAATGTTGATCAACACGGTTAAGCGCATAGCATTCAACATTGGGCCCTACATACTGGATAACCTTGGCCTGGAAGAAACGCTGAATTGGTTTTGCAAAGAGTTCAGCATCCTGTTCGGCATACCTTGCAGTTTCAGCAGCAGCTTCGACGACAGTGAACTGCCACATGAAATAAAAGTTGATTTTTTCCGGATCTGCCAGGAGTCTTTATCAAATGTGGTGCAACATGCAGAAGCCAGTTCCGTTAAAGTGAATATCGCCCAAAAAGGCAGGAAACTTTCACTCACGATTACAGACGATGGAAAAGGCTTTACCCGGAAAAAAGCAAAAAAGAATCCCGGGCTTGCGATCATGCACGACCTTGCCACCTCTATCAATGCTGACCTGTCCATTAAGAGCAAACCCGGAAAAGGCACTGCTGTAACTATCACCTGGAAAAAAGAAGAGAAGAAAAAAAACTGATCACCCGTGTTGCTCCAACGCTTCGCTGATCAGTGCTTCGCTGGCCGTAAGCCAGTCGGGCAGCATCTTTCCAACAATCTTCCATTCAGCGTCCGTTTTTTCCATCCGGAAAATATAACGGTTACTTAACTCATCATTTGTGTCAGTATCGTAAATGGAATCTGAGCGTTTGCGGAAGTTGAATTCTCTTTGTCGACCGTTTATTTTAATTAAAATAGTAAACGCAATATTGGTAGCTGTCATAAGATCGGCTTAAAATGTTTCATCGCAAAGCTAAGTAAAAATGCCATCGCCTGCATGCTTGTTTTGTGATACCGGTTGCAACAAAAAAAAGCGGCGCTTCAGCGGCACCGCTTCTTTGTAATAATACCATCAATGATGTTCGTGGTGCATCAATTCATTTTCAATGCCTAATTGTTCCACCAGCGCCATGCGGTTGGTATACAGGTTGGTATCCATGATCTTTCCTCCCTTTACTTTGCTGACATAACAACCGGCATTTCGGTATTCCCGGTGCGTGGGTTCAATATCCGGCACATCGCGGCGCAGGTGAAGCACACCATTTTGTGTACCGGAAAACTCAAACTCAGTAACGACAGTATCTTCTGTAGCCATTTTTGAACGAACCGTCAAATGCAGGTCAGGAAAGGCTTCCTGCCAGCGATTGAAGTACTCTCTCACTTCCCTTTTGCCGCGGTAGGTTTCATTTCCATTATTAATTCTCCAGGTGGCATTGTCATCGAGTAAGGCCACAAATTTTTCTTCACTGTGCATATTCCATGCAGCAATGGCTTCATCATTCAATTTTAAAACTGCTGTCTTGTTCATAGTTTCCTCCTTTTTAAATTGGTGATTGAATAACTTAAATGGTAAGGCCAGTATACAGAAAAATAAGAGCAGATACAAATGAAAATACATTGAAACTATAATCCACTGATTTACGGAACCTGCGGATTGCAACTGCTTCATCCTGCCCGCAGCAAAACGGTGTACAGTTTTTTTAACGACTTATAGTTACACCGGTTTACTATATTTACGACTCACAATTATAACAACTCATGGTCAAAAAATTCAAACTGCTGATGTTCCCTGCTGTTTTTTTCTTACTGCTTTGTTGCAACCGGGCTGTAGCCTGGGGACCTGAGGGGCATGCGATCGTGGGGAGGCTGGCGCTGCGTTTGGTAAAAGAAGATGTCAGAAAAAATCTCCTGAATATTCTTGGCAACATGTCGGTAGACACGGCCGCCAACTGGATGGACATTATGAAATCGAATGGCGACTATGAATTCATGCGCCCCTGGCACTATATCGATTTTCCAAAAGATCAACCCTACCAACCAGATAACAGCGACAATATAGTAAACCGTTTGCTGATCACTTATCATGAGCTGAATCATAAAAACACACTTTGTTTTGACCAGGTAAGAACCGACCTGCTGGTATTGCTTCACCTGGTGGGCGACCTGCACATGCCTCTGCACACTGCTTACGATGATGACCTTGGCGGCAATAAGCGGATTATACAATATGACAGCATTAAAACACACAACCTGCATACATTCTGGGATGAAGACATCATCAGCCTTACTCATATCACAGATGATGACTGCCTGCAGTTTTTCAACAACACCCAATTAGATACTATGAGTACCATTGATTTTGTTGCCTGGATGAAAGACAGCAGGAGCCTGCTACCTGCCGTATATGATTTTTCAGGATTTGAATTGAGTAAGGCATACCTACAAAAAAATAAAATTACGGTTGAACAACAGTTAATGAAAGCGGGCACGCGGTTGGCCTGCCTGCTCAACAAACTGTTCAGCGATCCGGCCCCCCAGCTTGATTTTAAAGCAATTACTGCCCGATATAAAAACGGGCTTGCCGCCAAAGATGCCATTGATAACATCGGGAAAAAAGTTACTGTGTGTGCCCGTGTAATGAACATTAAAGCCTCCACGACCATCACCCAGGTTTCGCTGGAGGAGAAATACCCCAACAGTCCGCTCACGATCATCATATTTGGTAAGAACTATTCTAAATTCCCACCCATCGAAGATTGGTTGAAAAATAAAAACCTTTGTGTAAAGGGCACCATTTCTGACTATAAAGGAAAAGCTCAGATTGTTGTGGAAGACCCGGAAGATATTACAGTTCTGTAATAAGAACCGGCATCTTTCCGTGAAAATAAATCCACGGTGGCGACTATTTTACCGCATTCGCATTTGTCAAATCCGCCTGATTACTGCATTTGCAGCGATGGCATGATTTTGTTTCCATTGATTGTATTAATCAAAAAAATTACAGTTATGGACAAGATGGAAATCAAAGGAAAATGGAATGAGTGGAAAGGAAAACTCAAACAACAATATGCCGGTTTAACGGATGATGACTTACAGTATGAAGAAGGAAAAGACGAGGAATTCTGGGGGCGATTGCAGCAAAAAACAGGCAAGGCAAAAGATGACCTCGTAAAATGGTTGAAAGACCTCGGATAATAAAAAAGGAGTTTCGCTTTGGAAACTCCTTTTTTATTGTTGGCATGTATTCATTACTGCTTCGCGGGGTATAAATATTGCCGGCTCATGCCTTTCACACCTTGATGACACCGCATTCATTTTTCTCTATCCATCACCGCAGGATGGCCGGTGCGGAAAGTGAAAACTATCACCCCTATCATTAAAATAATTTTACCGGCTGATACGATCAGTAAACCCATCGGTTGAATTTTCCAGCAAATTCCTGAACTGGTATTTCCTGTTTGTTACCGGCAGGTTATGTAATTGTTAGGCTGTTCAAAAAGCGATCGTTAAAAGCAAAAAAAAAGGGCTCAATGGAAATTGTGCCCGTGATTAAATCCTATATCCTTTGAAAAACCTGCATTGTCTGCAACAATTAACAGGCCGGAAAAAATTACACGTAAAAATACCCGTACCGGGGAATGGTGGAGGAATTAAATGCTACATGATGAGTATTATTTTGCCGGATGATCACATCACTACTGGTTTCCCATGGCGATAATTTTAATATTGTAGTCTGCCAACTGCGATCCTGCCTGTGGGTTGTACACATACAATATTGCCCCCGTATTTGTTACGCCTGCCACACTCATTACCAGCTGCGACCACCCGCCTGTGCCGCTAACAATGTTTCCCAGGTAGGCTTCCACGTTACCATTGAAAGATTCGGGCCAGCTAATGGTAAACGTTTTTGTTTCACCGGCAGCAAAGCTCGTATTCACGGATACGAGGGTGCTGAGCTTTTTTAGTTGCTGGTTGTCGATAGTGCGGATGATGCCTTTGTTATTTTGTACCCACAGGTCGCCATTAAAGATGGCATTACCCCCAACAGATAATTTTTCCGTGGGTTCCAGCACACCAATGCCGGTATTACCATTTTGTAAAATCGTAAGCGCATTGCTTCGGTCAACCAGGGAGGTACCGTTGCCTACCTGGAAAATCCTGTTGCGGGCACTCGTGAATACATCGCTGCCGGTATGTAAAGTATCATTGTACAAGCCCGCTACAAAACTTCCAAAGGCCCATGAACTTGTTTGGTAACCAACGGCCATCGAAGCCCGACCCAATGAAATATTACCACTCCCTATGGCGGCAGAAAAGTCACCCGTGGCGGTATTACCATCGCCCAGGGCGAAGGAGGTTTCACCATTTGCTTTCGACAGGTTACCGGCAGCAAGGCTATAGGCCGCGTTGGCTTCACATTGATAGCCGAATGATACCGTGGCACTTTCGGTTGCTTTATTCCCGTATCCTATTGCCCCGGCCCAGTTGCCGGATGCTTCGTTGCTTTGCCCCGATGCAAACGTATAGTTACCAATCTTTGATTCATCCAGGTCGTCGCCAAATACCAAACCGGTGCGAAGTGCTCCCTTGTTTGCCTGCCATAACATATACCTTCCAAAAGTGGGCGGCGTAAGTACCGGTACACCCGGCGATACCAGTCCTGGTGCAAAAAACAATACATGTCCTTCTTCCACATCCAACCTGGTAATGGGATCTGTGGTACCAATTCCAACATTTTGAGCCTGGCAAAAAAAAGGGACTAATAAAAAGGCGAGGGGGTAAACAGCAGTTTTCATACTCAAAATTTTTTCAAAGTTATCTCACAGTCGTGGAGAATAAAAGCACTTAACAAACAGGATTATTTAATAATCATCCATAAAAAAATGTCGTTCGCCAGCAACAGCGTTAGCGTTTAACAAAGATCAACAAGGCACCGGCAAGCGTGAGCAGTATCACCAGTTTCCGGTAACGATCGTCTTTAAGGCGTTGAACAATTTTTATCCCGGCCCAAAAACCAGCTCCTAAAGCGGGCGCCAGCAAAGCATCTGCCTGCAGTGTTGCCGTTGAGATATTGTGCCAGTAGAATACCTGGAAGGGAAGCTTAAAAAAATTGATCACTAAAAAAACCCAGGCTGCAGTTCCGATAAAATCATTCTTCGGTAGCCGCATCGCCAGAAAATACAGGTTGGCAAACGCCCCTGCAAGGTTGCCCATCATGGTGGTAAAACCGGCTGCCATACCGGTACCGCTTACAAACAAAGGGTTTGTTGGCACGGTGGCCGACTTCCTTGCTTCCATATACAAAATGATGATGACAGATAAAAGGATGATCACCGCCATGATGCGCCTGAAAAGTATTTCATTCATATTCTTTCCAGCCAGCACAGCCACCAGTATACCCACCAGCATCCATGGCACCAGCTTCTTAAAATGATTCCATTGTGCATGCCGGTGATAATACAGCACCGCCGCCACGTCTGCCAGGCAAAGCAACGGCAACACAATACCGGTGGAAGATTTGCCGCCGAATACCAACGCCATAATTGTTACATTCAACATATCGATTCCTTTTAGCCCGGCTTTGGCAAGGCCGATAATGAATGCGGCAAAAAGAACCAGCAACAATTCTGTTATTGACAACTGTTGTACTATTTCCATGAGTTGCAAAATAAATTTTTGCCCAGCTTACCATTGCTTCCAAAGAAATGGATGTACCCATGCGCCTTCAGCGGCTGCAAACTGTTATGGCAACGGGGGTAAACGTTCCCACAGCGGGAGTTGTAAACCGTTACAAAAAAAAGAGAAAGTTTTGATGAGTGATGATGGTGGCGCCTGTTTATCTTACTCACAAAGCTTTAAGGTAGCTTCATTCTTGTTGGTGATCTGAAGTTTATTGATCTTTCCGGCTTTATCATAATATAAAATGAGCAGCCCGAATTTTGTGTGAAATGCATCCCAGTTCTCATCCTTCAGCTTAGGATTTCCCAGCAGTTTAAAGAGGTCGGTTCTGCTTACTCCCATGAGCGCCGGCTCCAGGTTTCCTTTAAACCCCTGTTGAATTTCTATGTAATCCCGTTCAGTAAAAAATGTGATGCCCCTGGTATTGTAAACAACTGCACCGCACCCGGCTCCATTGGTTTCTTCCACCACGCTGCTGAAACAGGGAAATATTTTTTGTATTTCTCCTGCTGTTGAACTGCAATCGAGTTTCTCGTTTACGGTACCTTCCAGTACGTCCACTTTAAATACCGGGCAATCAGGTGTTGCTTTTAACTGGGCCATCGATGCCTGGCAAAAACAGGCTGCAGCAGCAAGCAGGGTATATATTTTCATTTTCATCGGCTTAAAGATATTAAGAAAACTTTTACCGGGCCTAATGGTCTTTTCCTCAGTTTTCTAACAAAAACCGGGCTACGATGTACCGAAAAAAATGCCCCCGAAAAGGGTATTGCCTTGCTTGGTGCGCAATGGTATTTTTGGTGTTCCAAAAATTAGTCAGACTACTTATGAAACCTAGCAATTTTAATGAACGCAACATCACCGGAAGGCCCGGCGTACCGGATTATAAAAAATGGTTGAAAAACCGGCACGTAAAAGAGATGCTCGGTGTTACCGATGCGGGCCTGAAACAATATATCCGCCTGGGATTAATTGAAACCTACCAGCCCTTCGAAGGCGCCAACCACCTGTACAACCCGGAAGATGTAAAACAGTTTATCCGCAAAAAATAACGGGCAACCCTGCTTTAATTAAACTCCTGTTCAGGCATAAACACGTAGGGATTCACCGAATATTTCTTTTCCTTTTTCGCAAGAAATTGCCCGTATTCGAGGTCGATAAATGTATCCGCCTCATTCATTTCCCATAATTGCAGTGCTGTGTCTGGCTGAAAACACTCTGGCAACATCGCCGGTGCCAGGCCGTTCCAGCAAGCCTGTTTAAATTTTTCCTTTTTTGAAAACAGGTGCCTGCTGCCTGATTCCCCGCCCAGCTCCCAATGGCGGGATGAAAAACTCGTGTTGGTCATGATCAGGATTTCCTGCTGATTTAACTCGTTGTGCATGGTACGCTTTTTTGCTTTGTTGTGATGCCAGCATGCCGCAGCATGATGACTGTTTTGAGCTGTAAAAATAAAAGCGTGGAGGGGCGGGGTCAATAGTAACAGTAAGTGTTTCCTTATAGGAATTATTCTATAACGCAACCAAATCAACCGTCACCAGCCGGCTGCAAACAGGTTATTGATGAGCGCCACTGAATAATGACTGGCAATATTTTTTATAAACGCCGTAAAATCAACAGGAGAACCTTCATCAGCCGCATCTGAAATGGTGCGGATGACCACGAAGGGAATTTCGTTTTCATAGCATACCTGGGCCACTGCCGCCCCTTCCATTTCCACACACAACACCGAAGGCAGGGCCCTGGCCAACTGTTCTTTTTGTTGATGGCCCGAAAAAAACTGGTCCCCGCTTGCAATGTCTCCTACATGCAGTGCCGGTACATTGATGTTGAAGGCAGCCAGGGTTTCCAAACTTGTTACCTGTTGCAATTGGCTGCTATGCAATAAGTGATCAGCGGCCTTTGTGGCAGCCTCCACAAGGATTGGAGTTGCCTGGAAGAAAGCTTTTTGCAGCATGGGTATTTCAAACTGCGGCATCAGCGGACGGGCATCCATATCATGCTGCACCAGTTGACGGCCAATGACGATGTCGCCAATCGACAATGCATTGCTGATGGCACCGGCAACACCGGTGAATACCAGTTCGGTAATTTTAAATTGATGAATAAGGGTGGAAACCGTTGCAGCAGCAGCCACTTTACCCCAGCGGGAAAAAACCACCACCACTTTTGTACCGTTGAGGAAGCCTTCGTAATAGCTGCGCCTGCCGTGGATCGTTTCCACGCTTTGGTCAAGCAAAGCCACTACACCCCCGATCTCTTCGGGCATTGCCGCCATAATGCCCACAATTTTCTTGTTCATTTACAAATGCCGTGATGGTTACAGGTTTTGTTATTTATTGTTTACACAAATTCAAATACGGTAATCTCAGGTAAAATGCCCACCCTTCCCGGGTAACCGATAAATCCGAAGCCACGGTTAACGTAAAGTTTCTGCTTGTCTTTTTCATACAATCCCGCCCATTGTTTGTACATATATTGAACGGGACTCCATTTAAAACCGGGCAGGTCTACCCCGAACTGCATGCCATGTGTATGCCCGCTTAAGGTAAGGTCCACATCCGGGTATTCCTTCAGCACCTGCCCTTCCCAATGGCTGGGGTCATGACTCATAAGAATTTTAAAGGGATATTTTTCGGTGCCTGCATGCGCCTGTGCAAGATTGCCATAACTGTAAAACCGTCCTTTCCTGGCGCTGAGCCGTTGTTCTCCACTGCCGCTGATATTCTGCACGCCCAACAGTGCGATCGACTGGTCGCCTTTCACGATGGGTACATGCTCATCCAGCAGCAACCGCCAACCCATGGCTGCATGAACTTTTTTAAGATCATCCAGGTTTTTTTGCTGCAGTGGCGTCAGTAGGTGCCGGTCGGCCGCTTTTTCTTTTTCGTGGTGGGCTCCATCCCGGTCGGCCCAGTTTACATAATCACCATAGTCGTGGTTTCCAAAGGTAGAATACACACCCAGTGGCGCTTTCAGCTCACTGAACATTTGCATATACTCTTCCATTTCCGTGGCCAGGTCGTTTACCAGGTCGCCGGTGAACAGGATCACATCAGCCTGCTGTGCCATGATCTGCTTAACGCCATGGTGCACCGCTTTGGCATCAGTAAAACTGCCCGAATGTATATCACTCACCTGTACGATCCTGAGTCCCTTAAAAGCATCCGGCAAATTGGGAAAAGAAAGTTTTACCCGGTTAACGTGGTAATTGTACTTATTGCTGAAGCCATACACCAGGCTGCCAAACAAGGAAGTGCCTGCTGCCAGTCCGAGCCAATTGAGGAATACTGACCGGGTGATCCCTTCTGTGCGGGTGGTGTCAACGCTTCGAACACTGTATACCACTTTTAAAACAATCCATTGAAATAACCGCCTGATATCGTCGATCAGTATAAAAAACATGGCGGTGAGTTTCGCAAGAAATACCCCTACAATCAGGGCGAATATGTAGCTCCGCAATACTTTAGGAAAAAAATCAGGCCGGTTGCTTACTAAAACAATAAAGGCAATAATTACCAGCACCGACACACCCCAATAGCAACTGTACACAATACCCCTGGTTTTTGCAGAAGCGTTCAGCACCACCGACCTTACCGCCTGGAAAACATAACTATCCATCAACAAGAGGATGGCCACAAAAATTATAGCTCCTAAAGGTGTACGCATATCGATTTTAATTGAGCATTTTTAAAAAATGAAGTTAGCCAGGTTGTAAAGAAAGACCTGCGCAAAACTAAATAACAGGCCTCAGTTATACCAGTTAATGAAGTAATCGAGTTGTTTGTTGATCACCTCTATGGTATTGGCGTCCGTGAAACGACCCTCTTCATCAATCAACTTGTCTACCACCGAAACCGGCAACAGGTGTGGGCAAACGGTAATTTTTAAATAATTCAACACGCCGGCAAAATGTTCCATCCCTCTTACATTGCCAGCCTTGCCGGTAGACACGCCGGTGAGCAGGGCTTTTTTATGCCACCAGATGGCATGTGACTTTCCTGTATCGAACAGCAGCTTTAAAATCCCGGGGTAGCTGCCATTGTATTCCGGTACCATAAACAGGAATTTCCGGGTGGGAACAATGATCTCCTGTTCTATTCTTTCAAAATTTTCATCGCGTTGAAGGAGGTTGAGACCTTCCAGCGACAGTAAATGGGCTTCGATGCCTTTTTGAAGTAAAAAGCGTTGGTATTCTTTGGCAACTTTAAGGGTATTGCTGTTTTGCCGGTTGGTTCCTGAAACAATGGTGTACATGCTGAAAAAATTATTTTAAAACAATTACAACTGGTGAGGCCTATTGTTCCCATTATTATGCCGATTGGTTAAATTTGCCACGCCGGCGCAAGATAGCCATTGTTGGCATTTTGTGGCTGAATGTTGCTGCGCAAACAGTACCTTTGGCGGCACTATAAAATCAAAAAGGGCGGAATACATCAATTAACATGGCAAGAATAATAGGGATAGCGAACCAAAAAGGAGGGGTGGGTAAAACAACTACGGCTATTAACCTGGCGGCCAGCCTGGCAGTGCTTGAGTTTAAAACATTGCTGGTTGACGCCGATCCACAGGCAAACAGCACCACCGGCGTGGGTTTCGACCTGCACAATGTTACCCAAAGCCTGTATGATTGCATGGTAAATGAAACGCCGGCCCGGGATGTACTGCTGAAAACAGATGTACCTTACCTTGACCTGATCCCTTCACACATTGACCTTGTGGGCGCTGAAATTGAAATGATCAACTATCCCAACCGGGAGGCGGTGTTGAAAAAAATACTAGAACCAATTGAAGGTGACTATGATTTTATCGTGATCGACTGTTCGCCTTCTTTGGGGTTGATTACGGTAAATGCATTGGTGGCTGCCAACAGCGTGGCCATCCCTGTACAAACAGAATTTTTTGCGCTCGAAGGTTTGGGCAAACTGCTCAACACGATCAAGATTGTGCAAAGCCGCCTCAACCCCGAGTTGCAGATAGAAGGGATCCTGATGACGATGTATGACGGCCGCCTGAGATTGTGTAACCAGGTGGTGGCAGAAGTGCGCCGGCATTTTGAGGAACTGGTGTTCAACAGTATGATTCACCGCAACACCAAACTGAGCGAGGCGCCAAGCTTTGGTAAACCGGTGATATTGTACGACGCCGACAGCAAGGGCGCTGTAAACTATCTTAACCTGGCCAAGGAAATCCTGCAAAAGAACAACCTCACCAAAATAAAACAGGAAGACAAGGTGATGAACTAACACCGGCCGGTGATCAGCACCACCCTGGAAAAACCACTTCATTATTAAAGGCCCCCGGGGCCGTGAAAATTACCAGTTGAATTATGACCGCTCCAAATAAAAAAGACGCATTAGGCAAAGGCATCCGCAGCCTGCTACAGAATATTGATGCCGACCTCAAAGGCACTACCGGCGCATTGAAAACCGACGTGGTTGACAAAACCACCGGCATCAACCGCATCGCACTGTCGCAGATTGATATCAACCCCAAGCAGCCCCGTAAAGATTTTGATGAAACAGCCCTGAGTGAACTGGCCGCTTCATTGAAACTTCACGACATCATACAGCCGCTTACTGTAAGTAAATTACCCAGCGGCAAATACCGGCTCATCGCAGGTGAGCGACGTTTCAGGGCTGCCAGGATCGCCGGCCTAAAAGATGTGCCGGTATATATCAGGCAGGCCAATGATGCAGAACTGCTGGAACTGGCATTGCTGGAAAACCTGCAAAGAGAAAACCTGAATGCCATTGAAATTGCGCTGAGTTACAAACGCCTGATGGATGAACTGGATTATACACAGGAACAGGTTGCCGAAAGAATGGGAAAAGAAAGAAGTACCGTTACCAATTATGTGCGCCTGCTGAAACTGCCACCTGATATACAGGTTGCCGTTAGAACGGGCGATATCAGCATGGGGCATGCAAGAGCCCTCATTAATGTAGATGTGGTGGACAAGCAGTTGTTCATTTTTGCAGAAATAAAAAAACTGGGTCTGTCTGTACGCCAAACCGAAGACCTGGTACGCAAACTATACACCGGCGGAAATGTGGCTGTTAAAAATGTTGTAAAAGCCCAGTTGCCACCGGCCTTTAAAAAGATTGAGGATAATTTAGCCTCGCAGTTTAATACCAAGGTAAAGATGGTGCACAATAAAAAAGGACATGGCACTGTAACGTTCGAATACTACTCACTGGAAGAATTGAATGGCCTGCTGGATAAACTGAATGTAAAAGTGAGCTGATGAAAAAAATATTGCTGCTCGTATTTTTATGCTGCTGTGCCTGCTGCGTTCCTGTTGGGGCACAGGTGCCAGACAGTATTAAAAAAGAGCAGTCTGTACATATTATCACCGATAGCGTGGCACCTCCGGCCATTGTTAAAAAAAAATTTGAACCCCGTAAGGCCACTATCCGGTCGGCCATATTGCCGGGATGGGGACAGATTTACAATAAAAAATATTGGAAGCTTCCGCTGGTATGGGGGGCATTGGGCACCACGGCCGGCATTTATTTTTACAATGTAAAAAATTACAACCTGCTCAAACAGGCTTATATCTACCGGGTAAACGGGCAGGATGATCTGGTGGATCCCGACTACAGGAACCTTTCAACTGAGTCGATCCGCAGTTACCGCAACAGCTTCCGGCAAAACGTGGATTATTCAGTATTGTTCTTTGTACTGTTCTGGGGACTGAATGTAGTGGATGCAACGGTAGATGCACACCTGAAATCTTTTGACGTGGATGATAATTTAAGTCTCGAAATAAAACCGGGTTACAGCCCGATGGCAAACACCTCCGGCATCAGCCTGGTGTTGAATATCGGCAGGCACACCGCTGTAAAATAACAGTTACCTGCACCAGTTTATTTTTGAGCAGTACCTTCAATTTTTACCATCAAAATTATCTGTATGAATATCGCACTGGTCGGTTATGGGAAAATGGGAAAAGCCATTGAAGAAATTGCCCTGCAACGGGGGCACCAGGTAGTATTGAAAATTGACCTCGACAATCAGCAGGACCTCACAACAGGAAACCTGCAAAAGGCCGATGTTGCCATTGAGTTCACCGGGCCTCACAGTGCCGCTGCTAACGTTAGCGCCTGCCTGCAATCGGGCATCCCGCTCGTATGCGGCAGTACCGGCTGGCTCGATCAATGGAAAGAAATTGAAAAATTATGCCGGGATAAGAATGGCAGCTTTTTATATGCCAGTAATTTCAGTGTTGGTGTGAACCTGTTTTTCGAGTTGAATAAATACCTCGCCCGTTTAATGAGCAATCATCCTGAATATGATGTAAGCATGGAGGAGATTCATCACACGCAAAAAAAAGATGCTCCCAGCGGAACCGCCATCACCCTTGCCGAACAGGTACTTGAAAATATCAGCAGCAAAAAAAACTGGGTAAACGATGCACCCGGTAAGGCTGAAGAACTTTCCATCATCAGCAAAAGGATTGATCCTGCACCGGGTACGCACAGCATCCGGTACAGCAGCAGCATCGACGATATCGAGATCATTCATACAGCGCATAGCCGTAAGGGTTTTGCCACCGGTGCGGTGCTTGCTGCCGAATTCATCAAAGACCGTAAGGGCATTTTTACCATGAAGGAAGTATTGGGATTGTAACCGGGCTGCGCAATAAATAAACATTTTTTACCCATGCAAGAAAACTCCCCGCATTAGCGTTATTTTAGTGCAGGCAATTTTACAATGCTGAAGAATACCCCGCTTCCATTGCATACCAATGAACACAGGAAAAATTTCGCTGGCAATTGTTGATGACCATCAGATAGTGATAGATGGCCTTAAGTCGTTGCTCGAAGGGCACGATGGTTTTACTGTTGCCCTCGAAACCACCCAGCCGCTGCAACTACTCGCTGCGCTGCAAAATACCCCGGTTGATATTTTACTCACAGATGTTATGATGCCTCAAATGAGTGGCGCTGAACTGGCCCGCGAAGTGAGGAAACAATTTCCACAGGTAAAGATACTGGCACTTTCTATGAGCGGGCAGGGTGATGTGGTGAACAGGATGATTGATGAAGCAGATATTTCAGGTTACGTGGTAAAAAATATAGGCAAAAAGCAACTCATTGAAGCGCTCGAAAAAATTGCTGCAGGCGGGCTTTATTTCACCGATGAGATATTGGCGGAAATGACAAGGGCCAGTGAAATGCAGCAGGCTAACGATGCGGTTAACCTGAGCGCCCGGGAAATTGAAGTGATCAAACTCATCGAAAAAGAATACAATAACAAACTCATTGCCGACACCCTGTACTTAAGTGAAAGAACCGTGGAAACACACCGTAAAAACATTTTCAGGAAAACAAAAACCAGCAGCGTGATCGGCCTCATAAAATACGCTTACGAACACAAACTGATCTAGCACCTGTCATCTCCCGGTGGCGCCCGCATTTAATTCCCCATTTCATAAATTCAATACACAAGCGGCAGTTTTCCGCGGAATTATAATTGCTAACTTGCAGCAGCAGATTTACAGCGCATAAATAATGAACGTATGAATATTGCCATCGTTTGCTACCCCACTTTTGGCGGAAGCGGAGTGCTAGCCACCGAACTGGGAAAAGCCCTTGCAGATAAAGGACATAACATTCATTTCATCACTTACCAGCAGCCGGTAAGATTAAGTGGCTTTCATGCCAATATCTTTTACCACGAGGTACGGGTGCCTACTTATCCCTTATTTGATTTTCCGCCTTATGAAACAGCGCTGGCAAGTACCATGGTGGATGTGATCACGAACAATCATATTGAACTGTTGCACGTTCATTATGCCATTCCGCATGCTGCTGCTGCCTACATGGCCAAAAAGATTCTTGCCAAGGAGGGCATGTATATTCCTGTTATCACCACTTTGCACGGAACTGATATTACCCTGGTGGGCAGGGACAAAACCTACAAGCCGGTGGTTACTTTTTCTATGATGGAAAGCGATATCCTCACCGCGGTATCAAAAAATCTGAAAGAAGAAACCTATAAAAACTTCAATATCGATAAGGACATTGAGGTGATCTACAATTTTGTGGATGTAAAACGGTTTAACAAAAAACCTGTCGATGCATTCAAAAAACTCATCGCACCCAATGGTGAAAAGATCATCGTACATGCATCCAACTTCAGAAAAGTGAAACGGGTGGAAGATGTGATCAATTCATTTTTACTCATCAATGAAAAAATGCCGGCAAAATTACTGTTGCTGGGTGATGGTCCTGAACGTCCCTTTGCCGAATCAATCTGCCGCGATTGCGTGGCAGCCATGAACATAAAATTTCTTGGCAAGCAGGAACAGATGGAAGATATTTTGCCGCTGGCTGATTTGTTCCTGCTCACCAGCGAATATGAAAGTTTTGGATTGGCTGCACTGGAAGCCATGGCCGCCGAAGTACCTGTAATTTCCACCAATGCGGGTGGTTTGCCGGAGATCAATATCGAAGGTGTTACCGGGTATATGACCAATATAGGCGACGTGGAAGCGATGTGTGAAAAGGCATTGGATATTTTAAAAGACGAAACGGTTCATGCCCGCTTTAAGGCAAATGCGCTCAAGCAGGCACGTCGTTTTGATATACACAACATTGTACCGGAGTATGAAAAATTATACCAACGCCTGGTGAAAGAAAAGCTTATCGAGGCTTGAGCCATGCGGCCGGATCCATCCCGCTTTTTTCGTTACTAACCTGCAGGTCAACGGCGCCAATACCGTCCAGGTTGGCGGCAGCCCGGCCAATCACCTGTCCAACTTTTACTGTCTGCCCTTTGGAAACAGACACGCCTGAGAGATTGCTATACCCGGTAAAATAGCGGCCATGTTTGATCACCACCATTTGTACATCATCATAATTATTAACGAGTAAAACTTCGCCATCAAAAATCGCTTTCACCGGTGTGCCGATATCACACCCGATCGAGATGCCCTCAGAGTTTACAACAACACCATTACCAAGTGTGTTCTCGCCGTAGTGCAACAGCAGGTAACCACTGCTCACGGGCCAGGGAAGATTTTTTTTGTTTCGTTCAAAATTTGCATTCAATGTAACATCGGCTTCGGTAGCCAGCAATACACTCGCCTGCGTTTTTACCGGTGCCTCTGAGCTTTTTGGCTTACTGCTGGGCCTGGTGGTGGTGGCGGTACTGCTGGAATTGCTTGCAGCAGCCGCTTTCGCAGCCTTGGCCGCCGCATCTTTTGCCTCCTTGATCGCACGGTTAATGGCAGCAGTGATGGCATTGTTCACCTTTGTCATCTGCTTCTTTTTTGCGGCAATCTGGTTATTCAGTTCTTTGCCCTTGGCTTTTAACTGTGCCACCAGCTTGTTCTTTTCTTCCTGCTGTGCCTGCAATGCATCAGCCGCCTTGCTCTGCACCAGCAGCACTTCATTCTTCTTTTTTTTGGTGCCGCTCAGTTCCTGTATCCTCGTTTTCAACAAAGCCTGCGTACGTAAAATATTATCTCCCTGTAACTCCCGGAAATTGCGGTAGCTTTTTAAATAGTTGATCCGCTTGATGGCATCATTGAAGCTGGAAGAAGAAAATATAAAATTGAGAAAATCAGAATTGCTGCGGTTCTTGTAAGCATACACCATACTCTTGGCATATTCCTGCTTAAGGGTATCCAGCAGCAGTTGCAGCTTATTGATGTCACGCTGACTCCGGTAAATATTATTATCCATCAGGTTTATTTCCCTGTTGATATTGTTCACCATATTTTCCTGGATGCTGAGTTTGCGGTTGATGTGAGCCAATGTACTCAGGTTTTCCTTAGTGGTTTTTTTTACATCGTCCAAACTCCGTTGTGCCTGCTCCAGTTCCTTCTTCAGTCGCTGGCGCTCATTCTCAAGATCCTGCTGTTCCTTGGATACAGGAGGTTGGGCCACAGCAGCAGCAAAACTGAGCAGTAAAAAAGTGATCGTTGCAATTATCCTGTTCATGCAGCGGGGTTTAGGAGTTAGCAAAAGTGGTTCTCAGGTAAAATTTTCGTATGGTGTAAATTAAGGGATTCTGAAAAAGAACAGGTGTATAAAAATATACACTTACCTGCTTTTATAATTTTTAGGGATGTTAAAATTTACCTGTATTTCTTTGTTGAATTCGTACTGTTTGAATTTCAGTTCAATGTCGAGTTTGTTTTTTTCTGATACTGTGATCTCCCTTGACGTTGAAAAATTGATACCGTTCTGTTCTTCAAATTCATCGTAAGTGATATCGGCAGTACGGTTCCGGTTGATGTCGATATCATCCAGCTTACTATGCACCACCAGGTTGCCGGGTTTGTTCAGGGTGAGCAGGTGTTTAAAATCAGCACCCACTGTAGAGATCAGAATTTTAGATTCTGTTTCTTTATACGAAACCACGCTGTCGGTAAAAAAAATGGGATTGCCCAGCAACAGGTCCTGCAGGGTTTTAAAATCAAAAGGGATCTGCGTTACTTCCTGCAAATAATCAATCGACCTTAATTGCACTTCCTTGTTGATCTTGTCTATCACGAACACACTGTCCATCGTGATCTTTGCCCGGAAGGCTTCAATATTAAAAAGGGTGGCATAGCCTGATATCCAGATCACACTGTCTTTGATCATTCTTACAAAAGCGGTGATTCCCGGCTGCTTTCCTTTGCTGTCCTGGTATTCAACTTTTATCTTGGCAGAAAAAGTTTGAAAGTCGATGTGCCTGCCGCGGATATTTTGCATGGCCGCGTTGATGATATTAAGTGAATCCACATCAGAAGTGCCATTGATGAGCATTGCCGTGCTGTCTTTTTTCGAGATGGCCGCCTGTATTTTTTTGGTAGACTTACAGCTTGCCAATACGATCAGCAGCGCCATTATACTCATTGCCACCTGTGCACCCGTGATCAGCCTCATCCTTTTTGTTATCATCAAAAATTATTTTAGTGTTTGCCGGTATGACCAAAGCCACCCGCTCCCCTGGGTGTACCCGATAAATTTTCCACCGGCGTTAACAAAACCTGTTCTACTTTACTGATCACCATTTGGGCAATCCGGTCACCATGCTGTACCTGCTGTACCTCGTTGCCCAGGTTCACAAGAATCACTTTCAGTTCTCCGCGGTAATCACTGTCGATCGTGCCGGGACTGTTGAGGCAGGTGATGCCCTGGTTAATCGCCAGGCCACTCCGTGGCCGTACCTGTGCTTCGTACCCTGTGGGCAACTCGATGAATAAACCCGTAGGGATGAGGCTGCGCTCCAGGGGCCGCAATGTAACCGCTTCCTGCAGGTTGGCCCTGATGTCCATACCAGCAGCACCCGCTGTTGCATAGGCTGGCAGCGGGTTATTTGACTGGTTAACGATGTGCACAGGTATTTTTTGCATGGCTGCAAAGTTAATGATGTGGTTAAAGAATCATGCAGTGAAAAAAATTAATGGCTGTAATATTATCCAAATTTTTGCCCCTTACCGGCCTGCGTTTTTCTGCAACAACACGGTGGCATAGGCCACCAATCCCTCTTCCCTTCCCACAAATCCCATTTTTTCAGTGGTGGTTGCCTTAATGCTCACATCAGTAATTGCCACAGAAATGATGCGTGCAATCACAGCCTGCATTTCCGGCACATAGTTTTTTATTTTGGGCGATTGCAGGCAAAGCGTACAATCGAGGTTCACCACCGTATATCCTTCCGCTGTAATGAGTGCCGTTGTTTTTTCCAGCAGTATTTTACTGTCGATATTTTTTAACGATGCATCGGTATCCGGGAAATGTACACCAATATCGCCGAGACAGGCCGCACCCAGCATCGCATCACAAATGGCATGCAACAACACATCCGCATCACTATGACCGAGTGCTCCTTTATCATGTGGAATTTTGATACCACCAAGCCAGAAATCCCTGCCGGGTACCAACTGGTGAAAGTCAACGCCAAAGCCTATGCGCAAATTCATACTGTAAATTTTTGTGCAAATGTAGCCATAAAAAAAGCGTCCCGCATTTACGGGACGCTTTCGATCAATCAAATATCTTATTTAGAGGCGGTACCGCCTGCGAAATCGAAGAATAAGCTGAAGCGTAAAGTGTTTGACAACGGGTTGCGGTTAGTTCCGTTACCTGATGGTAACAGGTAAGAGAAGTTCAAACCGAAGTTGTTATACTTTAAACCAGCACCCAGGGTGAAATACTTCCTGTTTCCTTTCACCGGGTTTTCGTAGAAATAACCAGCCCTGAAAGCAAACTGGTCGTTATACCAGTATTCAGCTCCCAGTGAAGCCTGTACTTCTTTGATCTCTTCAGAAAAACCTCCCGGGGCATCGCCGAAAGATTTGAACCAGCTGTTTACAACACCCTGGCTGCGGTAGTTCGCCAAACCGGTGCTGTCAAATAAAGCTGGTGGTGTTGGTACCAGTAATTTGTGCAGGTCAAGTCCGAAAGTGATCTTATTGGCTTCGTCGATTGCTTTGGTGTAAGCTATCCCGATACCGAGGTCAGCAGGGATATAATCTTTTTGGGTAGCGTCGCTGGTATAAGAGATTTTGGAGCCCAGGTTGGTAAGGGTTAAACCGTAGTTCAAACCAGATCCATCAGCTTTGATACCGGAGTGGAACAAAGTGATATCTCCAGCCACTGCACTTCCTGCCTTATAGGAAACACCATTAAAGGCACCGTTGGCAAGGTTGGAATTGATATAACGGAGAGCGATCCCGATCGACAATTTTTTAGACAGTTTCCTTGAATAGCCCGCATCAAATGAAAATTCACGCGGCCTGAACGAAGTGATGGGGTTACCAAGACCATCTGTAAACTCTATATTACCAAGACTGAAATATCTTAAGGAGGCAGAGATTGCCTGGTCGTCGTCTAATTTATAAAAGCCTGATCCTGAGATCAAATACACATCATTTAAACCAAGATCTTTCAACCAGGGAGTGTAAGTGATCGCCACACCACCGGTATTTGTGTTGAAAGGAGTTTTTGCAAGGTTCCAAAAGGCTGAATTGGCATCCGGAGCGGTGGCAATTCCAAGGTCGCCCATACCGCCAGCGCGGGCATCAGGGGATATTCTTAAAAATGGTACTGCAGAGGTTACAACATTTATGGGATCTGCGGTGCTTGTCTGGGCCTTTACATAATTCCCTGCGCCCCCAAACATCAATACCAATGCAGTTAGTTTAACAGTTACTTTTTTCATGCGTTTTTGTCTTGGTTAAGTAGACTTAATCTCGATAAGCTTTTGAATTTTTCTTTAGTTAGGGTGTAAAAATAAGGGATTTGATCAAAACAACAACTAAGATGGGGCTTCTTGTAAAAAAAATTTAAAAATTTGTTTCGGGCTGATAATTAAACGATCAGACTGCCAAAACTGCCGGCTTCCAGGGTTGTTTCAAACAATTTTTAAACGCCTGTATCCTTATAATATTGTATGCCGGAAATTAATCTGTATTATCAAAAATAAATTACATGTTTACCCGTTTTAAAAACAGCACAGGAAACCGGTGCGGGTTAAATTGATTTTGTTAAAAAATAACAGCCTCACAGGCTATTATCAGTTAAAGTATTTATATTCGCAATCCGTGTGACCCCACACAATATTAAAGAAAACCTTTCGTTAAAACATTTGCTAAACGAACGCACATGCAAAAATTAATTTCTGTGAAAAATCTGATACTCCTTTTGGTAGTAACCGGAACGGTTGTATCCTGTAAAAGTAATAAGGGCAATAAGTCCTCGGTTACAGGATGGAACTATGATGACAAGAACATGGGAAACTACCATGTAAACAAAATGAAATACCCTAAGGCCGGCCCCGGTTTGGTATTTGTTCAGGGTGGTACCTTTGTAATGGGTGCAAAAGATGAAGATGTGATGGGCGATTGGAACAATGTTCCCCGCCGTGTTACCGTTCCTTCCTTTTTTATAGATGAAACAGAAGTAGCCAACGTTCATTACCGTGAATATATCTACTGGCTCGAAAATACCTTCAGTGGTGATACCACTGTAATGAAAAGGGCTTTACCAGATACACTTTGCTGGCGTGAAGAACTGGCTTATAACGAGCCATACGTGGAATACTACTTCCGCTACCCGGCCTACAACTTTTACCCTGTAGTGGGTGTGTCCTGGCAGCAGGCGCATGATTTCTGCGTATGGAGAACAGACAGGGTGAACGAGCTCAACCTTATTAAGAAAGGTTACCTGAAAAAAGATTTCGCTAAAAAGGAAATGAAAGGTGGTGGTGCTGATGCTACGTTCAACACCGATACCTATATCATGAACCCCGAACTGATCCAGGGAAGGGCCAAACCAAAAAAATCTGAATTTAAAGATGTAAGTGGTAAGCCCAGGGCTAACGTTAAAATGGAGGATGGTATCCTTAACATGGGATATCGCCTGCCAACAGAAGCTGAGTGGGAATATGCAGCTTATGGCCTGCTTGATCAAAACCCCAATCCAAGGAAAAAAGAGAGTAAATCAGGTGAAGAGTTGATCTCTAATCAACAGATCTATTCATGGAGCAATAACCCGAATGGCTTGCGTGATAACCGCAGGAGCAGCTGGCAGGGTAAATTCCTCGCCAACTTCAAACGCGGTAGCGGTGATAACATGGGTGTTGCCGGTGGTTTGAACGACAGAAGCGCCATCCCGGGCAATGTAAAAGCTTTCTATCCTAACTCATTTGGCTTGTATAACATGAGTGGTAACGTATCTGAATGGGTGCAGGATACCTACAGGCCTTTAACACCTTCTGATGGTGAAGACTTCAACTACTTCCGTGGTAACAAATTCCAGAAGTTTTATAAGAACAGTTCCGGTGACTATGAAAGAGATTCACTGGGCCAGTTGAAGAAAATGGATATCAGCGATGAAGAAACCAAGAACCGTCGTAACTACCAGCATAACTACGCAATCAATCACCTGGATGGTGACTCTGCCAGCGGTGCTTTCTACGAATATGGCGTAACCACGCTCATCAGCGATAAAGCGAAAGTATTTAAAGGAGGTAGCTGGAACGACCGTGCTTATTGGTTGTCACCCGGTGCCCGTCGCTTCCTCGAAGAAGATCAATCATCCAGCACCATCGGTTTCAGGTGCGCACAAACTTACATGGGTGCTCCGGAAGGTCCGGGCTTCAGGGAAGGAAATATCTTCGGCAAGCGTAAGCAAAACAAAAAGAAAAGATAATCTCATTTCATAAAACATTCAACCCCTTCTTCACGGAAGGGGTTTTTTATTGCCCGCGTTGTTGCACAATTCTTCATTATTTTTGAGACATGCTAATACCTGATCTTTACGATATCTTTTTACAACATCCTTCAGTACAAACCGACACCAGGAAGCTACAAAAAGGAGATCTTTTTTTTGCGCTGAAAGGCCCCAACTTCAACGGTAACCTTTTTGCCCGGCAGGCGCTGGATACAGGTGCCGCATTGGTAGTGGTGGATGAGTACACCGGCATCAATGATGACCGCATCGTTCAAACAAATGATGTGCTGGATACCTTGCAGCAACTGGCCAGGTATCACAGAAGCCAATTCGATATTCCATTTATTGCCATCACCGGAAGCAATGGCAAAACCACCACCAAGGAACTGGTACACGAAGTGTTGAGCAGCACTTTTAAAACTTACACTACCAGGGGAAATCTTAATAATCATATCGGCATTCCACTCACTATTTTATCCGTTGCCCCCGATGCAGAAATGGCCGTGATCGAAATGGGTGCCAACCATCAACGTGAGATAGCGGGCTATTGTAGTTATACCTTACCTACCCATGGCCTGATCACCAACTGTGGCAAGGCCCACCTGGAAGGCTTTGGCGGCGTGGAAGGCGTAAGAAAAGGCAAGGGCGAGCTGTACGATTACCTGCGTGAACATGATGGTACCGCCTTTTTGATGCATGACTATGATTACCTGCTCGGGATGAGTAAGGGAATAAAAAACATCATCACTTACGGAACCCGTGATGCCGGCCTGGTGGGCAACGCGGATGAAAGCAGCGCACTGTTGAAAGTGCAGGTACAGGATGGTACTGGGATTACAACGATCAATACTAACCTGGTGGGTAATTATAATCTTCCGAATGTATTGGCGGCGGTGGCCATCGGCAGGTTTTTCAACGTGCCGGAATCAAAGATCAAAACAGCGCTTGAAAACTATGTGCCTTCCAACAGCAGGTCGCAGTTGCTGGAAAAAGATGGAAACAAAATCATCCTTGATGCTTACAACGCCAACCCCAGCAGCATGAAACTGGCGATAGAAAATATTGCCAAACTTCCCGGCGACAAAATATTGTTACTGGGAGGAATGATGGAAATGGGAAGCGAAAGCATAGCGGAACACCAGGCCCTGGTTGACTTGATCGGCAGGTATGCCTGGCACCAGGTGGTATTGGTTGGTGGCGATTTTGGAAATGTGCAACACCCGTATCTATACTATAATACTTCCGGCGAAGCTGCAATATGGCTGAAACAACAAGCTTTCACGAATTGTACGATACTGATCAAAGGATCGAGAAGTATGCAAATGGAAAAAGTTTTGGAAGCCTGAATTAGGGCATCAAGGGCCCTGTTAAAAATTATTGCTTAAGAATTGTTGCAATTCGGCATCGGTTTTAATCAGTACATCTCTTACTTTGCTACCCTGGTTAGGTCCAACAATCCCGGCTGATTCCAGCTGATCCATGAGGCGGCCAGCCCGGTTGTAGCCCAGTTTCATTTTACGTTGCAACAAAGAGGTGCTGCCGCTTTGGCTGGCAACAATCAGGCGGGCTGCGTCTTCAAACAATGGGTCTTTGTCGTTGATATCAAAATCTCCTTTCTCCATTTCTTTTTCATCCACGTACTCTGGTAACAGGAAGGCCTGTGCATATCCACGCTGGCTGCCGATAAATTCGTTCACTTTATCTACCTCAGGAGTATCAACAAAAGCACATTGCAAACGCACCAGTTCACCGTTATAACTCACGAGCATATCACCCTTACCGATCAATTGCTCGGCACCTCCTGCATCTAAAATTGTGCGGCTATCGATTTTACTGCTCACCTTAAAGGCAATACGGGCAGGAAAATTTGCTTTAATGGTACCGGTGATGATGTTTACACTGGGGCGTTGCGTGGCAATGATCAGGTGCACCCCTACCGCCCTCGCCAATTGGGCCAGGCGGGCAATCGGCATTTCCACTTCTTTACCTGCCGTCATGATCAGGTCGGCAAACTCATCCACCACCAGCACGATGAAAGGTAAAAACTGGTGACCCTTTTCAGGATTGAGTTTGCGGTTGGCAAATTTTTCATTGTACTCGCGGATGTTCCGGCAACCCGCTTCCTTTAACAAGTCATAGCGGTTATCCATCTCTATACACAAAGCATTGAGGGTATGCACCACTTTTTTAGTGTCGGTGATGATGGCTTCTTCTTCACCGGGTAATTTGGCTAAAAAATGCCGTTCAATGGTTTTGTAAATACTAAGCTCCACTTTCTTAGGATCAACCAATACAAATTTTAGCTGTGAAGGATGTTTTTTATAGAGCAGGGAAACGAGGATAGCGTTCAATCCAACTGATTTACCCTGCCCGGTGGCGCCGGCCATCAGCAGGTGGGGCATACTGGCCAGGTCAACAATGAAATTTTCATTGTCAATTTTTTTACCCAGCGCAATTGGCAACGAAAAACTATTGTTGAGGAATTTTTCGGAGGATAACAAAGTACGCATGCTGACGATCGTCTTTTTTGCATTGGGTACTTCAATACCAATGGTGCCTTTGCCGGGGATGGGCGCAATGATACGGATGCCAAGTGCCGCCAGGCTGAGTGCTATATCATCTTCAAGATTTTTTATCCTGGAAATACGCACACCGGCCGCAGGTATGATCTCGTACAAAGTAACAGTAGGACCAACGGTAGCGGATATACGCTGAATGCTGATGTCATAATTTTTCAGTGTATTAATGATCTGGTCTTTATTCGCCTGCAGTTCAGCTGCATCCTGTACAATTTTATCGCTGCCGTGCGCCGCCAGCAGGTCGATCGATGGATATTTGTAATCCCTGAGATCCAGTACCGGGTCGTACTTGGTATCCAGTCCCTGGCGTTGTGCCGCAGCAGGCAATTTCTCTTCCTGTTCTTCTTTGGCGGGACTGGTTTTTATTTCAAGTTCCAGCGGCGGACCGTCTTCTTTTTTAGGCTGTGGTTTTGGAACCACCGGGGCAACAGGTTCTGTTACCGGCAATACCAGCGGCGCTTCTTCTTTCTCCACGATCTTTAAATCATGTGGTGGCAGGGGTTCTTCTATCAACGGTTGTACCATGCCGCCATTGCCGTTGAGTTTATTTCCACCGACTGCTGTGATCGCTTCGGTTGCTTCTTCTTCCTCCGGGGTGGCTGTTTCGTATATAGGTTCCTGTTGTGTTTCAATAGGTGCTGCAGCGGCCTTTTTAGCAGGAATTTTAAATACCGGGTTAAAACGCCAGATCACATAACTCAACACCGCCACCAGCAATACACCCAGCGTACCGATTTTGCCTATTACCTGGTACATCCATTCTCTTACCAGGTTGCCCACGGCACCACCCCACGGAAATTCTTTACCACTGAAAACCACTGCAAAAGTTACGCTCAACAATACCAGCCCGGTAACCAGGTATTTAAGGTTTCTTACCACCGAAAATATCTTTTTACCAAAGAAGAGGTTTACCCCCACAATAAAAAAGAAAATGCA
>CAYVLT010000016.1:0-31488 GCA_964452405.1 uncultured Ferruginibacter sp.
GTAAAGATGATTTGACGAGAGCATCTATTATAGATGCTGCGCAAAAGCTATTCCGTCAGTTTGGGCTGGCAAAAACTACTATGGAAGATATTGCCCGTAGCATTGGTAAGGGGAAAAGTAGTCTCTATTATTATTATTCTACTAAGGAAGACATATTTGTTGCGGTTGTTGAGCGCGAAAAGGACCTGATATTTAAAGAGATTCAAGGCGTTATTGCTTCTCAAAAAACTGCTGAAAGCAAACTGCGTGTAATGGCACACTCTAAATACAAATCCATGCTGAAACGTATGGATATGTATAACATTGCACAAATAGAGCTGCCGGACCATTTATGTGTTTTTAAGGCTATAGGTAAACGCTACGACGAAATAGAGATAGAGCTTGTGAAGAATATTATCTCTTACGGAATAGAAAAAGGAGAGTTTAAAAGTTTATCAAAATCTAGCTTGACACTGGTTTCTACTGTATTTGCGAATAGTCTTAAAGGGCTGCAGTTTACGCTTACATTTGGAGAATACGCCGGTAATGCCCATTCTTTAATCGATGCGACAATAGATGTGTTAGTACACGGAATTAAGAAATAAAAGAACAATACTGTTAAAAAAACTAATATTTCAGTTCAAGCCTATTGCTTTCATATTTAATAGCTTTTTATAATATTTAATTGCAGGGTTTTTATAATTAGAACTCTGTGATTATTGTCAATTGCTACTCAGCTTAAATGGACCGGGAGATCAGTTATGCCATGATTTTGTAAGATGCCTGTGACGGTAGTCTCTCTTTTGCCGTTAGTGGTGATTCTCAGTTAAAAAATGAAAGAAATAATTTAGTTGATTCCATACTCTGTGTGCTTTGTACACATGAGTATCAGTAAAGTCGGAATATGTTACCTCGGCTAAAATATGTTACTTCAGATGTTACCTTTCAATTCTTAAAAGTGAAGCCTTGATACACAATAAAAAAGCCCCACAAATGCGAGGCTTTTATTTTTGAGCGGAGAGAGGGATTCGTACCCCAGCTTGCAATATCTTGATTTTCATAACTAAAGGCTTTTTACATTTTGCCTACTCATGAATAACTCATTTCTTCTTGTCTTTTAAGAACTACCGTGTAAAGATACTATTTTCAAGGAATTGATACTGTCAGTGATTGTCACTAAAAAAAACTTCCAAGGCGTTTAACACCTGCTCAGTTTGTTCCTGTACCAGCCAGTGCCCTGCACCTTTTATTTCTACGCCCTTTACGTTTGCAGCAACAAGTTTTATATGATCCTCCAGGAAAGAAGCAGCAGAAAATTCTCCTCCCATCGTTAACACGGGTATCTGTAGTTTTTGTTTAGTGAGTTCCTGGTTATCAATAGCGTCTTGTGAGAATGCTTTATACCAGTTAAGGCTTCCTGTGTCTGATCCGGGGGTAGCGTATGCCCGTACAAATTCGTCAATTTCTTCTTTATAAAACGGGGCTTTGTTAGTGCCATAAAATTGAGACCAAAAATCCGGGAAGAAATCTTTTTCACGGCCGTATATTAGGCTTGCGGCTACAGGTCTGTTGAAGAATTTGAAATGCCATGTTGTTGCCGCTGCATGTGACCAAACCGGCTCTACTCCCGGTAATAGTGCATCCATTAATACCAGCTTTTTAACTTCTTGTCGGTATTGTGCAGCGTAAGCATAAGCGACCATTAAACCTACATCATGCCCTACAATATAAATTTGGTTGTATCCCAACTGCTGCATCAGTTCATGCATGTCTTGTGCCAGAGTCTTTTTATCATATCCGTCCTTGGGTTTGTCAGATTCGCCAACGCCGGGTAGGTCTGGCGCAATCACAGTAAATTTCTTTGACAATTCAGGTAAAAGTCGGTTCCAAACGTACCAGTTTTCGGCAAACCCATGTAGCAACAGAAGCGGCTCCCCCTTACCACCGGTCACATAGTGTATTTTGATGCCATTCACAGTTGTAATAGCATGTTTAAAGTTGGCAGGAGGCTGCGCTGGTTGAGTATCGATAGTTTTTGTCATAATCCCGGATTTAGATTCAGAAGATTGTGCAGACTTTTTTTGATTGCAAGCACTGATGATAAGTAAGGTGAAGCATAACGTTATCCGGGATATAGTATATCCGGTAACGAACAGGTGTTTTTGTCTTATGTTAAACATGTTCCTTCGCATTTTGGCTTTAGTTGATGCTTCTCAAAATTATTTTTGTTTCAAAGTCGTTGCAATTGATATATAACGCCGATTGTTGTATTTTCAAGAGATTAATGTTGGCAGTGCGGGCAGAAAGAATGAATTTTTACCACGTTTCCTATAATTGATCCATGAGTTGGAAAGCTGATGAAAATAGTTTTGTAGATGATTTTATTGAAGTCTAATGCTTTTTTAGATATCCTGTCTTAACAAAAGGCTTATGTACAAGTTTCTATGCGTCGCGGCCATTATGTTTTCATTTATGATTTCTTGCCAAACCGGTGGAGATGATAAAACATTCCTAAATAGCCGGGATACAGCCAGGATTAGCGGATTGTTATTTAAGGCCGATACTCTTAATCCACCGGATAGTGCCCTTGTCATTGCCAATGAAGCGCTGCAACTAAGCAGAAACCTTCCCGATACTTACTGGCAGGGGAGAAGCTTTATGTCGATAGCGGAAGCATACCGGCAAGAAGGCATAAAAGCTGCCATCGATAGTAATGCCCGAAATATAGCGCGACAACATGCCACGGAGGCTGTAAATAAAGCTATTCCCATTTTTATAGCAGGAGGGTTTAACGAATATGCCGGTGATGCTTATTTGTTAAGGAGTAAATTGATGGAGATATCAGATCCCAGTGTGTCTCCAACAGCCGAACAATTCGAGTCTAAAGAGATGGATGAGCAAATTGCGCTTGGTTACTACCAAAAAGCCGGTAATAAAAATAAACAGGCTTCTACACTGGCCGATCTTGGTAAGCTTAGTTTGATACTCGGAAATAAAACAAAAGCTATAGAAAAATTACAACAAACATTAGAAATCTATAGCACCATACATTCTGATCAAGTAGCTGCTACATATAGTCTTTTGGGCGCCATTTATGCAAATATGGGTAATTATGAGCGGGGACTAAAATATAGCTATTTAGCTGTGCAAACCGCAGAGATAGATCACGATACAACAAAAAGGATGCAGACTCTTTACGACTTCAATGCTGTCGTGTTATGTCATTTAAATCAATTTGATAATGCACTGGTATATTTTAAGAAGGCGCTGGAGGTTGCAAAAAAATACAATGATTCACTATACATCAAAATGCTGAATGTGAATATTGCAGATGTGTATACCAGTCTCAATAGAAATGAAGAGGCCCTGGCAATACTCAATAGTGTTGATACAACCGGGATAATTGATTTTGTGAAACTAAAAATGGCTAAAATATATGTACAGGTTTACCTTTCAGATGGAAAATATGACAAGGCATTGCCTTATGTTGATGAATTAATAGCTATTGAACCCCGGCTCGAAGATGTTGATAATAGTCATATCAATAACCTCACGTCTATAGTCAACTACTATCTTGCTACTAAGCAGTTTAAAAAAGTATACCCTTTTGCTAACAAATATATTGAGCATTGCAGAAAGTACGGGAATCAATTTGAGCTGTCGAGCGGCTATTACTGGCTGTTCCAGGCCGACTCTAATTTGAATAACTATGCGGCGGCCGTCAGAGACTTTGAAACGTTTAGTTCACTAAAAGATTCTGTCTTTAATGAGAATAAGAGCAAACAGATAGAAGAGGTAAAAACAGCGTATGAAGCTGAAAAAAAGGAACAGAAGATCCAGTTACTTACCAAGCAGTCGTTATTGAAGCAAACAAGATTAGATAAAGTAATGTTTACCCGAAATATTACCATTGCCGGCGTCTTAATGCTTAGTCTTCTTTTGGGTGTTAGTTATAACAGGTATCGGCTAAAGCAGAGAAGTAACCGGCAATTAGAGGCTAAGCAGCAAGAGATCAATACTAAAAATGTTCGCCTGGAAAGTTTGCTAAAGGAGAAAGAGTGGCTTATAAAAGAAATACATCACAGGGTGAAAAATAACTTGCAGGTTGTAGTAAGTTTACTGAACACACAATCGCTGTATCTTAACGACGAGGCCGCAGTAAGGGCTATCAGGGAAAGTGAAAACAGGATGCATGCGATGTCGTTAATACACCAGAGACTTTATCAGTCTGATGACGTTGCAACTATTAGCGTAAGAACTTATATACGAGAGTTGATAAGCTATCTGCGCGATTGTTATGATGCAAAGGCGAGTATTGTTTTGGGTGACAGCCCTGATGTAGAATTAGATGTAGCACAGGCGATACCGGTTGGGTTGATACTGAACGAAGCTATTTCAAATGCTTTAAAGTATGCCTTCCCCGATGAAAGGCAGGGGAGGATTGATGTATCGATCAAAAAAAATGAGCAGAACATTATTAGCCTTAATATATCTGACAACGGTATAGGTCTACCTCCCGACTATGATGCTTCCGAGGGCGCATCTCTCGGTATGAGCCTTATGAAAGGACTTGCTGAACAATTAGGGGGCAACATTACCTTATTGAATAATAATGGCTTGACCGTCGAAATTGAATTTCCCTATTTGACGCCGATGCAAATAAAGGAATAATGATATTGGAATAACTAATGCTATTTATACAACAATTGTTATGACTGCTAATTGCCAACATGTAGCTGGCTATAATTTTTTTAACAGAAATGTTTTGCATTAAAGACGAACTTTTTAAAAGCTTTATATTCTTATGAACATGATTAAAGGGCTAAGTAACCAGTGTAGCGGAAAATAGAAGTAATAAATAACGATGGAGTAAAAATTATTATAACTTTCCCTGATTCAGCGGAGGGTTAAATTTCTTCCTTAGGTTAATTTATGAATGAACATATCCTGATAGTAGAAGACGAATTTATCGTAGCAAATAATCTTAAGGTTATATTGCAACAAGCCGGGTATTCAATAATAGGTATTGCGGCATCTGTTGCCGATGCCAACAGCCTGATTGCTGGTAATAAGGTAGATATTGTATTGCTGGATATACATCTAAAAGGGAAACTTACCGGGATAGATCTTGCTCACCAACTGAAGGAAAAACATATACCATTTGTATACCTGTCGGCAAATTCTGATAGAAATATATTGGACCAGGCAAAAATTACCGAGCCATACGGATTTTTGGTAAAACCCTATAGAGAGAAAGATGTTCTTGTAGCCTTAGAAATAGCGCGATACCGACACAAACAGAATTTAGAATTTCGCACATGGCAGGAAGACATATTGCAAAAGCAGTTCAATGCTATTTTAAATGGCAATGCTGTTTCTGTTGCGTTGGCAACTGAACTATTGAAAGTGCTACAGGTGTATCTGCCCTTTGATTTTTTGGCCATCAACGAATTATCTGTAGAACACATATCTTACAATGCATTTCTTCGCATTGGTTATGAAGAGTATCAGCATATAGGTGTTGATGAACTTTCAATGATTACTCATCTATCTGTCGAGAAGGTAAAAATATTATTGCGTAAGGCAATTCAAAATGGTTCCGGTGATGTCGCACTCACGGCTGATATCAGCCAGGAGAATGATGCTAGTGAGATCAGGTTGCTCTATCAGTTACATCTGCAAATGCTTTCCGAAATAAGGCTCCCTTTATTATTGCCCGATAAACGACATTTTTGCATCTCTTTTTATAGCAAAAAAGCTACAGCCTTTGATGCTGCACACCTGGCTTTGGTTGTAAAGTTGCAATATCAGCTTGGGCTCATGGTGCTGGCGCTTCATCCCGCAGTACAAAACGTTGTGGAGGCTCGTAAACATAAAGTGCGTGGCTCACCAAAGCCTTTTAGTGGTATTATAGGTAACAGCACTGAATGGCTTGGTGTTTTAGATATGGTGCAGCAAGTAGCACCTTTAAATACATCTGTTCTTTTGTTAGGAGAGAGTGGGACCGGTAAGGAACGGATAGCCTCATCTATACACAGCCTTTCTTCGAGGCGGGATAATGCATTTATTAAGATCAACTGTGCCACATTGCCGCAAAACCTAATAGAATCTGAATTGTTTGGCCATGAAAAAGGAGCATTTACGGGTGCTGTCGATAAGAAAATTGGAAAATTTGAGCTGGCAGACAAAGGCACTATTTTCTTAGATGAAATAGGGGAATTACCGTTAGACCAACAATCGAAATTATTACGTGTATTACAAGAAAAGGAGATAGAGCGGGTCGGAGGTACAAAGCCGGTTAAGATAGATGTAAGGGTAATAGCTGCGACGAATAGAAACCTGGAAAAAGAAATAGCGGAAGGTAGGTTTAGATTGGATTTATATTACAGACTGAATGTATTTCCTATATCTCTACCTGCATTGCGGGATAGGGTAGAAGATATCAAGATACTTGCCTATCATTTTGCAGAAAGTATATCCGAAAAGATGAACAAGAAATTTCATGGAATAGGTGAGGCTATGTTGCAGCAGTTAGAGCAATATGATTGGCCTGGAAATGTACGTGAATTAGAAAATGTTATAGAACAGTCTGTAATACTTTCTGAAGATGGTATGCCATTGAGTTTGCGCCGCCCGCTTTTGGTGCATAAAGCTCCCATTGTTAGTACTCAAGTACAAAGTTTGGATGATATAAAAGCGATACAGCTACAAGCGGAAAAAGACTATATCGTCAACGCATTGCGTAAAACGAACGGTAAAATACGGGGCGCCGACGGTGCTGCCGTTCTGCTGAATCAAAAGCCAACAACTTTAGAGTCGCGGATGTTGAGGTTGGGTATAAAAAAGGAAGATTTTCAGTCTTAAGCTCCGAAAACACAGTAGATTATTTATAAAACTCCGATGTGTTCGGAGTTTTACCTTTTTATATAACATTTGGGTAAATAGATAGGGGATATATAAGTGTTTGATATTTATTGTGTTACGTCGTTCATTTGGATTCTTTCGCCAAGATATATTAATATGGTATGCAACTGGTATTACATGGAGAAAATGTTTTATTATGAGACACCATATTGCTACCTGGGCAGTACCAGAGTCAAAGCCAACATTTAAAATTCAATGTCTAAGTGATCTGTCCGGAACGGACGATGCTATTATCGTTGACAAATATGCCATGTACACAGTATTATGGCTTAAAGAAGGAACAGGAACTTATATAGCAGATATAGATGCTTCGCCTATGGAAGAGGATACCATATACTTTTTTAAACCACAGCAGACACTCAGCCTGCTTATTCCCGGAAAAGTGCGAGGCTATATGATTCACTTTTCATTAGATTTTCTTGGTGTGACGCCCAATAGTTTTCGGCAATTTACAGGCTCTTCATTATTTGATCTTTTGTCAGGCACCTTAATAATACCCTTTGATGATGATGCCAGCTTAGATGTATTAGTAAACAAGATGAAGGGACAGGACGCAGATGATCCTATTGTACCTGAGCTGATGAAAGTAACATTGCTGTTACTGAATCAAAAGAATAATGCTATAGTAGAGAAGGTAAACGGATACGGTAATATCTTCCTTGTAAAGAAATTCTTTAACCTGTTGGAACAGAACTTCCTTACTATGAAGATGGTAAATAATTACGCACGGGAACTTTCTGTTACACCCAATTATCTGAATGAGATGATAAAGAAGAATACAGGCTTTTCTGCACGGCATCATATACAGCAAAGGGTGATCATGGAAGCCAAGAGGAAAATAATGCAGGAAGGCTTATCTATGAAGGAAATTGCCTACTATCTTGGCTTTGATGATTCGTACCACTTTAGCAAATATTTCAAAAATGTTTCGGGCAGTAATTTTTCCGACTTTAGGAAGCAAACAATGAATCAGCTTAGTTTTATCTAAATAAAAAAAGGATCAGAGAGCTGATCCTTTTTTATAATGGTGAGGGCTCTAACTACATGCTCATAAAAGCGTTATGCGCTGCAAATACATCTTGTTCTATCTGTGCGGCTTTGGGGTTTTTCCATGTTTTCATCCATTCGACAACAACCTGCTCCCATGTTACAGGTACTACACCTGCCTGTATCATTCTGAGTACAGCCATATTATGTGAGTCTCTTGACTCACCACCTGCTGCATCTACAACGCCAAACACATCATAGCCTGCGCGTAGCCCGTGCAGGGCTGAATGCGCAAAACACATGCTTGTCCATAAGCCTGACACAACCAACTGTCTGCGATTTTTTTGCTGTACAGCCAGGAAAACTTCTTCGTCATCCATAGCGTCAAAACAAGGGTTTTGCCGGTTTATAACATTAATGCCTGGTAATGCATCTGTAATTTCAGGAAAGAAATGACCGTTACGTTTTTCGTTAATACATGTTAGCACAGTTGGTATATCAAATACTGCAGCACCCTTTGCAAGTGCAATAACGTTGTTTTTTATAAGCGTTCTATCTCCTGATTCTACACCGTAAAGCATAGTTCTTTGATAATCTATCAATAGCAAAACACTTTTATCAGCATCGAGGCTGTTTGCAAATTTGTTTTCCATATTCTATTTAAGTTTGTGTTATTAGAGAGATGGCTCAAAATGATTTTTGATCAGCCAGTTGTATATATATTCAGCATCTTCCCTCCATGTAGACTGGCCGAGCACAAAGTGATTTCGCCCTTTAAATTCTTTATAATCGGTAATTGATCTTTCGTTTTTATACTTTTTATAATTATCGTAATTGAATGATGCCGGTATGATATTGTCTGTGCTGCCGGATATAAATAGCAAGGGTGCATGCGAACGTGCGTAATCCACTTTTGCAATATTTGTCATCCAGTCTCTACTTGTAAGTTTAGATTCAGGTACTACATATTTATTGTATGCTTCCTGCTGCTGGCTTAATGGCATTCCATTAGTAAAAGCATATTGCCAAGTTTTGAAAGACATAAGATAAGCCTTGTGTACTGATGTGAAATATCCCAGTGATCGCCAGCCGGCTTTTAATGCGCTGAACTTAAAAGTACTGACGCCTTTTGTAGGCACGGAATGTATGGTTACGCCACATACTGCAAGATCTTTTTGAATCAATAGTTGGGTAATAAGCCCGCCGAGAGAATGCCCTATAAGAATTGGCTTTTCCTGTAGCTTGGTTATGATGCCTGCATAATAGTCTATAAGGCCAGATAAACGGTTAGAAGCAATATCTGTATTGGGTTGGCGGCTTCTCAGTACTTCCGGACTTTGGTCTTTGTATGGCCAGGAAGGAGCGATGCATATATAACCCTTGTTTTCGAAATATTTTTTCCATTCGTCCCAGGAATTGTTGCCAACAAATGCACCCGTTATAAACAGGATAGTTCTCGATTTTGTGTTGTTCATGTTGCTTACATTTAAATTAATGTGCTGATGCACTGATATCCAAAGCTATTTGCAAGAGACAACTCCGTCAATTGATAAAAAATGGTGCTTATGGTATAGATCATGGGATATGTGTAAGCGTAGCTATTGGAGGGTTTTTTGTGGAAATTGCCCTCTGTCTGCTTTTGTTTAAAAGGTCTATGAAACGTAACGTGTTTTCTACGCCCTCCAGTTTCAGCACTCCTGCTATTCCTGTTTTAATAATTTCTATTGCATAGATAGTATTTGCTATTTGGAGTGTATCGTTTTGAGGTAGATAAAACATGCTGGTAACGGAAATATCACACAACGGTGTAAAGTTGTCTGTTTGGAAGCAGTATATGTATTCGCCCAGGAAATTAAAGTTGCATTTGTATCCGTGCTGTACTAAAAGAAGAGCTATGTTCTCGGGATTGATATTTTCTTGTTGCATTGTATGCTGTTGGATTACTGCAAATATTTTACTCCTATAGTGCAGAAGTAAATGGCGATACACTTGATATGCTTGTATAAAGAATGTATGACTAAATATTGATTAGCTAAAGGATTTTACTACTGCGATGATAATAGCAATTTTATCCTTTATATCACCATTGATGTCTGTACTACGCATTACGACTTTTGTTGTAAAGCTTATTCTTAAAAAACTTTAAAACATTTTAACCGATGAAATTGAAATTGATCGCGCTATGTGCCGGCTTTTTATGTGCTTTCACACTTTTTGCGCAAAACGGGAAAAAAGGATCGCCAATCGTATTAGTACATGGTGCCTGGCTTGATGCCAGTAGCTGGGATAAAGTAGCACCTGCTCTTAGGGCTGCAGGCCATGAAGTAATAGCCGTTAACCTTCCCGGGCACGGTAAGGACAATACCCCGGTTCCGGCTCTTACGTTACAGGCATACGCTGATGCTGTTAAAAAAGCGATTGGTAATCGCAAAGATGTAATACTGGTGGGGCATAGTATGGGAGGGATCGTTGTAAGTGCTGCTGCAGAACAGATACCGGATAAAATAAAGGAGATCGTTTACATAGGAGCATTCCTTCCGCAAAACGGAGAATCGCTTATGCAATTGTCTTCTCTGCCAGAAAATAAAGAAAGCCTGCTTGGAAAGAATCTTAAAGTTGATCAAAAGAACGGTGTTAGCTCTATTGCAAAGGATGGTGTTATGGAAACATTTTCTGCAGATGTTTCTGATGATGCTATGAAGCATTACATTCTGAATCAAAAGCCTGATGCTTTAGCTCCATTTGTGACGCCGCCCTCGTTAACGACAGAAAATTTTGGTAAGATCACTAAAGTATATGTACGAACAGACAATGATAAAGCTATAGCACCAGACCTGCAAACAGAAATGGCACATAAAGGAAATGTGGTAAGAATGTACACTGTGCCAACAAGCCATGTGCCTTTTCTATCTATGCCGGGTGTTATTAGTGCCATTCTATTACAGGAGTCAGAGGAATAATAATTTCTAAAGAACATCTGCATTTCTTTACTAATAAAATGAATGACAATGAAACATGTATTCCATCTTATTTTAGTTGCAATTGTCTTTTTTTCAGTTTCGTCTTGCAAAAACAAGGACGATAATCCAAGCCCAACAGGAAATAATACCACAGTTGGCAAAACATTTATACTAGTCGCAGGTGCATGGCAGGGTGCTTACGTTTGGCAAAATGTGAAGATACAATTAGAAGCACAAGGGCAAAAAGTGGTAGTTGTAGAACTGCCAGCTCATGGCGATGATAATACGTCACCTGCAAATGTCTCCGTAGATATTTACCGGGATAAAGTAGTTAATGCAATCAATGCAATAGATAGTAAGGTTATATTGGTAGGGCATAGTATGGCCGGAGTAGTAGTATCAGAAGTTGCTGAAGCTATACCGGATAAAATCGAAAAACTGATCTATGTAGCAGCTTTTGTGCCTGCTAACGGACAATCCTTGCAAGACCTTGCCTTCCAGGATGTACAATCGCAGTTGGGCCCTTCATTGATACCTTCGCAGGATATGCTCACACTAGACGTGAAGCAGGAGAATAGGATCAATATCTTTTGCCAGGACGGATCTGATGAGGCAAAAGCATTATTGACTCAGAAGTTTAGGGTAGAGCCTGCGATCCCCTTTACGAACAAAGCAAGCCTATCAGCGGAAAAATTCGGAAGGGTGGACAAGTACTACATACACACAAGTAAAGATCATGCTATAGGGCCTGATCTGCAGGACAAAATGGCCAATGCAGCGGGTATTAGCAAAACATACACACTTAATAGCGGGCATAGTCCTTTCTTGTCGGTTCCCGATCAATTAACACAACAATTACTAACTATCTCTAAATAATAGCTATGTCTGACAGATTTGAAATAGCAAAGATTCAGCCTGATGCATATAAAACTATTGCTGCATTAGACACTTATAACAAACATATGAGATAGACAAGTTACATCGGGAGATAATAAAGAGCATCCCAAATAAATGGTTGTGCTTATTGCCTTAATCTCCCTACAAGGGACGCCAGCGAATATGGCGAAACTGAGCAACGCATTTATTTGATGAGTGCCTGGAGAGAAGCACGAGATATATATTCTGAAGATAAGCAGTTAATATCTCGCTTATATCTATGCCCAGGATGGAAAATCTGTGTATGATATCAGGGATTCTATTAGTGTTGGAAACCTTAAACTAAGAATATCGTCGTTTAGTGGTAAAGAATTACATTCCGACGATCCATTCTGCTCTAGCCTTTATTTTTTAAATAAGATTAAGTGAAAGGTATAAATATTTTTAGGTGCTGGAGCCAAACGATATGTCCTTAATAATATATACCCCCCACCTGGGCAATGTATTGACTACCGTGCTGGATAGGAAAACAGGCCACAACCCGGGTAGTGGCACCTTATATGACTATCGGCAACGCGACCTGAGCAGCGCGCAGGATTATTACCCCTTTGGTATGCGCATGCGTAATATCCCTTGATACACAATATAAAAAGCCCCACAAATGTGAGGCTTTTATCTTTTTGAGCGGAGAGAGAGGGATTCGAACCCCCGGACCTTTGACAGTCAACGGTTTTCAAGACCGCCGCATTCGACCGCTCTGCCATCTCTCCGGGTGCAAAATAAGAGTGTTGAATTGTATCTGCCAAAAAAATATTACAATAAGATCATTTTAACGAAATACTGCAGGCACACACCGCTTTACAATGCAGCAACAGCAAGCATCACAGCGATTTTATCGTCCGTTTTTTTTCTAAAAAAAACCAGGAGACAGCCTTTGAAAATGCTCAAAAAGGGAAAGCGGCCCACTGTTATCGGTAAAAAACCGGCGGCAACCGGTTGATGCAGCAACAGTGAAACGAACAGGCCTCAGTAATGATATGAACTACTACATTCTTACCGGGATAATTGATGCAGAAGGAAACTATTTTATTCATCGCCGGGCCACTTAGCCGGCCGTATCTTTTTCCAATACCACGCTCAGGTCGTCCAGGCTAACGGTAATGGGTATCACACCAAGCTGAACGATCGCTTTTTTCCCACGAATCTCTTTCACTGTTCCTACCTGGCGGTTTTGCTTCATCTTCACCTTGTCTCCCACTTTTACCGCTCCCTCCACTTCGATGAACTTTTCATTGAGCTTTTTCTGTTGCTTTTCCTTCACCATCTTTTCTTTCTGGTTAAAGAGCAACGCATGAATCATCTTCACCACCTTATCCTTGTCCTCCGCTTTGCGCCATTCAATCACCATCGCCTTCAGGCGGCGTTCCATGTCTTTGAGGTAAGCGATCTTTTCTTCTGATACCCGGTTCTGGTGTTTTAACCTTTCCAGCTCCTGGCGATGGCGCTCTTTGTCCATCACCTGTTCCATTTCTTTTTTCAACCGCTCGTTTTCCCTGAGCAGTCGCTGTAATTCTTTCTTATCTGTATCTATCTTTTGGAGGTCCTGTTCCGTGCGATTGAGTAATTTATCGAGTGTAAAATGATCTTCATCCACCAGCCTGCGGGCTTTTTGTATGAGTCTTTTATCTAACCCGATCCGTTCGGCAATTGAAAAAGTATAGGAGCTGCCGGGCTTTCCCACGATCAGCTTGTACAAAGGCAACAGGTTCTTTTCGTCAAACTGCATGGCGCCGTTGATGATGCCCGGCACCTTGTTGGCCATCACTTTCAGGTTGAGGTAGTGGGTGGTGACAATGCCAAAACTGTGTTTATACGCGAGCTCTTCCATGATCACTTCAGCAAATGCGCCACCGAGATTTGGATCACTGCCACTGCCGAGTTCATCAATAAAAAAAAGTGTTTTTCCATTCGCATTTTCCATGAAATGCTTCATGTTTTTCAGGTGCGATGAATAAGTACTGAGCTCAAACTCCAGGCTCTGCGTATCGCCGATGTGGATCATGAGTTGTTTAAAGATGCCCATCTCGCTATCGGGATGCACCGGCACCAGCAGGCCACTCTGCAGCATCAGTTGCAGCAATCCCACCGTTTTTAATGTAACCGTTTTACCACCTGCATTGGGACCGCTGATCACCAGGATGCGGTTTTTGTCGTTCAGCGATAAATCAATGGGAATGGTAGGCTTGTTGTTGCGCTGGTTGTACAGCAACAATAACGGATGACAGGCATTGATGAGCCTGATATGAGCTTTGTCGTACAACTGCGGGTAATTGCCGCCTACCGCAACCGCAAGTTTGGCCTTGGCCAGTATAAAATCAAATTCACCTGCAATGGAAAAATACCCTTTTAACAGAGACGCATACACGCTTAGCTGTTGGGTGAGCTGCCGTAATATTTTATACACTTCCCTTTCTTCCTCGTGCTCCAGCGAAAATATTTCGTTGTTAAGTTCTGTTGTTTCCTCCGGCTCAATGAAAGTGGTGCGCCGGCTATCGCTTTCGCCATGCAACACGCCTTTGATCATGCGCTTTTGTTCGGCGAACACTGCCAACACCCGCCGGCCATTCATGAAACTCTCTTCTATATCGGCAAGATAGCCCTGCTTGTTGAGCCTGGCAACGATTTTGTCGAACACCCGGCGCAATTCATTCCTTTTGCGGAAGAGGTTCATGCGGATGGCCCCCAGGGCTTCGCTGGCATCATCTTTTACCTGGCCGGTTTCATCCAGCACATCCGTGATCAGTTCGTTTACCGTTTTTTCATAATAGCTGTCCTCCAACACTTTTGTAAGTGCCGGGTAAGCAATTCGGCGCTCGTTATCGAACCAGCGGAAAATATTACCGGTATTGTCGGCGAGCTTTTTTACCAGCAAAAACTGCTCACCGCTTAACACGGCGCCGGGTATCGACAACAGCTTTAATTCCTTGCTGATATTGTGCGTAAAATCGTTGGGAAAATATTGACCGCCCATCAGCAGCAGCTTGTATTCATTGGTTTGCTGCAGTGCAGTTTCTATATATTCTTTTTTGGTGTGGATGCGCAGCTGTTCTGCTTTTTCCTTTGCATGAAGGGTACGGCAATGCTCCGCCAGCAAAGCTTTTACTTTTTCAAATTCCAGCTGCACCAATGCTGAATCGGGGAAAAACCTGATCATTTGCCACTACCCTCCCGGGATTTTTTTACTGACTAATTTTTGAAGCGCAAAAGTACGTTGATTTGAACGAACTGTAGTAAGCGTAGGCGGGCTGTTATTTACCCGGCGCTGTTGCAGCAGTCCGTTTAAATATAGCCCGGAGAAAATATACTGTAAATGCCAACTGCACCAGCAGCGCCAACAGGAACAAGCGGCCGAAATTACTGCCGGAGAAAAAGCGCATCGTCCTTTGTTCTGCAGGCATCCGGAACCATTGTGTTTCGGGTGGGGTAACGGAATAAAATGCGGTGAACAACAGCAGCATCAACGCGGCTGTTAGGTAAACGTGCGGACGGCAATAACGAACCTGCCATTTACCGGACACTTTTAATAAGAAATGTAACAGCAACGGCACCATTACCAGGGCGAAAGCCATTAAAAACAACAGGGAGGCATCAAGTTGAAAGAAGCCATCAACCGGCGGAGGAGAGGACGTAATAAAAAGTTTTTCAATCACCAGCAACAGCAGCGGTATAATAATAAGTAGTGGCTCAGGCTGCCGGTTCAATATGCGTTTTATTTCATTCATCTTTCTGAGCTTGATAAATTTTTTGTACCTGCAATTCTTCCCACGGCGTGCTGCCGTCTTTTTCACGGGTAAACCGATACTCATCACTGCTGAGCAGTACAATTTCAGCCGTGGTGTACACAATATTACCATCGAGCAGGTGACCACCGATGGTTTTACCGGTACTGTCGCTGATGCTGATGTGAAGATGAGAACCGGCTACAGAAACGGTGCCGGTGAGACTCACAATTTCAAAATGGCCGTTGCCCATACTGCCTTCGGGCTGGTTGGCAAAGCGGATGTTGTAATTGGTTAAACTGCCTACGCAGGTACCCACCCACCCTGCTTTGATACCTTCTTTTTGTACGAATTCATTGATCTCTTTTCTGATATCCTGGCCCGGCTTGAGCCGGAAGGCATGTACTGTTACAGGTTGCATGGCAGTTTTATTTTTACAGGAAGCGAACATGAGTGTCATCAACAGCAACCATGCAAATGGCCGCAGGCTGGTATGCCGCACAAGTGAGTGACACAACGATGATGAGCAGGGCTTTACTGTTGGTAACAAAATAAAATACCTGGGTTGTAAGGTTAGCGATTGATGAACGTATTAACTACCGGATGACCAGCACTCAACTTATTTAAGGTAAAATTGTTTCATTCACCGGGCGGTGTAGTTTTGTACACCTGCTGTAAACAAAATAAAGATGAAGAAAATTCTGACAACAGTGGCAATTTTTGCAGGGCTTTTTTCCTGCGCTGAAAATAAAGACCAAAAAAATATGATGATGGACAACAACGATACAATGACTGCTGCAAAAACAGATACCGCCACTTTTGGCACGGGTTGTTTCTGGTGTACCGAAGCCATCTTCCAGGAGGTGGAAGGCGTGATAAAAGTGACAAGCGGGTATAGTGGCGGACAGGTATCCAACCCAACTTACAAACAGGTGTGCACCGGCACAACCGGCCATGCCGAATGCTTAAATATTGTGTATGACCCGGTAAAAATCAGCTTTGATGAGCTGCTGGAGATATTCTGGAAAGTGCATGATCCCACTACGCTCAACAGGCAGGGTGCCGATGTGGGCACGCAATACCGCAGCGTGATCTTTTACCATAACGACAGCCAGAAAGCGATCGCTGAAAAATACAAGGAAGCCCTTAATAAAAGCGGCGCCTGGGACAACCCGGTGGTGACCACGCTTGAACCCTTCGTAAAATTTTACCCTGCAGAAGACTATCACCAGAATTACTACAATAACAATACCGGCCAGGGTTATTGCCAGTTTGTGATCAGGCCGAAGCTGGAGAAATTTGAAAAAGTATTTAAGGATAAATTAAAAAAACACTGATAGAATACCTGCAGCCATCCGGGACGAAGCGATAATAAGCTATGTGCATTTTAAAAATGACATCATTCATTTATGTTGCGACCGGGCAGCGATCATTCTTTTCTTGTGTGCCGCAGTTCGAGTAAATTCAAACTATTCGGCACAAAACCTTTGATATTGGTATGTACCAGGTGAATGGCCATATCGTACCAGAGTGGCACTACCGGTGCATCGTTGATCACCAACTGGTCCATCTGCCGGTATAATCGATACCGCACCGAATCATTTTTTTCAGCCGTCGCTTTTTCATATAATGAATCGAACTGCCCGTTGTGGTAGCAGGTATAATTAGGAGGTGCCGGGTTTTTACCATAAAATACACCGAGGTAATTTTCTGCATCGGGGTAATCAGCGATCCAGCTTCCGCGAAAGAACAAAGCCTGTGATTTGGAGGTTTGCTCCAGTAACAAACTTTTTTGCACTGTTTCCACCCGCACATCTATACCTACCTGTTGCAATTCGTTGGCGATATAAGTGGCCAGGTCGGCATACACGGGTATGGTAAGCAGGGTGATGGCGGGCAATCCCTGCCCGTTGGCAAAGCCGGCTTCCGCAAGGAGTTGGCGCGCCAGCACCGGATCGTAATGATACCCTTTAACAATGGTACTGTCAAAAGACGGCAGCCCGGCCGGAACAAAACCACTCTCCGCAGCCGTGCCGATGGAGTTGCGGAGGTACAACATCATCTTTTTCCGGTTGAATCCATAGTTGATGGCCTGCCTGATTTTTTTCAGCCGCAGGGGCGATTGTTTTACCAGTGGGTTATTGGTATCCACCAAAATGCCAAGGTATTCAATATTGAGATAGGGATGTTTCTGCAATTGCAGTTTTCCCTGCCATTCATTGCGCAGGTGGCCGGTTTTGGTGAGCACTTCATCTTTAAAGGAAGCGTCGATATCATTGATGAAATCGAGGCGCTGTTGCTGAAACTCTAAAAACTCTGTGGCCTTGCTTTCAAAAAAACTAACCTTAATACCATCGAGGTAGGGCAATGACTGTCCGCTGCTGTCTTTTTCAAAATACTGATCATTTCTTTTTAACACCAGGGCCTGTCCTTCTTCCCAGGCCACGAGCGCAAAAGGTCCGGTGCCCACCGGGTGACGACGAAAATCGCTGCCATATTTCTTCACGGCTTCCTGTGGAACGATGGAACAGTATTGCATGCCCAGGATACCAAGAACCGGTTGAAACGGGCGCAACAATGTTAACCGAAAGGTAGAATCGTCAAGGGCGATGAATGGCTGAATGGTATCCACCCGGTCGTTGAAAATCCAGGCGCCGGGACTCGCAGTGTTTTTATCGAGGATGCGCTGAAAGCTGTACACCACATCCTGTGCGGTGAGTTTGCGGGTGTGCGATGGGGTGAAGGCGACATCCTCGTGAAAGTACACATCCGTGCGGAGATGAAAGGTGAATTGCAGGTTATCGTTGCTGATGTCCCAACTTTTTGCCAGTGAAGGTTGTATGCGCATGCTGTCATCCACCTCCACCAATGTATTGTACAGCTGGTGAATGGCCCACATGATGCTTTGGTTTTTTGCAAAAGCCGGATCCAGCGAAGCGATACCGGTTTGCTCATTGTAATGAAATATTTTTTTACCGGGGTGATGATGGTCGGTACAGGCTGAAAACGCCGCTGCCAGCAGGAGCAACACCAACACAAAGCAGTAATTACAGCGGTGGTTCATAAGTAACTTAAAAGAAAACTAAATTAGCGAATTAAAATGTTACGGATGAACAGATGTGTAAGACTGCTGGCAGTGTACGGGTTAACGTTAGGTGCCTGCTGCACTGCCAACGCCCAACCCTTTACCCATGCAGATACCCTGCGGGGCAGCAATGGACCGGGACGAAACTGGTGGGATGTAAAAAAATATGATCTGCATGTAACCTTTAACCTGGCCGACAGCAGTATCAGGGGCTACAACGAGGTTGATTTTAAGGTATTGAAGCCTGGCACTGTCTTACAGGTTGACTTACAGCAACCATTACAGGTTGACAGCGCTGAGATTGAATTGGAGACCATTAAAAAATACACCCGGGAACGCAGTCTTCCTTTGCCACAAAAGCGCTCGTTCCGGATCAACAACTTCAGCAGGGATGGCAACGCATTTTTTTTACAGGTGCCAACCAATATGCAGGGCTATCGCTCCGCGGGGAAACTTACCATTTATTATCACGGCAAACCCCGCATGGCTGTGAATCCACCCTGGGATGGTGGCCTTATCTGGCGTCGCGACAGTCTCGGGCATCCCTGGATCAGCATTGCCTGCCAGGGCCTGGGTGCCAGCGTATGGTATCCCTGTAAAGACCTGCAAAGCGACGAACCCGACAGTGCCGGGCTGCACATCACGATCCCCGATACACTGCAATGCGTGGGTAACGGGCGCCTCAGGAAAAAAAGCAATAACAATGATGGTACCATCACCTGGTCATGGGCCGTGGTATCCCCGATCAATAATTACGACCTGATTCCCTATATCGGTGATTATGCCCACTACCATGAAACCTACCTCGGCGAAGCGGGTGCATTGGATTTGGATTACTGGCCTTTGCAATACAACCTGCAAAGGGCGAAGGAACAATTCAAAGATGTGCCGAAAATGATGAAGGCACTGGAATACTGGTTTGGCCCCTATCCTTTTTACAAAGACGGGTATAAGATCGTGGAAGCGCCGCACCTGGGGATGGAACACCAGAGTGCCATTGCTTACGGTAACGGCTACCTTAACGGATACAAGGGCTCCGACCGGAGTGCCAGCGGCTGGGGCCTTAAATGGGATTTTATCATCGTGCATGAAAGCGGCCATGAATGGTTTGGTAATAACATCACCAGCAACGACATTGCAGATATGTGGGTGCATGAAGGATTTACCTGTTATAGTGAAACCCTTTTCACCGAGTTCTACTATGGCAAAGCGGCCGGCAGCGCCTACATCATCGGGCAAAGAAAAAATATCAAAAACGACCGGCCCATCATTGGTGAGTATGGTGTAAACAATGAAGGCAGCGGCGATATGTACGACAAAGCTGCCAACATGATTCATACTATCCGCCAGGTGATCAACAACGACAGCCTGTTCAGGAAAATACTGAGGGGACTGAATAAAACATTTTATCATCAAACGGTTACCGGCCGCCAGGTGCAGCAATATATCAACAGGGTTTCGGGCATCAACTTTGACAAGGTTTTTCAACAATACCTGCAAACCACGCAGGTGCCGGTGCTGTAGTACCGGTTGAATGGATACAACCTTCAGTACCGGTACACAAACTGTATCAAAGGTTTTACATTGCCATTAAAAATAAATTTTAAAGGCAGCCGCTGGATCAAACCTACTACCAACTGGCAAACGCTGCGCCTGTATCCTGAAGGCGACAGCAGCTTTTCAGTACCGCCAGATTTTTACATCATTACAAAAAAGGTGGAGTAAATTGCCGCAAACTACAGCATGAGCCAGATCAGAAGGCAGAGTATTATTTCATCGGTAATGGTATATGGCGGCTTTGCGCTGGGTTTTATCAATACCTATCTTTTTACAAAAGAAGGAGGCTTTACTAAGGAACAGTATGGGTTAACCGGTATTTTTATAGCGATCGCCACGTTGATGTTTTCTTTTGCCAACCTGGCCATGCCGGCCTATATCTATAAATTTTATCCTTACTACAACGACAACCTGGATAAAAAAAGAAATGATATTCTTTCCCTCGCATTGGTAGTTTCATTGATCGGTTTTTGCCTGGTGGCATTGGGCGGTTTTTATTTCCGCGATCTCGTGATCCGCAAATTCGGATACTCACCCGAACTGATTCAATACTATTACTGGATATTTCCTTTTGGCCTGGGACTTACTTTTTACAGTATCCTGGAAAGTTATGCCTGGCAGTTAAAAGAATCGGTACTCACTAATTTTTTGCGGGAAGTGCAGTTCAGGCTTTTTACCACCATACTCATCGTACTCACCTTTGCCGGCCTGCTTTCAAGCTTTGACCTGTTCATCAAAATATATTCCTTTACTTACCTTGGCATTGCCCTGTTCCTGCTCATTTACCTTTTTAGTAAGGGCTACATTCATTTTACACTTACTCCCAGCATTGTAACCCGTAAGTTTCTTAAAAAGATACTCATCTTTATTTCCTTCATCTACGGAGCAGCGCTGGTGCTGAACATTTCGCTGGTATTTGATTCGCTGGTGATAGCGGCCGTGGTAAAAGAAGGACTTGCCGCAGTTGCAGTTTATTCACTGGCGCAAAACATCGCCAGCCTGATACAGGCCCCGCAAAGGGGTATCATTTCATCTTCAATCGCAGCGCTTTCGCAGGCCTGGAAGGATAAGGACATGAGCCGGATTGAACGCATTTATAAGCAATCATCCATTAACCAGTTGATTTTTTCCGTGGCCATGTTTGCACTGATCTGGCTCAATTTCTCCGACGGCGTGTTTACCTTCAAAATGCAGAAAGGTTACCTCGATGCCCGCTGGATATTTTTTTACATCGGGTTGTACCGCATCATCGATATGGGCACCGGTGTAAGCAGCCAGATCATCGCCACCTCCACCCGCTGGCGTTTTGAATTCATTACAGGCATTGCATTGTTACTTATCACCCTGCCGCTCAACTATGTACTTACCAAATATTGGTACGGCATCCTGGGGCCTGCCATCGCTAACCTCATCTCCTTTACTATTTACAACAGCATCCGTTACTGGTTCCTGAAAACAAAATACAATTTTCAACCATTTACAAAACAATCACTCTATACCCTGTTGCTGGGCATAGCCTGTTATGTGATCTGTTATGAACTGTTTGACCAATACAGGGGCTTTACCTGGATCGTGGTGCGAAGCAGTTGCTTTTTATTGTTATACATTTCAGGTACGTTGTGGTTGAATCTATCGGCTGATATCATGCCCATCTGGTTAACCGTGTTGAAACGTGCACGCCTGCGAAAATGATAGTGAGGCTGCCTTCACTACCGGATGATAAGATTTCCCATCACTGTTAAGTTTTTTCCGGGCACCACTGTGAGCCTGGCGCCGGCAGACAATGCCTGTGGCAGATCGAGTAAACATTGACCGGCACCGGCAGGCTCTATAATTATTTCGGAGCAGGCAGGCAATACAGCCGGAGGCAGTTCATGATTGCTCCAGTTGGAGGTTGTACTCCAGTTGCCCGACCCGACAAAATGATAGGCAGTGGGCGTAATAATATACCCGTTGTTAAACATGGCTGACTGGTCATTTACCGGAAGCCCCCCGGCGGCAAGCGTATCTATTTCAAGTGAAGTGGGAGTACCGGAAAAATTGATGAAGCCCTTTCCCTTACCCGTTCCATTCGGGGTAAAACTGAGGGTAAATAATGCGGTACTGTCTGCCACAGATTGTCCTTGCAGATTTTCATCAAACCACAAAAAGCTCATCTGCCCGTTCGCAGTCGACAGCAGGTTTACATTTGAACTACCAAGTGCAATTGCTGCATTGCCGAAATTGATACCTGTATATTTCAACACCGATGTATCCCATACAACACTGCCCTGGATGGCCACTACGTTGCTGATGGATTTAGCACGAAGGGCAATATTAAAACTACCTGCGCAACTGTACTCCTGCCTGTCGAGGAAAAGTGTTTTCTGGGCCTGCAGTTTCAAAACCTGTAACAGAAGCAACAACAAAAAAAATTTTCTACTGATCATTTTCATCCTCGTAATATTAGCTTCTCAGTTCATTATTTCACCATCAATAATTGTTGCCGGTTCACGGCGTCCATGCCGGTTAAATGAATCGAATAAACTCCTGCCGGCACCGGTTGCTGATCCTTTATATTCAGGGTGATGGTACTGGTACCTGTTGATCCATTCAGGTTACGGATGAACACAGTTTTGCCGGAAGCATCCACCAGGCTGATGCCTATTTTTTTATGCTCCTTTAAATGAAGCGTAAGCTGAATCGTTCCGGTTGTAGGATTCGGCGTTACCGTAAATGATTCCGTAGTAACAGGAGCATTGGGCGCACCGGCAATGATTTTACCACCTGTTTTCTCTACAGTATGTGGCTGTAAATTACCATCCCAGGCCTGGGCATCTGTAATTGCCGAGCTCACAGTAATGTCCTCTTCAGTAAAATCAGCAACACGTTTAAACAGCAGTTCCATCAACACATCGTCATTATTGATAGTGGCAGTCTTATTATGATCATCGTTCCATAAAAAAGAAATATTACCGTCACCTGTATGGTTGGTGGCATATTGCATGTTAAGCCTGTTGTTTTCAATACCTGCAAACTGCAATGCAGCCGCGTTAAAATTCAGCGTAAACTGGATACCCAGTATGTTACTGAAATTCCTTACCCTCACCGGGATCCTGATCAATTCATCTTTTTCTGACCTGGTATCATTGTAATAAAAAATCACCGGCGCTGTTGCAGGTTGGGCCGGCCTGGCAAGTGCTGCGTTATAGTCAAAATTTACGTCTCCCAGTTTCACACCGATAAAATTCAGTGCTGTACTGTCCCTGAACAGTCCATTAATAGTGATACTGTCCTTATAGGGTAATGGCGATGCCGGGTCAAGGCCTGTAGTGTCTACAAAGGTCCACAGGCTGCCGCCCGGAAAATTGTTATCAATGCCCAGTATAAGTCGTTTGATAAACAGGATATCGATTGACGTTACCGTATTGCTCCTGTTTACATCGGCTGCAATAAACTGGTATGGGGAAGTAAACAGCGAGTTGTTTAAGATATGGTTCTGAATAAGCGCAACGTCAAGTGTTGACACTCCATTTGTCCTGTTTACATCATTTGTTTTAGATGGCTTCAACACATAGTTAAGCGCACCGCCGGGCAGGCTGATCGAATAATTCCCGGATGGTTCCACCGGTAGGGTTAAACTAAAATGACCTGTAATATCTACGGTTGGTTGTCGTACTGGTCCACCGATGGGGTTCTTTATCCTGCCACCTACCAGGTAATGCACTTTCATGATGATCGTATTTGACTGCACAACGGAATCAGTTGCACACGGCAGGCTGCTTTTCAATACCACGTATATACTGTCATCGGCAGCAATATCTGTGGTGCTGTAGGTAAGCCCGTTTACGCCTGGTATCAACCCGCCGTTTTTATACCATTGAATAGTTGGCTGATCCCCGCCGTACAAAACAGTGGCGGTAAAAAACGCAGGACTGCCGCTCATGATATCCGGCACAGCAACTCCCAGTGTAACCGTTGGCGTTACATTATGGTACACGCTGATGTGGATCGTTCTGCGAACACTGTCGCAACCGGTGCCGGCGTATTTTAGTGTATCATATACCGTTGTGCTATCGTAATAAACAGTGTTGTTGTACACCACGCTGTCGCAATTTCCAAGCTCAACACCGGCATCTTTGGCCCCTGCTAAAAAACCTGCTGAACCCAGCTGGTAATCCGTTTCAGTGGTGATCACCGGTAAATGGGTGCTGGTGTTCAGGGTATCAATTTCGAGGGCGGTTGGCGTTGAACTAAAGACCACATTTGTAACAGTGGCTGGCGATTCAACGGGCTTGCTGAACCACATATTGAATAGTGCAGTACTATCTGCAGTGGTGAGCCCATTTAAAGTATTATCATTCCAGGAATAGGTAAGATACCCGTTGCTGCTGTTGGAAATATTAAGGTCTGTCGCGGTAAACCCGGAAGGAATGCCGGTATTATAGCTGATTGAATCCAATGTTATTTTACCCGGATCCCAGCGGATGGATCCCTGCATGCCAGCTACATTTCGGATATTTTTTGTTCTCACACCTAAGGCAAAGGATGTTGCCGAACACAGGCCCGTCATTTTATCAATGAACAAGGTTTGCTTTTTTCTCAATTCAATATAACTGCTGTCCGTAGCAGCACAACCAAGCGCATTGGTAACGGTAACCCTGTACCAGCCACTGTTGCGTATTGTGATGTTTTGGGTAACGGCACCGGTACTCCATTGATAGGTTGCGAAACCGCTTCCTGCATCCAGCACCACGCTGTCTAAATAAGTTCGTATTGTATCCTGCAGCAGGTTTACTGCCAAAGCTGCAACCGATACTGTTTGGGTGACCGAATCAGTGCATCCTTGCTGCGTATTGATAACCAGTTTTACCCGGTAATTACCTGCGGCATTATAACGGTGACCGGGGTTTGCAATAGCGGTTGCGGTTGAATCGTCCCCAAAAGTCCAGTTAAATGAATTGATATTGCTGCCGTCGGCAGTGGAGGTACTTGAAAAAACAAAGAGATTGCTTTCCAGGCATTGGAGCGAATCATTTACCATAAATGCTGCGACTGGTTTTATCACCGTCACCACAGCACTGTCAATTCCTATCCCGGTCGAAAGTGGATCTGTTACAGCGGTAACCCTGTACACGCCGGGCATGGCATGGGGTATCGTGTACTCCAAACTTGTAATGCCGCTGACAGCAGGCTGAACAACTCCATCAATGCTGTATTGCAGGGTGAATGGGAAAGTACCGTAGGTAAAGTTGAAAACCACCGGCGGTAAAGGAACTCCATCGCAAACAATGCCGCCACCAGATACCGTTGCAGTTGGGGCGATGGCCATTTGGTTTTCTATCGCACCCTGGTCAATAAGTCCGTTAACAACACGGATGTTGCCGGCATAATCGGTGGAAGGGTATATTGTATTGGGCTTACCTGCATTGATGGAGGTGGATGCATTTTGTAAACTCCAGTTGGCTGCAGCACCATCAAAGGTGGCGCCGCTGCCCGCCGACGGAGCAGTAAACAAGGCATCCACATCCGTATTATTTTGATAAACGCCCGTATAAAAATTACCGTTGGCATCAATGGCCGCAGCACCACCCGCCACATTACTGTAACCGATTCCGGGATCACTTGATTCATCCTGTAAAAAAATCTGTGCCCCATTTGCAGAGGCCGTGTTGCCCCTGAGCAGCCCGTTGAGCAGCACAGGAGAAGAACTGTAGCAATAGAGTGCTCCTCCTTTTACTGCACTGTTATTGGCAATGGTATTGTTATCACATGTGAGGCCGGCGTTATAACATAATATTCCTCCGCCATTGGTAGCACTGTTATTGACAATTACATTCCCAAAACAGTGACAGTTTGTTCCAAGGTTTACAAACAGTAATCCTCCTCCACCCTGGTAAGGCGCATCTGGTGCTGCAGTCAATGAATTGTTGGCGACAAGGTTATTTGAAATGATGGCAGCGTCGCCAGCACTACCGTTAATTGCTATTCCCCCGCCATTTTTTGATGCCGTATTACCTATATACCTGTTCCCGTTAAGGGTAAAACTCCCCCTGGCATACATGCCGCCACCTTCTACCAGGGCGGTATTGAACGACACGGTATTGTTAACCAGGTGGTTATCGCCATCACTATAAATGCCGCCACCTTGTTCGGCCCGGTTATAATTTACTATGTTATCATGAATGGAATGTCCTCCCTGGTCAATATACAGGCCACCGCCCCTCAGGCAGCTGTTGTGCGTGATCGTATTATTGAAAATCTGTGTTGAAGTGGAAATATTCCACACACTGATACCACCACCTCCTGCATCCGGGTCCTGGCCAGGTTCGCCGATACCGGGCGACGGCTGGTAGTCGTCGTTGTAGGAAATATCATTATTGGTCACTACGGGGTTGCCTCCCCACAGGTAAATACCTCCACCCGATACAGCATGATTGCCATATATTTTATTATGATCAATCAATACATCCGCTGCTTCAGCATAGATACCACCACCATAGTACTGCACCACCATACAACCAGCAATACTGCTGTGGATAATGGATATCTTTGAAAAATTGCGGATGTAAATACCACCTCCCGGCTGGTACGACCGTACATACCGGATGGCGCAATAAGCAATCGCTGAACTGTCATTCGTAGCAGGCGTATTATCAAACCTGATCCCCTGCCAGCCTGTGGTAGTATCTGCAGTGGTAAAACGAATGCTGTCAGCCGCCGTGCCTGCAGCAATCAAACGGCCACTTACCTGCAGTTTATAACCTCCCTGGAAGTTAACCGTAACACCAGGTTCAATCGTTAACTGGGTGCCATCGGCTACCAATATGTTTCCCTGGATAAAATAGGGAGCGCCGGCCCGCGTCCAGGTACCGCTTACCGTGCCGCCTGGCACAAATGTTTGGGCTGAAATTGGCTGATAAATGAAGGCAAACAAGAAAAGGGTTAAATACTTTCTCATAAAGGTTGGGTTAAAGCATTTTTCAACAATACTTTGCTGGTAAAAGTAACTGTTTCCGGCCAAACAAAGGCAGGCAATTCATTAGTAATTGTAATCCCTTTTTACCGCCAGCCCCAACACTGATCAAGGCTGTAGCCCTGCCTGCTTCCCATTTCGCAACCCTGCGCAAAAAAAAGCAAAAAAAAGGAGCACAAAATGCTCCCGGTTATTTTCGTGCATGCCGCACCGTTAACTCTTCTTTACCCTGCCACCACCTAAAAATTTACGGCTATAATAGTCATCGGTGAGACTGCTGATGGTTACACCTCCGCTGGTACTGCTGTGTACAAAATAATTGTTACCCAGGTACAAACCAACATGACTCACCCCACCCCTCGTGTTAAAAAATACCAGGTCGCCTTCCTGCAGGTCTTCATTGGCCACCATATCGCACACCTTAAACTGCTCCCTCGCTGTTCGTGGCAAACTCTCATTAAACACCTCCTGGGCCAGCTTCTCAGTGAAGGCGCTGCAATCAATCCCGCTTTTATCTGTGCCGCCATAACGGTAACGGGTAGCCCACCATTCGTCAATAAAATTATAGAGGTCGATGTTGGTGATCGCTTCCACTTCCACATCCAGCATCATTGCATACTTAAACTGCAGCGCATTGCATTTTTCTATCGCTTTGGAGGCTGTGCCTGCTTTTTTTGCCAGTGGCGCACTGCTGTTCTTATACGCAGCCTGCTTTACTGGCATCGCACCCGTCATCACGATCTCGTCAGTACCATCATTATCAGCCTCTGCCCGGTCGGGCGTAATTTCAATATTATTGATAAACCGGGGCGCATTGCCCGCTTTTCCCTGCCCGTTCAATCGTTCAAGGTTTACATTCGTTTGCGCTTTCGCGGTAAAAGATGTTCCTGCAAAAATGCCTGTGGCAACAGCAACAACAAACAAGTTTTTCATACGTAAAAATGCATTTACACGCATGTACGACGCTGTCTTGTGTTATTGATTCATCTGTTAGGTCTTCTTCTGGAGTTTAGTAACTGTAATCTTCTTTGAATCCTGTCCTACAAACTATTAAAAATTTGGTTTCTTCGGTTGGCCGCAAAATTAACACCTACATGCCAACAATGCAAGCCTTTATCCGTATTTTTTAAAGCGTTGATAGATAGTTTGTATTGAGAACGAAGCACTTACCTGTTTATTGTTTGTTAATGTTGGCACGGGGGCATACCCTCAGCCATTCATCACCCGCCCGGCTATCCGCTTTTACGCCGGCACGGGCCCTGCTGCCCGGGGCTTCACCGGGGTGACCGCTGCTATCCGGCGTGGCCGGCAACATTTAATTCGCAAATCACTACCCGGTGAAAACTATTCCATACCTGTGCATAATTTATCAGCGTATTATTCCTGAAAACTTTGAGGGCATCGTACATTTGAGTTTCATCAATTTTACGAGTACCACAAAATGTTGCTGCCCCGCGGCAGTGTTCGTTATGAAGTTTTCACACCTGCACGTACATACCCAGTTTTCCCTGCTCGATGGCGCCGCCTCCATTAAAAACCTTACAAAAAAGCCATTGCAGATGGTATGCCCGCGTTGGCCATCAGCGACCATGGTAATATGTTTGGTGTATTCGAATTTGTGAAAGAAGCATACAATCATAAAAACGACGACGGCTCTTTAAAAATAAAACCGGTGGTGGGCTGCGAATTCTATATCACGAAAGACCGCCATCGCAAAAACTTCAATAAAGACGAAAAAGATCCCCGCCATCACCAGATACTGCTGGCAAAAAATGATGTGGGTTATAAAAACCTTGTAAAACTTACCTCCCTCGGTTTTATTGAAGGGATGTACAGCAAGTATCCCCGCATCGATAAGGAACTTATTCATAAACACCACGAAGGACTCATTGCCACCACCTGCTGCCTCGGGGCCCTGGTGCCGCAAACCATTTTAAAACATGGAGAGGCCGAAGGCGAGAATGAATTCAAATGGTGGCTCAATATTTTTCAGCAGGATTATTACGTGGAGCTGCAGCGCCATGGCATGCCCGAACAGGATAAGGTAAATGAAGTGTTGCTGCGCTTTGCTAAAAAATACAATGTAAAAGTGATCGCCAGTAACGACAGTCACTATGTTGATCAAAAAGATTTTAATGCGCACGATATCCTCCTCTGCATCAACACCGGCGAAAAGCAGGCAACACCGGCCATGCGGGAATTTAGCGATGACGATGTAATGACCAAGAACAAACGGTTTGCATTTCCCAACGACCAGTTCTTCTTAAAGAAGACCGAGGAAATGATAAAAGTGTTTGAAGACCTGCCTGAAGCCATTGACAATACCAACGAGATCGTTGATAAAATACAGTTGCTCGATCTGAAGCGGGATATCCTGCTGCCCAACTTTGTGGTGCCTTCCAATTTTAAAACGCAGGATGAATACCTCGAAAGCATCACCTGGGCAGGCGCCAAAGAACGCTACAAAATATTTACGCCCGAAATTGAAGAACGCATCAATTTCGAACTTGGCGTAATACGCGACATGGGCTTTGCCGGTTACTTTCTTATTGTAGGTGATTTTATAAAGGCCGGAAGGGATATGGGTGTGTTTGTAGGACCCGGTCGTGGTTCGGCAGCGGGCAGCGTGGTGGCTTACTGCATCGGCATCACCAATATCGATCCCATCAAATACAACCTGCTGTTCGAAAGGTTCTTAAATCCCGAACGTAAGAGCATGCCGGATATTGATACCGATTTTGACGACGATGGCCGCCAGCGGGTGATTGATTATGTGGTGCAGAAATACGGTAAAAACCAGGTGGCACAAATCATCACCTATGGTACCATGGCAGCCAAATCAAGCATTGCGGATGTGGCCCGGGTAATGGATCTTCCACTGGCTGAAAGTCGTGCCCTCTCCAAACTCGTACCTGAAAAACCAGGTGTAAGCCTGCGTCGTTTACTGCAGGCGCCCATCAGCAGTAAAGAAGCGAAAGAAGGAGAAAAATCGCTGGAGGACAAAGAGCAGTTGCAACCGGATGATGTGGAGAATGTAAAAAAACTGCGGGACATTTATAAGGGTACCGACCTGCTCGGCAAGATACTCCACGAAGCAGAAATACTCGAAGGCTCCGTTCGCAATACCGGTATCCACGCGGCCGGCATCATCATCGCCCCTAAAGATCTTACCGATCTCATCCCGGTGGCTACTTCCAAAGAGTCTGAATTATGGCTTACGCAGATCGAGGGTAGTGTGATTGAGGAAGCCGGCGTTATTAAGATGGACTTTCTCGGTTTAAAAACACTCAGCATTTTAAAAACCGCCCTGGGCCTCATCCGGCAAAATCATGGTGTGGAAATTTCTATTGATGACATTCCGCTGGATGATGAAAAAACTTACCAGTTGTATCAACACGGGGATACCAACGCCACCTTCCAGTTTGAAAGTGTGGGCATGCAGAAATACCTGCGTGAGTTAAAGCCCGATAAGTTTGATGACCTCATTGCAATGAATGCCTTGTATCGCCCGGGACCAATTGCCTACATCCCCGAGTTCATCGATCGTAAGCATGGAAAAAAGCAGGTTACCTACGACCTGCCCGATATGGAAGAATACCTTAAAGATACCTACGGCATTACGGTGTACCAGGAACAGGTGATGTTGCTCAGTCAAAAACTCGCAGGTTTCAGCAAGGGTGATGCGGATGTACTGCGTAAAGCAATGGGTAAAAAACAGATTGCGGTACTGAATAAGATGAAAGTGAAATTTGTGGAAGGCGCTTCAAAAAAAGGGCACCCGGCAGATAAGCTTGAAAAAATCTGGACCGACTGGGAAGCCTTTGCGCAATACGCTTTCAACAAATCGCATTCCACCTGTTATGCTTTTGTGGCTTACCAAACAGCCTACCTTAAAGCGCATTACCCCAGCGAGTATATGGCAGCCGTGCTCAATCATGCCGGCAGCATTGATAAGATCACCTTTTTTATGGAAGAGTGTAAACGCATGGGATTAAAAGTGCTCGGCCCTGATATCAATGAATCACAGAGCGGCTTTGCGGTGAATAAAAAAGGTGAGATCAGGTTTGGCTTCAGCGGGTTGAAAGGTGTGGGTGAAAACGCCATCGAAAACATCATTGAAGAACGCGGTAAACATGGGCACTACAACAATATCTTCGACCTCGTGAAAAGGGTTAACCAGCGGGCAGTGAGTAAAAAATCACTTGAAAGTCTCGTGTATTCCGGTGCATTCGATTGCTTTAAGGAACTCACACGTGCCCAGTATTTTTATACCGCTCCCGGCGATGCACAATCGCTGGAAAAGATCATCAAGTTTGGACATGTATTCCAGGCTCAATCAGCCAGCACCAGCAATACCTTGTTTGGCGACCTGCAGATGCCGGAGAT
>CAYVLT010000017.1:0-24025 GCA_964452405.1 uncultured Ferruginibacter sp.
TCAATTGAACCGGTTTAAAAAAACATTTTATGAATACAACTACTCCAACCGCCACATCGCTCAAAGGTGGTGAATGGCTGATCAAAGAAAGCAATGCTTTCGACAGTTTTACGCCGGAAGATTTTAACGAAGAGCAGCAGATGGTGAAAGACATGTGTTTACAGTTTTTATCATCAGAAGTACTGCCCATTGTTGACCGTATTGACAAAATGGAGCCTGGCCTTATGCCCTCGCTGATGGAAAAAGCTGGCGAACAGGGATTGCTGGGAGCCGCCATACCAGAGGCTTACGGCGGACTGGGAAAAGATTTTATTACCTCAACACTGGTGAATGAAGGCCTGGGTGGCGGTTACTCGTTCAGCGTGGCGATAGCAGCCCATACGGGCATTGGTACACTTCCTATTTTGTATTTCGGAACGGAAGAACAGAAACAAAAATACATTCCGAAACTAACCACCGGTGAATGGAAGGGCGCTTACGGACTAACAGAACCGAACAGCGGCAGTGATGCATTGGGCGCAAAAACAACAGCCGTGTTGAGTGCTGATGGAAAGCATTATGTACTCAATGGGCAGAAGTGCTGGATCACTAATGGAGGTTTTGCAGATGTGTACACCGTATTTGCAAAAATTGATGGCGATAAATTTTCTGCTTTTATTGTTGAAAGGGGCTTTGAAGGATTTACGCAGGGACAGGAAGAACACAAGATGGGTATCAAGGGATCATCCACTGTGCAGCTATATTTCCAGGATTGCAAAGTGCCGGTTGAAAATTTGCTCGGCGAAGTGGGTAAAGGGCATATCATTGCTTTCAATATATTAAATATCGGCCGCCTGAAATTATGTGCAGCGGCCATTGGTGGCAGTAAGATGGCATTGTCAGGCACGGTTGATTATGCCAAAACGAGAGAGCAGTTTAAAACTGCGATTGCCAATTTCGGCGCTATCAAACACAAACTGGCCGAAGGCGCCATAAGAATTTTCTCAGGCGAAAGCGCCTTGTACCGCACCAGCAAATGGATCGATAACAAAGAAGTGGAACTGGTAAATGCCGGCAAGCCCTTTAATGAAGCCTTGCTGGGCGCTGCTGAAGAGTTTGCTGTGGAATGGGCCATATTAAAAGTGCATGGCAGCGAAGTGCTGGATTTTATTGTGGACGAAGGCGTGCAGGTGTTTGGAGGTAATGGCTTTAGCGATGAATACATGATCAGCCGTGCATACCGCGACAGCCGCATCAACCGCATTTATGAGGGTACCAACGAGATCAACCGCCTGCTAACGGTTGACATGATCTTAAAAAGAGCAATGAAGGGAAAGCTTGACCTGATGGGGCCTGCCATGGCGGTATCCAAAGAACTGATGAGCATTCCTGATTTTGGCAATGACGATGAAAGCGCATTCGCTCCGGAAAGAAAGGCGATCGTGAATATGAAGAAAGCGATATTGATGGTGGCCGGCGCTGCTGTACAAAAACTAATGATGAAGATCAGCGATGAACAGGAGATACTGATGAACATCGCCGATATGGCGATAGAAACCTTTGTGGCGGAGAGCACTTTGTTGAGGGTAATGAAGATGGTGGATAAAAACGGTGAGGCCGCCAGCCAGGTATACATCGACATGATGCGGTGCTACCTCAACGATGCAGTGGATAAAGCAAATAAAGCAGGGAAAGGAGCCATCAATGCATTTGCAGATGGCGATGAATTGAGGATGATGTTATTGGGCCTGAAACGCTTTACCAAAACAGCGCCTTTCAACAGCAAAGATGCCCGCAGAAGGATCGCCGACAGGTTGATCGCTGATGGCAAATACGCATTCTAACCATATTTCCCTGTGAAATAAAAAGCGTCCGCGAAACTAACGCGGACGCTTTTTTTATATTTGTAATGAGCTGTTTTTTTAATTCAGTTTTTCTAATCTTACATCTATGGTTTTTGCTTTTTTGAAGTATTCCATTATCATGATAAAACCTGCCTTCGCCGGGAATACCCTCATCCAGGTGGCTTTATTGTTGGTGAGATTTATTTTATCGGTTGTCACTTTCCCGTCTGCATAGCTAATGGTGTTAAACGTGCGTCCTTTAAAATCATCATCCTTTACATAATCAGAATAACCAACTGAAAAGCGGGTGTGAAATTTATCAGTTTGGGTAAAGTCGTAGTCAAAAGCTTTGTAGCTTTTAGCAATCAATGCCATGGTGTGCGGGGTGAGGTAACTGGCGCCAGCCGGCATTTCCACCGAGTTGCTGTTCTTTTCATAAATTGTTGCATTCTTTATATCAAACTGTTCATCAAACTGCAGCAGTATCATATCGGTCACTTTCAGCTTCATCATACTCATGCCGGAACTTCCACCGCCCACGGCACTTAATACGCCGGCGGCAACACCCATACCGCTTACTACTTTTTTGTAGCCTTCACCCACGGCAAAGAATTTTCCATCTTCGGTTTGCAGCACTTTGTGGAAATAAATGTATCCAACATCACTAACCCTTCCTTTTGCATTGGTGGGCAGGTATTTGCCAATGGGCCCATCCCAGGAGTTATATTTTTTAGAAACTATTTTGCCTGCGGTATTAAATTTCCAGGAAGCCAAACCAAGGCTTGCATCTTTTGCCACCCTGCCATCAGGTTCATAATAAGTGCCCAGCAGCATAAATTCCGATTGACCTGCCAGCGGTACGATATTCATCGGAAAAAATTTATAATCCTCTGCTTCTGTGGGAACCTCAAATTGCTTTTTACCAGTGAATATGTTTAAGCCCAGGAGCCAGGAGTGTGCCTCCCTGCTCATCAGTCTTTTTTGTTTGATTACTTCATACACCACCAGTGAATCTGTTGCACCAAGATAGAGGGCGCTGGAAAATTTATCTTCCTGCTCTTCGGCTGCTTCAAAAGTCCATTGTTTTTTACGGTCTGTAAAAAAGAAATTTACTTCATAGCTGTAGTATTTTCCTTCCTTTACAGGTATAACGGTAGTGAAGCCAAAGTTTCCCACACTAAAGATCGCTTCGTTCTGTCCTGCCTCCGATTTGGTGCCATACGTAGATTCAATCAGCATTTTTGTCCTGCTCGTGAGGTCCTTGGTATAAGTGCTTTTTACTTTACCTTCAAAATTATAGGTTCGGTACTCAAGTGTTTTTTCTTTGGCGTTGTAAAAAAGGAACATGATAGAATTGACATTGTAACTGCTTTCCAGCACAATAATATTTTTATCATCTTCAAATTCAATTTCCTTCACCTTGTTGAGGTTGTTGTCTAAGATCTGGATCGAATAAGCATTTGTATTCCTGTCTTTTTTATCAGTTACATAAAAAGTAAAATATCCTTTCAGCTCTTCACCGTCCATGATCTGGCCGGAGTTGCGGATATAGGTTTGACGTACATTTTCAAAACTGATCTTGTTCTGCGCCTGCATGTGTAAACAGCAGCTTGCCAGGATCACTAATAAAAGGGTTATTTTTTTTCTCATGTTGATTTGGTTGAATTGTATTGTTATTAATTTCGGGTTGCTTCTTCGAAGTTGTTTTTGCTTTGCTCAAATACTTTATCAAAATCGGCATTGCCGGCAAAAGCACCGGCGTGTTGTTTCATGAAAAAATATCCAAGTTTGCTGACATCTGTCAATGAAAGACGATTGATAAACTCCAGCAGCGTGTTGTAATTTTTCTCTTTATAGGGTGAGGGCAGTTCAACTATATTATTGAGGTGATGACTTTTTTGTTTTTCATAAAACTCATTGAAGCATTTACCGGTAAGCGTTACCAGGTAAGCATTGCCCGGAAATTGCTCCAGCAAACGAATGGCGTTGAAAAGACATTTTGATACATTTTTTTTTGTAAAACAATAATTGGCTTCTTCAAAAGAAAACTGCTGCTGCAGTTGGTTGAATAACTGCTGGTCCTGAACAAACTGCTGGCCACCCTTGAGTTGAAGCCGGTCAAATAAGGGAGTGAGGGTTTTGATCCGCACTTTGCAATCGGGGTGTGTTTTTAAAGAGTCATCAATGGGTTTGGTTTCTTTATTGTCGGCAGTAACGCCAAAAAAGGCTGCTTCCTTCTCGATCCATCTTTTTTTAAATGGAAATTCACTGAAAGAAAAAACCCTGGGTAGCTGAACGCTGAAATCAAGTTTTTCTTCATCGATGCCATCAAGCAATGCAAGGCAGCTAAGCGTTTCTTTGCAATCGTAGCGGGTATTTTTCAAAAATTTGAGGCCAACAGAATCTGCTTCGCTTTCAAAATCACGACTGTGGCGAAAGCTTTTAAAGGCAATACCCATTTCCAGTTTATCCAGTTCTGATTTTTTATCATACTGCTGTTTCTTCAGCTCCTGTAGTTTTTTCTGGAAATCATCAGAATAAACAGTGTTGATGTATTTGCTGATTTTTTTGTTGCTATGGTCAAGATAGAGGTGCGCCAACTCATGACAGAGTACAAAGGCCACCTGGCTTTCATTTTGCAGTTTTACAAAGAGGTCGATGTTAAATACAATAGTGCCTTCTCCGGTACTGTAGGCATTGGGCCAGTATGCCCGGCTGAAAAATATCCTGGGAGCCAGCTTACTGAGCTCGGGGTTTTTGCTGATCACTTCATTGGCGATACCGGTAAGATAGGAGTTGGCGGTTGCTGCGGCAATGGGCTCTTTGTCCTCAAATATCCCGTTGATCTCATCAAAACGATCTTTGTAAATGGCAAGGATGTATTTTTTGTTTTCACCGCTGATGGTAAGGCTGTCTTTTTCAAACTGTACCCTGATGGCCTTTTGCAGCTTTAGCAGTTCGATGGAATCATCCTTTACCGGCTGGTAGTTGAACGATGATTGTGCAAACAACATTGCCACGCTGGACAGGCAAACAGTGACTGCCAGTAGTAAGGGTTTAAGAGGTTTCATCTCAGTTGTAACAGGGTTTTCAGCGACAAATGTAATGTGTATATGAATATCCAATGGATATTTATTAAAAAAGGGCATTGGAAAAAGGGGAGCAAAAGTGGATACTTTGCAGGCCTTAACACGCAGTTGGTTTACTAAAAGCCGGTGCCCAGGTGGTTTAATTGAAATGCGACGTTATCCTGGAATTAGTAAGTGTATCGTTTAGCCGCCAATTACTCCTGGCAGCTCCTGTTTTTATGATACTCATAGCAGGTTTTCTGTTTAACTTGCCTGTATGAAATGGCTGTTGTTAATGAATATATTTTTGATGCCTTGGATGGCTTTTTCGCAGGAGGGCCAACCATTTATTAAACTGGTGAATCCTTACAGGCAGGCAAATGCAGTGGGGTATTCCAGGCAATTCATCATTGGCAGTACCTGCACCACCTGTACAGTGAGCATCAATGATCAACCGGTGAAAGTTTATTCAACCGGTGCTTTTGCACTTGAACTAAACCTGTCACAGGGAGATACCAGTTTTACCATTAAAGCAAGAGGAAACGGTAGGGAAACCAGTAAAACGATCAGTTACAGTTATACAAAGGCAGCGCCTGCCGAACCGGTAAAGACCCTGTCCATCGAGCGCATTGAAACATTCCCTGAAGGCGACCTGCTGTTGAAAGCGGGAGATGTGGTAAGCTTTACAGTAAAAGCCAGGCCGGGCTGTGCTGTTAAAACTGATGCCGGAACGCCTTTGTACGAACAGCCGGTTGAAACCACCCGCGGAATGCCGGGCATTTACCAGGGCGATTATGTGGTGAAAGCATCTGATAGTTTTTTACTGAGAAAGATAAAAGTGACGCTTACCGATTCGGCCGGCAACACCGTGAGCCGGGAAACAAAAAACAGCTTTTCTGTTTTATCATCGTATGCGCCTGATATGATAATCACCAAAGGAAGGTTGGCGCACCTCGAGTATGGATTGGGCGATGACCGCCTGGGTGGGGCAAAAGTGGGATACATCGACAGTAATATTGTGTTGCACCTCACCGGAAAAGTGGGTACGCATTACAAGGTTGAACTTACGAAAAACAGGACGGCTTATATTCCTGGTGAACTGGTGACCCTGGCGCCTAAAGGAACAAGTGCGCCCGCTTCATTAACAGATAAAATAACCGTGTCGGGCGACTCAGTGTATGATTATGTAAAGCTTAATCTCTTTGCAAAATTGCCCTATCAATCCTTTCAACTTACCGATCCCTCAAAGATTGTAGTGGATGTATTCGGCGCCACCAATAACACCAACTGGATAACACAGTTACAAACGGCGAAAGAAATAAAAGCAATCGATTATGAGCAGGTGGCAGACGGCATTTTCCGGATCACACTATTGCTCAAACACCGGCAGCATTGGGGCCACCAGCTCTATTACAGCGGCAATACCCTTGTGATCAAAGTAAAACAGCAGCCACGCCAACTCACACTGGATCGCCTGGTGATAGCGGTGGATGCGGGTCATGGCGGCAGCAACAATGGAGCGGTAGGCGCCACCGGCATTTATGAAAAAGAGTTAACACTGGCGATAGCCCTGAAATTAAAAAAGGCCCTTGAAAAAGAAGGTGCAAAGCTGATCATGACACGTGAATCGGAAAGATTTGTCGATAACAAGGAACGCATACTTTTTTACCGCGACAGCCTGCCGGATCTTTTGTTGAGCGTTCACCTCAATTCATCTGCGGATCCTTTCAGGGCGGGCGGCACCAGCACCTATTACCGATACATCGGTTTTCAACCCCTGAGTCTTTTTATATACAAACGCATGCTCGAACTGGGATTGAAGGAATATGGCAATACCGGCTCCTTTAATTTTATGCTCAACAGTCCCACCGAATATCCCAACGCATTGATCGAAGTGCTGTTTCTCAGCAACCTCGAAGAAGAGGCATTGGTTCTTGATCCAGCCTACCAGCAACAGGTGGTTGATAAGATAGTGCTCGGCATAAAGGATTTTTTAAATGCCTGTAAGGAATAGGCCCATTATTCTCGTTCTGTTCCTTCAAATGCTTTTACAGTTTCTTTCACCTGTGTTACCATCTGTTCTGTAGGCGGCCAGTCGCTTTCCTGCAAAGCCTGCTGCAGGCTGCGAAACCTGTTAAAGAAACCGCTGATTATTTTAGTGTAGTCGGCACTGTTATTTTTATTCCGGAGCTGCTGCATACAAACCTGCATATGCCGGTAGCATTGCATGCTGAGGTCGTGCTGCAATTGCAGCGATGGCAGGCTGGTGGTGACACGGGGATCCATGGCTACTTCAAATGTTTGCCGGTATTGTTTTCCGTCAACAGTTAATACAGCTTCATAAGTGCCAGGCATCACCCACGGTGCAGTGGCTTCGGGCGCTGTGTTTTCATACACGGCAGCAATCGGAAAGCTGGGTGGCAGGTTCAGCGCCTGGTAATGTATGTCCCATAAAAAGCGGTGATGCCCGGCAACGGCTGATAAATTTTGTTGTGGACGTATCCAGTAGTGCGGAATGTTCACGTTGCCGATCCTGTATGAACTGTCGGTGCTGGAAAAGCTGGCCACAACCGAGCCGTCAGCCGCCCGTAATTCCAGCGCCACCTGCGTTGCCTTTTCTCCCAGGTAATAATCGATCATGGCGCCATCCGGCGGATTCTGTCCGGCTGGCTCTTCCTGGGGAAGAGGCGTATCGGGGTACAGGCTCCACCTTACCCTTACCGCTTTTTGAGGCTGGTACAGCATTGCCTGGTTGCGGGTACCCGTCGCTGTTAGCTGCCGCAGGGGCGTGATATTATCGAGTATCCAGAATCCTCTTCCATGAGTTCCCACCACCAGGTCATCATCCTTGATCACCAGGTCGCGGATAGAAGTAGCGGGCATATTCAGCCGGAGTGGTTGCCAGTGAGCGCCATCGTCGAACGAAACATACACAGCCCGTTCACTACCGGCAAAGAGTAACCCTTTTTTCAGCGGATCTTCTTTCACCACGTTCACTGGTTCGTTGGGTAACCCATTCACAATTTCCTGCCAGCTGTTACCGCCATCGGTGGTTTTATACACATGTGGCCGCAGGTCATCCAGGCGGATGCGGTTCACTGCTGCATAGGCCGTGTTGACATCGGTATGGCTTGCATCCATCAGCGACACTTTGCTCCAGCTCGTGATGGCCGGCGGCGCTACATCTTTCCATGTTTTTCCGCCGTCCCGTGTTACCTGTATCAGTCCATCGTCGGTACCAACCCAAATGCAGTTGCTGTCAATATAGGAAGGGGCGATCGTATAAATCACCCCCCGTCGTGGCATTGTCTTCATCGAGCTGTCGGTGAACACGCCCACACTGGCAGGAATATCCCAGGTGTTGCGGCTCAGGTCGCCACTGATGGTTTGCCAACTGTGGCCCCCGTTGTAGGTTTTGAATAAAATGTTACCGGCAAAAAACATTTCCCTTTTATTGAGTGGCGAAAAAACGATGGGTGCCGTGCGCAAAAAACGCACTGCCCCGCTCCTCGTAATTTCCGGGGCAATGTTCTGTGCCTGCCCGGTTCGTTTATCAAACCGGGATATCTTTCCGCCATACACGATATTGTTGTCCAGCGGGTCTGCCAGCACATAACCGTATTCCTCTGCTGCCACGGGCTGCCAATCCCTGAAAGTGATCTGCCCGCTGTTTCCCCTCGAAGCAATACAAACACTGCCGCTTTCCTGCTGCCCGCTGTACACATTGTAGGGGAAAGAATTGTCAGCACTCACATGATACATTTGTGCTGTAGGTTGATTGTACCAACTGCTGAATGTTTCTCCGCCATTCACTGTAACGATCGCTCCCTGGTCGCTGGCGATCAGCATAATGGAAGGCTGCAACGGGTTGATCCAGATGCGGTGATAATCATCACCTCCCGGTGCTCCCCGGAAAGCCGCCCATGTTTTTCCACCATCAACGCTTTTCCATACCACCACGTTGGCACTGTACACGATATCGGCGTTTAGTGGATCCGTTTTCACTTCAGCAAAGTCTGTTCCTCTTCCCCACAATCTCGTGTCCGTATCCATCAAACGCCAATGTTCACCTGCATCATCGCTGCGGTAAATACCACCCGCTTTGCCGGCATCAACGGTGGCGTATAGACGATCAGTGTTGGAAGCTGCGATGCAAAACCCGATCCTGGTTAATCCTTGTTGGGTTCCTGGTAACCCAGCCGTTAGTTTCTTCCAGGTGTTGCCACCGTCAGTGCTTTTAAATAGGCCGCTGCCACTTCCGTTCCAGGCGCCGTTTTCCCAGGGGCCCTGCCTTGCAGCCCACAAACTGGCATACACGATAGCGGGATGAACGGGGTCGATGGTTACCTGCACTGCCCCTGTGTTTTCATCGATGTACAAAACCTTTTCCCAGGATTGTCCGCCGTTCAATGTCCGGTACACACCACGTTCCTGGTTGGGACCATACGGATGCCCCAGTGCCGCCACAAACAAGCGGTTTTCATCATTGGGATCGAGTGCCAAACCGCCGATCTGCTGAGCGTCCTGCAGGCCCATGTTCCTCCAGGTTTTTCCACCATCCGTTGATTTATAAATTCCGTCGCCGGTGGAAAGATCGGGTCGTTGCAACCCTTCACCGCTGCCTGCATAGATCACCTGTGGATTGGAAGGAGACACGGCGATATCGCCAATGCTGCCGGTGGGTTGATCATCAAAAATGGGTTTCCAGGTTCTTCCATAGTCAGCCGTTTTCCAAACGCCCCCATTGTTTACACCGATATAAAAAACATTGGGTTGAGAAGGCACTCCTGCCGCACCCACCGTTCTGCCACCCCGGTACGGACCAATGCACCGCCATCGCATGGCATCAAAAAAAGCCTGATCGAATGATTGGGCTGCAGCGCCAGCGCAGATAAGAACAACAAACAGGCAGGAGAGGAGGGATCGTATTTTCATGGTGAATGGTATGAGGTTCAAAAATAGTTTTTTGTCACCAGCTTTACAGCCTCCATCAACGGCGGTTGCGTCGCACACTTGTACATTTGTACAATCTTTCAACGGAATAAAACAAATTACCATGAGCGATCTTGTAAAAGACTTCAACGAGTACCGTACCAAAATGAATGAAGTGATCCTTAACAAAGACAATCTTGTGATCAAGCGATTATGGAACCTGGATACAAATACCTACGCTGCAGGCGCCCTGGATGTAAAGACCAAGGAACTGTTGGGCCTGGTGGCAAGCATGGTGTTGCGTTGCGACGATTGTATCAGGTACCACCTGGGGAAAGCTCACGAACTGGCTGTGAGCACGGAAGAAGTGTACGAAGTTTTTGCAGTGGCAAATATTGTTGGAGGCACCATCGTAATACCCCATACCCGCCGGGCAGCCGAGTACTGGGAAGCATTACAGGAATCCCGCTGACGGGCCTTGTTGCCGGTACGTGGCCGTGGGCAGCACGATGCGTTAACCCTGCTGATATGACAACGTTTGCATAATCTTTGTCATAATTGGCAGCCCCGTAACAAAATATTCCAATGCAATCAGTAACTTTACGTCCTTTAATATTTTAAGTCATATGAGCGATACAGCAACAGCTACCCCGTTACCACAATTATCCGCCAAAGATTTTGCCACCGACCAGGAAGTACGCTGGTGCCCAGGTTGCGGCGACTACTCTATTTTAGCGCAGGTACAAAAAGTAATGCCCACCCTGGGAATTCCCAAAGAGAACATCGTGATTGTATCAGGCATCGGCTGCAGCAGCCGTTTTCCTTATTACATGAACACATACGGTATGCACAGCATCCATGGCAGGGCTACGGCAATTGCCAGCGGACTCAAAGCCGCAAGGCCAGAGTTGAGCGTATGGGTGGTTACCGGTGATGGCGATAGTTTGAGTATTGGTGGTAATCACACCATACACCTGCTGCGCCGGAATTTTGACATCAATGTATTGTTGTTCAACAACCAGATATATGGATTAACCAAGGGACAATACTCACCTACTTCCGAGCAGAAGAAAGTAACCAAGAGTACTCCCTTTGGAAGCATCGATCATCCGTTTAACCCGCTGGCACTCGCCATGGGAGCAGATGCAAGTTTTATTGCCAGGACCATGGACCGTGATCCTAAACACCTGCAGGCAATGTTGCTGAGGGCGCAGGCACACAAAGGCGCTTCTTTCCTCGAGATCTACCAGAACTGTAACATCTTCAATGATGGTGCATTTGAGATTTTTACTGAAAAATCAACCAAGGCTGATGAAGTGCTGTTCCTCGAACAGGGTAAACCGTTGTTATTTGGCGCCGCCGGTAATAAAGGCATTAAGCTGGATGGGTTTACCCCGGTTGTGGTGGAAGTTGGCACCAATGCAACCATGGATGATCTGTGGGTGCATGATGATAAGGATTTTTACAAAGCGCAGATACTGGTTCGTATGTTCGATGATCCGAAATTACAGCAACACCTTCCAAGGCCTTTTGGTGTATTTTACGAAACAGACAGGGCCTGTTATGAAGACAGTCTTCAATTGCAGATCGACGATATCATTGCAAGGAAGGGGAATGGTGACCTGGATAAATTGCTGAAAGGAAACGAAACCTGGACGATCAGTTAAGCGCAATTCGTGTAACGATCCGGCAGGAGAAAAATACCGGCGGCTGTCTTGTAAAAGACAGCCGCTTTTTATTGGAACCGGTTCTCATGCCTTGTGAAGGCCCGGTTGTTTTTTTGTTGAAGGATTTATATGGATCATTCCATAAGCTCTTTAATCTGTTTCATCATTTCGCGGGTTGAAAAAGGCTTTGTAATATAGAGGGAGGCGCCGAGCTCGTATCCTTTTTTGATGTCAGCTTCCTTACTTTTGGCACTCATAAATACCACTTTTGCTTCCTTCAGTTTTTTGCTGGCCTTTATATGTTTGCAGATCTCGTATCCATCCACATCGGGCATCATGATATCGAGCAATACCACCTGTGGCACCTGTTTCTCCACCAGGTCGAGTGCTTCTGTTCCATTGCGGGCCACCATTACATCGTAGCCGTTTTTTTTCATCAGGAATTCAAGCGACATCAAAATGTACGGATCATCATCCACCACCAGTATTTTCTTCAATCCACTCATCAGTTGTAATTTAAATTAAAGGTAAAGTAAAAATAAATGTAGCGCCTTTGCCGGGCTCGCTCTCCACCCAAATGGAGCCGCCATGCAGCGTAACAATTTTTTTGCAGATGGCCAAACCAAGACCACTACCTTGAGGCTTACGAAGGGTTTGATTTTTTGCCTGGAAGAATTTATCAAAAATCAGTTCCTGCAATCCCGGCTCAATACCCTTTCCTTCGTCTTTCACCCATACCTGCAATTCATCATAATTGCTGTGAACAGATACGGTGATTTGTCCCAGCTCCGGCGAAAATTTCACTGCATTCGATAACAGGTTGGTAAGCACCTGCATGATGAGATCTGGATCACATTGCAGCAGGAACATGCTGTCCGGAATTTTTACAACAACAGCAAGTTGCTTTTCGTTGGCCAGCGGGCTGATCGATTGCACCGCATCTTTGATCAATCCGTTCAGCTGTACGCTCCTGCTGTTAAGTTGTTGCCTGCCGCTTTCATATTTTTCAAGGTTCAATACCTGTGTGATAAGGTGGCTGAGGCGCTCCGTCTCTTTGATCACGCCCTGTAAAAAATGCTGCCGCTGCTCCTCTTCCATATCTGCATTGTCATGTACGATTTCTGCCATTGCCCTGATGGAAGTGATGGGTGTTCTCAGTTCATGGGTTACGGTGTATAAAAATTCATCCTTTGTTTGATCAATATCGTGCAGTTGTTTATTCGCTGTTATCAGCTGGTCGGTGGCTTTTTGCAGTTCGGCAGATTTCTTGCGCAGTTCTTTATTCAGTTCCATCATTTGCTGCGACTCCCGCAGGATCTTCAACACCTCGTCGATTTTCAATTCCTCTTCTTTGGTAACGCTGCTCACCATGATGCGTGCGGAAGCAGAGCCGATAACACCGCCTAATATTTTTTCAACAAAATTCACCAGGCGCGGGTCGGCCCTTTTGCCTTCCATTGGAATTTTATGTCGACCGGCATAGGTGGCAATGATTTTCTCTGCCCGGTCATTCCCCAAAAAGTTAGCGAGTAATGAATTGAGGTCGGGCAGGTAGGCCGTTCCTTTCCACACCACATTACTGTCAGGCGTACCCGAATAGCGGAAGATGTCCACAAAAATTTCAGCCTGGTATAGTTCCTGCGCCGATCGCCTGCTGTTGAGCGATACGGTAACAAAACACAGCAGGTTAAATAGCATGCTCCAGAAAAAGCAATGGGTTACTGAATCCATTCCCTGCATGCCGAACAATGAAAGCGGTTTTAATGCCGCAATACCGAAAAGCCCGTTGTTTACAATGTTCATGCTGATAAATCCTGAACTCGCCATAGAAGGAACAACGGCTGTGTAAAACCAAAGCAGGAAGCCTACCGATATGCCCGCCACGGCTCCTTTTTTAGAAGCCTGTTTCCAGTAAATTCCACCCAGCACGGCCGGCGCAAACTGGGCTACGGCGGCAAAAGAAACCATACCGATAGATACCAACGAAAAATGCTGTGCCACCAGTTTATCATACAGGTAGGCAAGCGCTACGATGAGTAATATACTGAAGCGGCGGATGTTGAGGATCGGGCTGGTGAGTTGTCCGTCGCCTTTCGTTTTAAACTTTTGAGTGGCGAGCAACAAAGGCGTGGCGATGTTATTACTCATCATGGTACTGATGGCGATCGTTTCCACAATGATCATACTGGTGGCTGCTGAAAAGCCACCGATAAAAGTGAACAGGCTCAGCCATTTGGCACCGTGTTGCATGGGCAGCGCTAATACATAGGTATCTGCATTGATACCGGTATTGCCCAGTTTCAACGTTCCACCGAAAGCGATCGGGATCACAAAAAAGGTGATCAGTAACAGGTACAACGGGAACACCCAGATGGCTTTTTTAAGATGGTTTTCTTTTACGTTTTCCACCACACCCATGTGAAACTGTCGCGGCAAAAAAACAATGGCCAGCATGGATAAAACGATCAGTCCCGACCAGGTGGAATAGCTGGTGCTGCTGCTGAAGCGAAACAAATGTGTAAGCTGTTCGTTGTTGGCAGCCTGCGAAAAAATATCGGTAAAGCCGTTAAAAAGTCCAAAGGTTACAAAAACGCCTACGGCCACAAAAGCCACCAGTTTCACCAGCGATTCAAATGCGATGGCTGCTACCAGGCCCTCGTGCTTTTCCGAGGCATCGATGGAGCGGGTGCCGAAAAGAATGATGAAGGCAGCGAGCACTGCTGCGATATAAAAGCTGTTGTCGCCTGTGATGTGTTGCAATCCCGGCGCTGCTTCCGGCGTGCCGGTTAGTATACTCATGCTTCCTGAAATCGCTTTTAGCTGAAGCGCTATGTAGGGGATGATACCCACCATGCAAAGCAGGGTTACAAGCACTGCCAGCGAAAAGTTTTTTCCGTACCGGATCGAGATGAGGTCGGCAATGCTGTTGATGCGTTGTGTTTTGCAGATGCGGATGATCTTTCTTAATACCGGCCAGAACAGTGCGGCCATGATGGTGGGGCCGATGTACACGGCTAAAAACTCGATGCCATTCGTGGAAGCCTGGCCAACACTTCCATAATAGGTCCAGGCTGTACAATACACGCCCATTGAAAGCGCATAGATGTATCCGTTATTGATAACACTGTTTCCTTTTTTTAACCGGTGCTCAGCATAGTAAGCCACGGCGAACAAAACCGCCAGGTAGCAAAGTGCGCTGATAATGGCAACAATATTACTCATCCGTTTTTCGCGGTTTACGGTCCGCCAGCCGGTAAAGCACCAGGATGGCCAGTATCCACACCAGCAGCACATATAAAAACAAAATGGGTACACCGCCCACCCTGCCGGGTTGGTTGGCGATGGAAATGATCGGGTATGTAAATGCTGTGAACAGCACTATACTTACGAGGATCAGTTTCTGGCGTTTCAGTTTGTTCTGCATCTTAAAAAATATACAGGGATAACACAGTACACCGAATGTAGGCAAACTATGTTATCCCTGCAACAAGCCGGGTATGATTGTGGTTAGTCTTCTTTTATGTGAAGATGATGTTCCGCATCTTCGTAAATATCGTATTCACCCTTTAGCGCATACATGCCAAATACGAACAGGCCGCCAACAATGATCGGCATCAATATAAAGGCATAAATGATCGCAGGTATTTTATCTTCCGGTTTTGGACTTTCGAATTTTGGGATAGCCTGGGATACGATCAGGTAATAGCCAGCTACAATTGCCAGCAGTATCCAAACAATGCCCATGATTTTTTTTATCTGGTTCATAACGCTGTTTTTTGTTGTGAATGAATTAATCTTCTGTACGGTTATCTTCACCGTTGATATACAACACGCCGATCAGGAAACACACACCGGCGATGATAATAGGATACCACAATCCTTCGAGGAAAGGCTTTTCATACGGCAACGCCTGTCCGAGTTTGGCAGCGCTGTCATTGGCCTGTGCTGCTTTAGTGGCAAGAAAGGTAGCCACTGCCGGCAGCAATCCCCCGAAAATTCCGTTACCGATATGGTAGGGGAGCGACATAGAAGTGTACCTGATGCGGGTGGGGAACATTTCCACCAAAAAGGCAGCGATCGGTCCGTATACCATCGTAACAAATATCACCTGCACAAACACCAGCCAGATCAGCTTCCAGAAAGAACTGCTGTCGAGCACCACAGTTCTTTTGAGGTTCACATCCCTGGCTGCATCTGCCTTGCTAACGTCGGCGTGTAGGGTCTCTTTTTTTATTTCTTTAAAAGTGGTTCCGTCTTCAAATACTTTTGCCGTGTTGGTGGTGCGGATACTGTCGCCGGCATTTTTTTCATCGGCAACGGTGTTTACATCCACCACGGTTTTAGCCACAATCTCTGTTTTCTTTTTAACGCTTCCGGCATCATACATGGCTGAGTAGATGGGGCGGTAGCTGATGATCGCCACCAGCATGCCAATCATCATGATCCATTTTCTGCCGATCCTGTCAGATAGCCAACCGAAGAATACAAAGAAGGGTGTGGCAAACAGGAGTGCCCACATTATAAGTTTGCTGGCTTGTCCAACATCAATGCTCAGCGTAGTTTGAATAAAACTCAATGCATAAAACTGGCCGGTGTACCAAACAACGCCCTGGCCCATGGTGGCGCCAAATAAGGCCAGCAGTACAAATTTGAAATTCAGTTTGTGACCAAAACTTTCTTTCAGCGGGTTGGTGGAAGTTTTACCTTCTGCTTTTGCTTTGGCGAATAAAGGCGATTCTTTCATCCGCATCCGGATCAACACAGAAATGGCCACCATTAAAATTGATATCCAGAATGGAACCCGCCAGCCCCATTCACCGAATGTTTTTTCATCCATGGCTCCTTTCACCGTAATGATCACGAGGAGCGAAACAAACAAACCCACCGTGGCTGTGGTTTGTATCCAGGAGGTCCAGAAGCCGCGGCGTTCAGCGGGAGAATGCTCCGCAACATAGGTGGCAGCGCCACCATACTCACCACCCAATGCGAGCCCCTGCAGCAGTCGTAAAATAAGCACCAGCAGCGGCGCTACAAAGCCGATGGTTTCGTAACTGGGAATACAGCCGATCAAAAAAGTAGAAAGACCCATGATCACCAGTGTGAGCAGGAAAGTATATTTTCTGCCGATGAGGTCTCCCAGGCGGCCAAAGAACAAAGCACCAAAGGGTCTTACCACAAACCCGGCTGCGAATGTTGCCAGCGTGGAGAGTAAGGCCAGTGTTTGATTACCGGATGGAAAGAACTTGGTGGCAATGATGGTGGCAAGACTTCCGAAAATATAGAAGTCGTACCATTCTATCAGCGTACCTACCGATGATGCTGCGATCACACCAGGTAAGCCTTTTTCGCTTTCTTGTAATTTAGTCATGGTAATAAGTTGGTTTAGGTTTTAAAATGACAAGCTGGTTGTAAAAAGGAAGCGTACATTATTTACATCATCGGTAGTGCCGGTTACTTTTCCATTGCTGGTGGAAGCACCGTACCTGGCAGCAGTATATTCAAGCTCCGTTCCGATTTTAAATTTACCGGATATAATTTCAACACGGGGTGAAACGCGGTAAATATTTTTTATGCTGCGACCGCTTACGGCAATGCCACGGCCAAATGCAGCGGTACCACCATCTGCTGCTCCGTTGTTGCAGGTATAGCCAAAGAAAATACCCGGCACTAAATTTTTCCCGGTGCCTGAAACATCCAGCCAGCAGGAGCTTGTTTTTGTAGCCTTATATGTTTCAACATCCGCAGCAGTGGCCTGGTAACCGAGGTAACCACCCAGCATGAGGTGGTCGGTTAGGTTTTGTCCCAGCACGCCTTCTGCTTTAATCACCAAAGCTTTGGTGATGATCTTTGCATAAGCGATCACCGAAGTGCTGTTTACTTTTTCTTTTGAAACAACGGCGGGTGTGCCGGAACTGAGGCGGGGCCGCAGCGATTTAAAATCAATGCCGGCGCCGGTTACAAAATGATCGCTTTTGTATTGCAACTGTGCGTGCAGGTTAGGTATGCCGCTGTTTCGGAATGGATCGGTGGCATTGTAGCCTGTTGGCGCCGCACTGGCAAAATCACGCTGGGCGATCATGGCCAGAATCAACGACGTTTTATTGGCTTTGTCCAGCTTTTGTGTAAGCCTTACCTGCGGACTGCGGTTGAAAGGCTGAAAGGGCATACCGGTGTTAAAGTCAACCACACCGGGGTAGCAATCAGTAACAAACATGGGGTGCCAGTATTGTCCGAATGCCAGTTGAGTTTTTGCCCAATCCAGTTTTGCCCATGCATGCCGCAACCTGAATTCGTTGATGCCCCCATCGAAATTGCCGAAAAATTCCGCTTCGAGGATGGCGGATGTTTTTGCGCCGAAGGCATCGGGCCCGGTGATGGTGCCCCCTAACCTTGATGTGATGGCCAGCATGTGAAAAGTGGCAGCGGCGTTGATGTCTTTGCCGTTGGCATCGGCCGACTTGTCTTTAGCATACAATGACAGGTCGCCTTCTCTTGCTGATACCAGTTGCCGGGTATCGTACATGATATCGTTTCTCACGAAGCCGTAAAATTTAATTCCCCAGTTCGACGGGTTTTCCGCAGGCTTGGCAGGCGCTACCTGTGCCGAAACTGTTTTTGCGGAGAGCAGCATTACGGTTACGCCTAACCGCAATGGGATGGAAGTAAGCAATCGTTTCATCGTTGTAGGTTTTAGTGATGGCAAAAATGATGGATCAAATGTTGGCTAAAACCTACATGAAGAAAACTGCGAAGTATAGTGATGTTAAACGGTATAGTTTTTCAGAGTGAATTTTTCCGGAAGCGCTCCCATTTTATCAGCATGAATTTGTCACCGAGTTCTGTTACCATACAGCCGGCGCTTTTGAGGGCAGTGCTGCCGGAGAAAAAATCCACCAATTCAGCATGGGTCAACACTTTGTAGGTAGGACGGTATTCATGATTTTCAGGCGCTTTGATGTTGTATTTTTTTACCCAGTTCATTACGGTTACATGGCTGATGCCGAGTATCCGTTCAATTTCACGCAGGGTAACTCCTTCAATGTACAGTTGCAGGGCCTTGATCACATAGTAAGGATCGATGTTTTTCCCTTCTTTCAATACGGTAAAAAAATAGTTGCATTCTTTACAGCGGTAGCGTTGTCTTCCTTTCACCACGCCACTTTTGGCGATCTTTTCGCTTTTGCATTTGGGGCAGGCAATCTGTTTCATACACCTAAATTAATAAGGCGGCTATACTTATTTAGCATAAATATACCAAATTAGCAACATTTAAAATTCTGGCTGCCGTATGTTTCATACTTTTAACCCAGAAAAAAACGAATGCTATGTCATATCCTTATCAGATCAAAAGCTTAGAACAGTACCATGCCGATTATAAAAAAAGCGTGGAAGACCCCGAAGGATTCTGGGGCAAGATTGCAGAAAATTTTGAGTGGAGAAAAAAATGGGACAAAGTGCTCAACTGGAATTTTACCGAACCGAAGGTTGAATGGTTCAGCGGTGGTAAACTCAACATCACTGAAAACTGTATCGATCGTCATCTTGAGTCGATGGCAGACAAGCCCGCCATCATTTGGGAACCCAATAACCCGGAAGACCGTGTAAGAACCGTTACCTATGCCCGATTGCACAAACGTGTTTGCCAGGTGGCACAAATGCTCTCCAACAATGGGGTAAAAAAAGGCGACCGGGTTTGTATTTACATGGGCATGGTGCCTGAACTGGCTTATGCGGTATTGGGTTGCGCCCGCATCGGGGCCATACACAGCGTGATCTTTGGAGGTTTCAGCGCACAGAGTATTGCTGACCGTTTGTACGATGCCAATGCCGAGTTTATCATCACTTGCGATGGCGCTTACCGCGGCGGCAAAGACATTCCTTTAAAGGCCGTGATCGACGATGCATTGATCGGCAACCGCACCATTAAGAAAGTAATTGTGTACACCCGCACCCGCACACCCGTATCTATGATCAAAGGCCGCGATGTATGGTGGGAGGATGAAATGGAATATGCCCTCGACCAGATTGAGAAAGACGGCGTGGCTCATTTCCCGGCGGTGGAGATGGATGCAGAAGATCCTTTATTTATTTTATATACCAGCGGCAGCACCGGTAAGCCAAAAGGAGTGGTGCATACCACTGCAGGGTATATGGTTTGGACCAATTATACTTTTGTAAATGTTTTCCAGTACAAAAAAGGCGATGTTCATTTTTGCACGGCCGACATCGGCTGGATCACGGGGCACAGTTATATCGTGTACGGTCCGCTCAGCGCCGGCGCCACTTCGGTAATGTTTGAAGGTATTCCTACCTGGCCTGATGCGGGTCGTTTCTGGGATATTGTTGAACGTCACAAAGTGAATTGTATTTACACAGCTCCCACCGCTATCCGCAGCCTGATGAGTTATGGCACTGAGCCGATACAAGGTAAAGACCTGTCAACACTAACGGTGCTGGGTACAGTAGGAGAACCCATCAACGAAGAAGCCTGGCACTGGTATGATGAAAATATCGGTAAAAAGAAATGTCCCATCATCGATACCTGGTGGCAAACAGAAACCGGCGGCTGCCTGATCAGTAACCTGGCAGGCGTAACACCGGCCAAGCCAAGCTGGGCAACCTTACCGATGCCCGGCGTACAACCCTTACTGGTAGACGAGAACGGTCACGAGGTAACAGAGAAAGACATTGATGGAATCATGAAGGGAAACCTTTGTATCAAAGCTCCCTGGCCTGGCATATTAAGAACCACTTATGGCGATCATGAACGTTGCCGCACCAATTATTTTGCCACTTACCCTGGTTTTTATTTTACCGGCGATGGTGCGTTGAAGGATGCTGACGGAAATTATCGTATCACGGGACGGGTGGATGATGTGTTGAACATAAGTGGCCACCGCATTGGTACAGCCGAAGTGGAAAACGCCATCAACATGCACTCAGGTGTGGTGGAAAGCGCTGTAGTGGGATATCCGCACGACATCAAAGGACAAGGCATTTATGCGTATGTGATTTACAACGGTCATCATGGAGATGAAAATTTGAGGAGACAGGATATCAGTTTGACCGTTTCAAAAATCATCGGCCCCATTGCAAAACCGGATAAAATTCAATTTGTAACGGGACTTCCGAAAACCCGGAGTGGAAAGATCATGCGGCGTATTTTAAGAAAGATCGCTGAAGGAGAAACTGCCAACCTTGGCGATACCACCACATTGTTGGATCCGGGTGTGGTGGATGAGATCAGGAATGGAAAGCTGTAAAAATTTTTCAGAAATCGGTTAGAGGGATACCAAAAAAAGGTGTCCCTTTTTATTTATTGCATACATCCCTGTATGTAAAACACCCAACAGGGTGATAGTGCTGCAGTTTTTTAAGGCCAATCTTGCAGGTGAAATTATTATTCACTTCTAATAAAGATTAACATGAGAAAGATTGTCTCAGTTTTTCCTGCAGTATTTTTTCAGTTTTCCAAATCAAAATCCTTTCCTGCTTTACAAAATACAAAGGTTTGGATGCTTATGTTGTGGTTTGTATGCAGCGTTTGCAGTGTACTTGCGCAGGAAACGGTTCGGATAGAAAATGTTTGGAAGAAAACTAACCTGAATAATGAAACCGGCAGTCTCTCCCTCGGCCCGGTTCAACCCGGTTGGAACAGTGCCATGTGGACAATTGAAAAAGTGACAGGCACCAGCTATGTACGCATAAAAAATGTTTGGAAGGGCACTTATTTAAACAACGAAACCGGTGAGCTTTCTTTGGGATCCATTCAACCTGGCTGGAACAGCGCCATGTGGGTATTGGAGCCGATTCAGGGAACAAATAATGTGCGGATCAAAAACGTATGGAAGGGAACTTATTTGAATAACGAGACCGGTCAGCTTTCATTGGGATCCATTCAACCTGGCTGGAACAGCGCCATGTGGAAGATACTGAAACTGGATGGTACCCCTTTGACGGGAACAACTGCATCTGCACCTTTACCTGCGGCAACCAGCCAACCCGCCAGCAGTGCCGGATTTTATATGATCTTCGCTTCTGATCCACAATGGCCCTGGACTGCGAAGACAGATAACAGTGAAACACAATCTCAAAGCGACAAAGAAAAGGAAGCCACCACCTTAAATGAAAATCATGTTGCCTGTATGAACAGCCTGGCCAATTCTCTTGGTTCTGTAAAAGGAGTGATCATTAACGGTGACCTGACTGCATTCGGCCATGCCGGCGAACTGGAAAAATTCAAATCCATTTACAGCAAAGTAAAAGTGCCTCTATACCTTGGGCTGGGTAATCATGATTATGCAAATAATGTAGATGACTGTTACGAAAACGTATGTGCCAATAATATGGTGGAATATATGATTGACCATATTAAAAGCAAAGGCGCTGTAAATGCGGATTATAAACAAAGCACCGCCTACCAGTTTCCTAATATTGAAACCACCATCACCGGCAGCCTGTCCTATTCCTGGGATATTGGCAATGTACATTTTATACAGCTCCATAATTATCCTGTATACCAACGGCAATGGAGCAACTATGTATCTGTGGGAGCGGCCAAACGTAAAACGGTGAAAATAACAACTGCGTTAAACTGGCTGGCTGCAGACCTGGCAAAAGCAAGGCAGGCAGGAAAAATAATCATCCTTAATTTTCATGATACAGATGAGCATTGGGGAGATTTTGCAAAGCAGGGAGAACTTGCAACGTTTTCCAACCAGTTTAAAGATATCCTTATAAGGTATAATGTTGCTGCTGTATTTGCCGGCCATTATCATGATAAGGTGGGAAGACATGACTATGCCAGGCGTGCGCTTCCGGATTATGCCAGCACACCTGTTTTTTATTGCGGATCAGCCTCGCAAAGCCATTTCTTGCTGGTGAATTTCAATGGTGATAAAATGACGGTGGAAAAAATTTCAACTTTAAATGGTAAGGTTTCGGAATCTTCAAAAGAAGAGTTTACCGTGTTCAATAAAGCGGTGGCGGTACCCATTCCGAAAGAGGATGGATGGGTTACATTTTTTAATGAAGGCGGGTATGTTGCCAGGTACACATTAACCTACCGGTTGAACGGCCAAACTAAAACTTTCAGTACCGGGAAACTGGCATTGGGAAATAAAAAGAGGTTTGAAATACCGGGCAGCGCCACCAACATTACGTTAAAAGGGGAGGCAGACGCCGTTTTTAACTGGAAAGAGATTTTTAATAAAACCTTTAACAGTGCCCCTAATCAATGCTTCAAAAGCTATGGCACCACCATCAGCCCTAAATGGAACAATAACTGTGAGTAGCAACAGCAAATATGATGAAGCCTTTAATAGTTAGCAGGTAGGTCATTTAAGATGGCCACCATGGTAACCTGTGGCGGCCATTCAATAATACACCCGGCAGGGTGATTGTGGAGACCCGGCAAAATTTTCAATTTGCATATCATCAATCATCAAAAATGAACGCTATGTTATTGCTGAAAAAAAACTGCCCATTTATTATTATCCTTTTCGCCCTTTCCATCGTCAGTACTATAAAAACTATTGCGCAGGCAAATATTGGGATCGGCACCGGCACACCCAATGCATCTGCTTTGCTGGATGTATCAGCCACCAATAAGGGGCTGTTAATACCCAGGATGACCAGCGCTCAAATGATTGGGATTGCTTCCCCGGCGGATGGGTTATTAGTATACAATACAGATGCTGCTGCTTTTGCATACCGTACCGCTGGTGCCTGGGTGTTTCTAAAAGGGAATACCACGGCTGATAACAACTGGAGTACAAAAGGCAATTTAGGGACCGGCCCCTTTTATTTAGGAACGCTGAACAACGCAGACCTGGTTTTCATAAGAAATAGTGACAGGGCCGGGTTGTTGAGTGATAAAAATACAGGTATGGGTGTCCATAGTTTAGATTCAGTTAGCACAGGTCAGTTTAACACAGCTGTTGGATGGTCGGCACTGGAGTCGACTACCACAGGGGGGCGTAACACCGCCAATGGATATGGCGCCATGAGATTCAATACTACCGGTGACCAAAATTCAGCATTCGGGATGGACTGTCTACGATCTTCAAACGGAAATTTTAATGCAGGTTTTGGTAATGCTGCATTGCAGAGCACTACTACAGGCAGTTACAATACCGCTGTTGGTTATGCCAGTTTAGGTGATAATAATATTGGAAGTCAGAATGCTGCTTTTGGTTATAACAGTTTGGTAAAGAACCATTCTTCGTCCAACACAGGCATGGGCTATGCCGTGTTGCAGGAGAATATGAATGGTGGAGGTAATACTGCAGTGGGATTCCAAAGCGGCTTTTTTAATCTTGGTAACACTAATGTATTTATCGGTTACCAGGCAGGGTACAATGAAACAGGCAGTAATAAGCTATACATTAATAATTCTGATGCTGATTCGGCTTCATCGTTGTTATATGGTGAGTTTGACAATAAGCTTTTATCCATTGGTGGCAAACTCGGTATAGGCCGGTTACCGGCAGGTTTTCCGCTGGAAATAAAAAGCCAGTCTGTAAATGGTGACCTG
>CAYVLT010000017.1:24125-31206 GCA_964452405.1 uncultured Ferruginibacter sp.
ATTTTTACGTTACAGAAGCCTCCAACTCCACACTGGCTTACTATTACAATGGAGTCATTAAGGGAAATTTTTCTCCCATAGATGGTGCATATGTAATGGCGAGCGACAGGGGATATAAAAAAGATATAGTGCCACAAACGGAGGCGCTGCAGGATATTCTTCAATTACAGCCTATGCGTTACCACTATACAGATAACAGCCCTGCAGATAAATTGAGCATTGGTTTTATAGCGCAGGATGTACAAAAGATTTTTCCTGATGCAGTAAGGGAAATGTTGCAGAAAGATGGAACCACAGGTCTTGGTATTAATTACCAGTACTTCACCGTACTTGCCATTAAAGGTTTGCAGGAGCAGCAGCAGGAAATTGAAAGGTTGAAACAACAAATGCAACAAATGACGGAGGCATTTAAAAAATTACAACAACGCTGATTTTTTGCAACGTGGCGGATCCTGGCGAAAAAATGATAAACACCTTTCAAGGTAAAGACAACGATATTCATACAGTCAGTTGTATCAAAAATCCATTTTCATAAACCGTTAAGAGTTGGCCGCCGATTTTACCAGCCCTCATCTTCATATTTGAAAGACCCAATCCGCCAGACGCTGATATGGAAGGTTCCGTGCCGTTGTCATGCACGGATAACATTAGTTTGTAGTCCTGGTAAGCGAAGCGGATCACTGTATGGGTGGCATTGCTGTGTTTTACGATATTGGTAATGGCTTCCTTAAATATGAGGTAAATATTCTGTCTTTTTTCAGGATTGATGAAGCGCTGCATGGCAATTTCAGTAATGATGAATTCATGGGTGATTTTTTTCAGCGAAAGATTTTTTTCTGCAAAATCCCGCATCCTGTCCACCAGGTTTTCGTACTTATCCTTTCTGCTATCCATAGCCCATACAATATCACGCATGTGTTCCATGGCATCACGGCTCATGTTGCTGATATCCGTTAATGGCTGCTTCTGTTCCTCCCTGGCGCTGTAGGTAAGTACCTGGCTCTGCATGGCGAGCCCTGATAGAATGGTGCCCACATCATCGTGCAGGTCGCTGCTGATTTTAGTGCGCACAGCCTGTATGGCCTTTACTTTGTTTATGCCCTGGTTGATCCTGATACGGATAAAAATAAGTACCAGGGTTAGCAGTGCCAGCGCATACAGGAGATAAGCCCACCATGTTTTCCACCAGGGAGGCAGGATCAGTATCGATAATGTTGCGCCTGTTTCATTCCATACAAGATCATTGTTCGAGGCTTTAATATGCAACTGGTAACTTCCTGGTTGAAGATTGGAAAAGGTGAGCTCACGGGTAGTACCAATATTGATCCAGTTTTTATTAAGTCCCTCTAATTTGTAGGCATATTGATTTTTTTCAGTATTGCTGTAATTGATGGCCACAAAGCTTACCGCAAAGCTGTTTTCAAAGTGATTTAATGTTATTTCATTGGAATATTGAATGGCTTTTACATGTGCTGAAACATCCTGCCTGCCGCTGGTGATGTATTTTTTAAATGCATTAAAATAAATGCGTGGCTCCACTGTGTTATGCAGGATACTGTCCGGATGAAAGGCCACCATACCTTCCGGCGTCCCGGCATATATTTTCCCATCAACAGGATTTATGCTGATAGACCTTGTCATGAACTGGCTACTCAGTAAACCATCCTGCTGCACATAGGTATTGATTATATTTTTTGACGGGTTAAAAAAGCATAACCCTTTGTCAGTTGTTATCCAGTAGTTACCATTTTTATCTTCCACCATGCTTCTGACCTCATTGCTGGGTAGTCCGTTTTTTTTGGTGAAATGAATGAAGTTGTTTTTTATGGGCTGGTATAAATTTAACCCGCCTCCGTGGCAGGCTACCCAAAGCTGGTTTTTGCTATCGCCAAAAATGAATGTAACTCCGTTGCCACTAAGGCTGTTTGTATCATTAAAATCGTAGTTATACAGTTCAAATTTGTTTTCAGACGGTATGTACTTATTTAATCCACCTACATCGGTGCCGATCCAAACGTTTCCGGTCGGGTCACAAAAAACATCGTCTGTACGTAAAGCACCCGGGCAATTTTTACTACCGGGTTCATAAGAAAAACTTTTTATTGAAGCCTTGTCATTTTCATAGCTGATCACAGAAACACCCTTGGTGGTGGTTACCCAAATTTTGTTATCATGTCCCTGGGTAATCGCTGTTACAAAATCATCATTCAATGAACTGCCGCTATCCCCGCCTTTTTTAAAATATGTGAATGCACCTGTTATTGCATCTATCCTGTTCAAGCCCTGCCCCCAGGTACCAATCCATTTGTTATGCTGCCTGTCAATATAAACTGTATTTACAAACCTTGAGTTTAGCCCCTTATTCGCAGGCTTTATTATATCAAAAGAATTGGTGGCCGGGTGATAGATATTTACAGCATTTCTATTAGTGCCTATCAATACATCTCCGTTGCTGTCGCAATAGGTACCCGATATGCTTCCCGGGGAAATGCTGTTGTTATTGCCCGGTTCGTTTTCGAATGAGTGAAATGCTTTCTGGTGGGTATCCCACTTAAACAAACCATTAAACGTGCCAAGCCACACCATTCCATTGTTGCTTACATATAATGTTTGCACATGATCATAGCTTTTTAATCTTTTATTTTTTACCAGAAAAGCCTGGGCCTCTTTAATAAATTGATCATTGTACAAATAAAAGCCGTCTCCCATTGATCCGGTAATATATTTTTGACCAGGCATTTCTTTCACGCAGGTTAATGTGTAATTGTCGTCTGTTTCATCCAGGTCATGCACATTCATCTTTCTGAATGCGTTTTCATTTTTTATGTAGCTGTTGATTTGCCCGTCAATCATCAACAAGTTTTTTTGGGAGTCAATCAAAAAATCGTGTGGCCACGTTTGTACTATTTTCTTGTTTTCCAGTTTTGGCAGAAACGTGAATTTTGAGGATTGTGTGTTCAACCTGTAAACGCCGATGCCCCACATTGAAATGAACAGGTCTTCATCATACAGGATTAGTTCCTTTATAAAATTCAAGTCTTCAAGGGTTGCTAAATCGTTCATTTTATAATGGGTAAATTCCCCGGTGGACGGATTGAGTTTTTCAAGGGTTTGAAAAGCGCCGGTCCATATATTGCCATCTTTATCTTCCGCAACGCCCTGAACCTGGTTGCTGGAAATACTTTTGCTGTTACCTGGCTGGTGCAGGTATTGTTTGAATGTTTCGGTTTTTGGATCGAAGCGGTTCAAGCCGTTTTTCGTGGTGATCCAGATATAATCATTACTGTCAATAAAAAGGTCATTGATAAAATTATTGCTGATGCTTGTGCTGTCTCCCGGCAGGCTGCTGTAGTTTACAAATTCGTATCCGTCAAACCTGTTTAAGCCATTGAAAGTTCCAATCCAAATGAAGCCATGCCTGTCTTGTTTAATACAGGATACCAGGTTGTTTGACAGGCCATTTTCAACCGTATAATGATCGTATTTGCCGGAGGGAATGTGTAATTGTGCAGTAGCAAGGCTGCAGGAAAAAAGAATACACAGGATGAAGAAGGATCTGAGCAAAACAGAAGATCTTTTAGCTGGTTAATCTTAAACTCCTTGCAATGTAGTTTTTTTTAGAAATCTATTGTCCATAAGCCTTACCGAATATGACCTTTCATATACTTTGTGATCGCTTCGGTTTTATTATTTACCTGCAGCACTTTGTATAACTTTTTTACATGTGTGCGAACGGTTTCCACGGAAATAAATAATTCGGCTGCAATTACCGGGTAACTTTTTCCATCAGTGAGTTTTTGCAAAATTTCTTTCTGGCGGTCGGTCAGGATGGTGGCCTTGCTGACACGTCCACCCATTAAATGATTTACTATTTCTCTTGCAATAGAGGGCGACATATAGGAACCTCCTTTTGCCACTACCCGTAATGCTTCCACGATCTCTTCCAGGCTTGCTTTTTTGGAGATATAGGAACAGGCGCCTGAACACAGTGCCTTTAAAATGATATCTTCTTCTTCATAAGTGGTGAGCATCACAATGTTCAGTTCGGGTATTTTTTTAAGTAACAACGGAATGGCATCGATGCCGGATATGCCCGGCAGCCCGATATCGAGTAAAAGAATATGTAGCTGACCGGGAAGGTGCACTACGAAAGAATCCAGGAAATGATTCGCAGACTCATGAATGGCACCCAGCTCAAACTCTTCATGAAAGCCGATGAAACGGGCCACATTGTCCCTGATCATTTTATTATCCTCTATGATGCTGATCCTTACTTTATCCACGTTCATTATTTTACACCTAAAAGTAAAAGGCGCTTTTATTTCCTGCCATCACCCTGTCAGGTGAATTTGCCGGAATCGATGCCGGTAAATTTTTAGCTTTGTTTTGGTTGATTTCCGAATTGTTATTATTTTCGGCCCCGCAATGATGAACAGCAAACATACCAAGACCATTACCAAACACAGCAATGCTGCGGAAGGATAACAGTCGTTTGTGTATGTTACAAGATACTGAGCCTTCCGCAAAAGCGGGAGGCTTTTTTTTATCAGCAGTTTTACCAGCAGCCAAAAGTTTCAACATTTTAAATCAAATAAAACCACCTCTAAAAATGAAAGTAGCAGTCGTTGGCGCAACAGGGCTCGTGGGCAGCAAGATGCTGCAGGTATTGGCCGAAAGAAATTTCCCGGTAACTGAACTGGTGCCCGTGGCATCCGAAAAATCAATCGGCAAAGAAGTAACCTTTAAGGGAAAAAATTACAAGGTAGTGGGCTGGCAGGACGCCATTGCGGCCAAACCTGCGGTGGCTCTTTTTTCTGCGGGCGGCAGCACCTCGCTTGAGCTGGCCCCCAGGTTTGCAGAAGCCGGCATCACGGTGATCGACAACTCCAGCGCCTGGCGCATGGACCCCACAAAAAAACTGGTGGTTCCGGAAGTGAATGCGGATGTTATCACCAAAGACGATAAGATCATCGCCAATCCAAATTGCTCTACGATTCAAATGGTGGTGGTGTTAAAACCATTGCATGAGAAATACAAAATAAAAAGAGTGGTGGTAAGCACCTACCAGAGTGTAACCGGAACCGGCGTAAAAGCGGTTGACCAGTTGATGAATGAAAGAAACGGGGTAAAGGATGGCCCCATGGCGTATAAATACCAGATCGACCTGAATGCATTGCCGCATATTGATGTGTTTCTCGATAACGGATATACCAAAGAAGAAATGAAGATGACGAACGAAACAAAAAAGATCATGGGTGATGATTCCATTAAAGTAACGGCCACCACCGTACGTATACCGGTAATGGGCGGTCATAGTGAAAGCGTGAACATTGAATTTGAAAATGACTTTGACCTGGCCGAAGTAAGACAGGTGTTGAGCGGGGCGCCTGGCGTGGTGGTGCAGGATGATGTGGCAAATTTCGTTTACCCGATGCCGTTAACAGCCCATGAAAAAGACGAAACTTTTGTAGGAAGGATACGCCGTGATGAAACCCAGCCGAATACCCTCAATTGCTGGATCGTGAGTGATAACCTCCGCAAAGGCGCAGCCACCAATGCTGTTCAGATCGCTGAATACTTAACCGGTAAAGGATTGTGGTAATCTTTTAGATACATAAAACAGGTGTAAAAAAAGAGCCGGCATTCAGTGCCGCCTCTTTTACATTAATTTCTTCTTGCCAGTACAATGGGTTTTTTGAATTGTTTCTTTTTGCCGTTGAGGTTAAACACTTCTATGTACAGCACATACACGCCCGTTGCCAGTTGCTGGCCACTTTCTCCCAGGCCATCCCACCGGAATGTGCCGGTAGTGCCGCAAAGCGCATTTTTTTGCAGGAAGCGAACGGGCCTCCCGGACGCATCAAAAATGGTAATATTGGCCGTGTAGCCGGCATCCGCAAAGCGGTAACCAATAGTGGCAAAATCATCCTGGCCATCGTTATCAGGCGATACAATCTCAGGCGACAATGTTACTTCTCCCTGCACTCCGTCATTCACCATGAATTGTGAATTTTGATAGGTAGGTGTGCCGTAGTTAACGCTGGTGGCGGCAGAATGCCAGTTACTTTCCAGTTGGGTGGGAGCATTATAATCAATCCGCTCCAGCGCCACACCTTCTTTATTGTCCAGTAACTTAAAATGCCATTTGTCAGTATAAACCAGTTCGTCGGTGATGGCGCCTTGCCCGTTTAAAATGATCACATCTCCTTTGTCATCGCTGAAGGAAGGCATGGAAGCAATCACGGCAAAAGCGCCAAGGTTTTTAGTGATGTAATTATTTTTAACCCAGTCTGAATTTTCAGTGATCACCATAAAGTCCTGCGGGAAAAGCAGGTATGATTCTGCACTTAGCTGGGTGATGCTGCTTACTACGCCGGCACTGTTCCGGTTGGCGATATAAGTTTGTTTCAGGTCGATGATCTTATTGCTCCGGTTGTAAATTTCAACATAGTCGTTCCCGTTAGAGGGAGGATTGAAAAGGATCTCATTGATCACGATATCCAGGCTGTCGGCGATTTGAGGTAAGCCTACGCGGGCCGTATTACTGCTGCCGATCGCATTCCCGAGGCAATCAGTGAGGGATGAAACGGTAATGGTGTACACCTTACCGGCTGCCAGCGGCGTGGCAAGGGTAAGTGTTACCCTGTCAAAGGCTGGCGCTGCAGCAACAGCAGTTGCCGGGCTGCCGATACCATCACTTATATTGTATGAAGCAGTGGAAGCGGCCGTGGTACTGTTCAGCGGTTCGTCGAAAACCAAAGTGATTTGTTGGGCACTGGTAGCATAGGCACTGAGTAGCCGGGGGGCCGTTTGGTCAGTATTCACCGCATCAACTGAATTTTTTCTGCTCGGTGTGCCGCCACTGAGGTCGGTACTGGCAGTCCAGTTGGTAAAACCAGCGCAGGGATTTTTAGTATCGATCATCTCAAGCGTCCAGCCCCCGTCTTTTTTCAGTTCATTCTTAAACCAGTCAATGCTGTAGTTGACCGCATGGATAATGTTTCCACCGGCGTCAGCCAGGTATAGCTGCTCGCCGTTGTTGTCGAGTGAAGGGAAACTTGTAACCGAAATGGTTGTTCCA
>CAYVLT010000018.1:0-30788 GCA_964452405.1 uncultured Ferruginibacter sp.
ACAATATAACTGGTATTGTTGTCGGTAACGGTGATTGTTTGTACCTGGTCGGGTGCTTTATTATGGCATCCATCTTCCAGGCTCCAGGTACGTTTGATCACAGTGGAGAATCCACAGGTATAAACAGCGTCCCTGTACGTTGCCTGCAAAGGACCGGAAGTGCCATCAGCTTCGTTGGTTACATCACCGGTAATGGAAACAGGCGCATTGAAACAGTTGCTGCCCTGCGCATACGGGATAAGTTTATCCACCGGCCGTGTAAATGTTGGCGCTGTGAAATCGCCCGGTATCACATCTAACGTTAACGTACCCACGCAACCGTTTTTGTCCTGCACGGTATAGGTGAGCGGACTAAGCGGAATCTGCTGGAATATACCACTCGTTAAGGAAGATGCCTGCTGTGCCGCACCCGATGCTGTGAATTTATAACCGGTCGGGCTGCTGAATGCAAGATCAGGAGTACCGCCGGTAGCTGTAAGTGTTACAGTTGAAACACCACCGATGAGACAGGCTACATTCGTATGTGATTCACTTACCGAAATAGCAGATGGTTCAGTAACAGTGACGTCAGCGCTGATAGCACAACCTTTGGCATCGGTGATCGTGTAGCGGTAAATACCGGCAACCAATCCTGTGAGGTGACGGCTTGTTGACGTAAAGGTTCCCGGGCCAGTCCAGTTGATCGTATAGGTTTCGGCCGACACCGGCGTTCCGCCACTAATGCTGTTAATACTAACCGTGCCGTTGGATCCTCCATAGCAACTCACATTTGTGGCTGTAACGTTCGCTACGATCTGGGTTGGTTCAGTGAGAGTGACTGAAACATGCGACACACATCCTTCCATATCTTCCACATCATATACCACTGTTCCGGCCGCCTGGCTAAAGAGGCCGTCGGTGTTGGTGTACACACCTGTTGGATTAGGAATCGTTACGGGGCCATGCGGATTCGTAAACGTGTATGGTGCTGTGCCGCCTTGTGCAGACAAAGCCACTGTAACCGAATCTCCAAAGCAGAGGATGGAAGGTGCTAAATAGGATACCGTTGGTGGTTGTGATACCGTAAGCGTACCATCCGCATACCGTACCACGTAATTTGGAACGGTTCCCTGTAACACCAGGTTGGATGGCGTGATGATGTAAGAGCCAGTTGCAAGATTACCGGTTCCCACGTTTGTGTTTGTGTTGTCGTACACAGTATAGTCAGGACCGGATGCCACCACGTTACTGTCCGCATCTTCATATTGATAAACTGCTTTGTTGCAACTATAAGCTGGTTGAACTCCTGCACAACCGGTACTGGTATCTCTGGCAGTCACCAACAATGTATCCGGCACAATGGTAAGGTGACCCAATCCGTATGTGATGTCGAAGTTTTCTGAGATCAACACACCCGGACCGATCAGCCATGTACCAACTTCATAGCCAGATATCATGTTCATTGACTGGAAGCCGGAGAGAGAATCCGCATCGTTTCCATACACATCCAGCGAGTCAACAATCAACAACACGTTTTCATTTGTTTCATCATTGAAGCTGCTGCTGTTCACCGCCTGTTTAGCGTTCACGGCCTGCTTGGCGTTCACCATCTGTTTAGCATTTACAGTAGCGCTACCGTTCACAGCCTGTTTAGCGTTTACGGCTGCTTTTGCATTCACGGCCTGTTTAGCGTTCACAGCCTGCTTCGCATTATACAATACTGCATTAGCAGAATCAGACTGGTAATCATAAATTGATTGCGGTGCTAATGGAACAAAGATGGTGGTATCGTAGCTGGTGATACCATTCACTGCCTGTTTCGCATTCACAGCCTGTTTGGCGTTCACGGCTGCTTTAGCGCTCGTCATGAAACTCATGTTGAGGAAGTCAGCAGCAGAGAGTCCGTTCACTGCCTGCTTCGCATTGATCAGCACCACTGAATTTGACATGGTGGCCTGGTGCGTACTGTTCAGGGAGTCGAGGAATTCGTTGCGCTGCAACGGATCCATATTCGTTGCATCAAATGAATAGTCGAACTTCATTTGCTTTCCTTTGATGGATTCACCATATACCAATGAGGTATCCCTTGGCGTAATGCTGATCGGCATTCTTTCAATTGTAAGCGTACCATCCACAAAACGGTAGTTGTACAACGCTGACAATGCCTGTGAGGCAGGTAATGAAAGATTGGTCACCGAAGACGAAGCACGCCTGTAATACAAGCCGATGTTGCTGAGGTTAGTTGCAGATGAGGTATAGGTGATATCTGTAAGACCAAGATCTGCCATGGTGAGGCCGGTATTTGCAAGCGGCAGGCCGTTCACTGTTACAGAAACTGAATAAGCGGGAATGCGCTCACCAAATTTTTTCACGGCGCTGTTAACCGTAACCGTTACATTGTTTACGGCGCTGGTCATCAGGTACAATGAATCACTTGAACCGCCATCCAATCCATTTGTAGTGATCGGTGGGTTGTACACCGTTAACGGCGGATTACCGAGGAACGGTGGAATGTTCACCACCAACTGTGAATCATTGATTACAGTGGCAGGAATGGTATCGTAATGGAAGATCACGCTTGCACCATTGGCGAAATAACTTCCGTTTACCACCACGGTTACCGGTTGGGAGCCAGGCGTGTAGGCCGAATCTTGCAGGTGCAGGCCGCTCACCTGCGGCACCGGCATGGAGAAAGTTCTCAGGGCTGCATCTGCCTGTATGAATCCATAGCCACTGTTCACGTCGTAACCTGGTGTATACATATCGATGGCACTTGTTTCAAGCAGGGACTTCATTTGCGGACCTGTAAACGTTTCGCCGTTAAAATATTTTTTCTTCGCTTCAATGAGCAAGGCTGCCACGGCCGCTGCGTGTGGTGCTGCAGCCGAGGTGCCGAAGAAATTAGGGAATGGATCATTGTCAATATTCACGCCTCCAAAATCAACCGTGGTGTTTACACCGTTGGGAGCAACAATATCCGGCTTGCGCCTGTCGTCACCCTTTACATTCACACCACCCCTTGAAGAGAAAGATGCAACAGTTGGCGTATTACCGTAAGCCGGCGTGTTGGTGTACAACACAGCTCCTACTGTAATAGCACCGGCTGCATTTGATTGAGCGATCACGGTACCGGTTCCCTGGTTATAATCATTTATAGTACCATCGCCCCTGAAAATAATATATTTAAACCGCACATTTCCGGTGCCCGATTTACGGGTAACCAGCAGCTTGGCATCCACGGTGGAACGTACAACAAATGGTAATACTTCAAAAGGATCGCCTCCCAGGTTGTTGCGGTTAAAGCCGAACAACGGACTACCGTTGGATCCAACAAGATAAATATCCAGGTCGTTCAGGGCGCCTGCTGTTTCGCCATTGGAATAGAAATTATCATCCCACTGCATGGCAATGGTATAAGTGCCCGGTGTAAGTGTTAATGACTGGAAGTAATTACCACCGCCAAAATCATGAGCCACACCGGTATATCCTGCAGGGCCGGCGATCGGGCTAAATACACCTTCATATGATTTTACACCGAAATTACCGGCCGAAGTAAAGTAACTCACACCACTTGCGGTTACATCGTTCACTGCTTTGGCCACCACACCATCACTGAAGAAAGGCTCTGTGAGGTAAGAGATATCATCCACAATTACATTACAACCTGAGTCTCTCAAAGCCCTGATGCCATCTGCGAAATTGCCGGCGCTCACAAAGCCGGAGCGGAAATACAACTGGGCATCCGGCGCCACGTCATGCACAATTTGCAGCATCGCACGGCCTTCATCGGTTGCTTTACCGTAAGGATATTCCTGCGATACCACCACCGGCGTAGGATGTAGTGGGTTGCCGGTACCGGGCAAATCACCATTGATCACATCCAGTTGTGCCGGGTTACCAAATTTGGTGTTATAACTGTCGCTCAACAACCCGATCTTAACTCCTTTACCCGAAACATTCCAGGCTGCTCTTGCTTTATCGGCCGCCATCGCTTTATCACCCTGCGTGGTGGTAAGACCTGTAAATCCGCCTGCCACCGGCGTGTAATAAGGTCGCACGTAATTGATGAGCGTAGTGAGCAGGTTGAGTTTGGTTAAATTCTGAATCGGGATATAACCGGTAATGATCAGGGTTGAATCGCCATTGTCTATGAAGTTATTCATGCCATAGGCTGGTGTTTGCAGCAATGCCAATGTGCTGTCGTACTTGCCTGCATTGGCCACCACTTCCACCAATACCTGGTTTGCAAAATCATTAATGAGGAAAATATTATTGGAATCGGTGGTATCCACCAGCGATTGCGGGTAGTAATATAACTGTGTAAGTTCAGAACCGATGATGCTGTCGGTTGTACCTGTAACCGGTGGTTGATAGTAAGGAACAATGCAACTTTTCAACCTAACAGTAACAGCAATACTGGCACTGCATCCATTTTGATCGGTAACGGTATAATTGTAAACACCCGGTGCTACGTTGCTGGTATCATTACCGGTGAACACATAAGGCGGTGTACCTCCGGCAGCGATCAATGATACGTTACCAACTGTGAGGCCGGTCTCAATACAAATATCCAGCGAGTCCCCGGTGGTGGTGGTGAGTGTAAGGTCACAACAAATAGTACCGGTTACAACGCCACCCGGTGCAGACCAGTTTGAGGTGCTTCCGGTGAGCGCAAAATTCTGAAGGGTAGCATCGTTACCATTTCCACTGGCATCCAGCAGGGTGGTTTGAGAAATATTTTCTGCACCTGCCACGCCCTGGTTGAAATTGTAAGCCGCTACCAGTCCCGGTTTTGGACCAGTGATTTCACAGTTAAGGTAATTGGAAATTTCAGAAGCACTCAACGCACGATTCCAAATCCTCAATTCGTCCACGCTTCCATTCCACGGCTCATTGCCGGGTCCGCTCCATTGCGACCCGATATTAAATGTAGCAACCGGGTTGCTGGGTGGCGAGGCACCTGGTGAAGGAATAGCGAATCCGGCAGTAGCAGAAAGCACACCATCAAAATAGAAGTAAGTGTTATCAGTTGTACGTACTACTGCATAGTTATGCCAGTTTAAATCGGTTGGCCATGCAAAGCCGGTGTGATACCAGCTATCACCAATCCGCAAGGTATCGTTGTACAATGAACCAATATAGAATTGCCTTCCCTGTGAAACGATGTTTCTGAGGATACCCGGACTAAACTCATCCTGCTTTGCCCAAACAGACACTGTAAACGGACTGTTATTGGTTGGGATCAGTTCCACCGGACCGGTAACACCATCATCAATACCATCGAAGCGCAAGGCCGCTGCAAACTGCGCATCCACACCATTACAGTCTTCATCTATTCCATTACCCGGAACATCAAAAGCTCCAGGGTGTGTGTTCACATCATAATCGTTACAATCTGTATTGTCCAAAATAAAACCTGTGGGTTGAGCACACGCATACACATCATATCCCGGGTTTCCATAACCATCACCGTCACGATCGCGGTAATATACGGTGCCTGCTGTAACCGTAACGTTCTGTACACAGGTTACCACATTATTTGCACCGTCTGTTGCCGTCCAGGTTACCTGTGTGGTACCTAATGGGAAACAGGTAGGCGCATCATTGGTGATGGTTACGCCATTGGTACCGCCGGTGGCTGTTGCAGCCGGACTGCCCACGATGAGCACAGCTATGGCAGAATCCGGTTTGTTGGGGAACCTGAATTCCTGGCAGAAAAAGTCAAGACTGCCGGCTTCAGAAAGATAATATACACCCGGTGTGGATGGAGCTGTAAAGTTGATGGTTGGTGTAATATTCGTACCATCTGCAATGCTTGATTCGCAATGCAATGTCTGGAAAGTAGCACCCAATCCTATTGATGTTTGCACCACGCAGCCCGGGCAAAAACCTGGCACATAGGAAACAGCCATGTTGTAAGTAAGCGATACGGCTGAACCAGGAGCCACGGTAGCCGAATTTCCACCACCGTTAATGGACACACCGGTATAAGTAAGACTTCTCTCTGCAAGATCAAGCACCACAGTGGAAGGAATGGTTTGCGGGGTAAATACATAAGTGCAGGCTCCGGCCGCATTATCCTGGCAAATGGTAAGATCACCCGGGCAGGAAATAACCGGCGCCGAACAATTGCTGCTGTAAGTTGCGCTTCCATCTATCGCCGCACTGAAGTTAGTATTCATGAACGACGGGTTATCAACCTGTACACAGTTTAGTAACGGGTTTGAGGTTGCAGTGAAAAAAGTAAGGTTATTATTATTGCCGTTCTTGATGTTCAAAGCCGTCAATTGGTTGGCGCTGCAATTGAGGTAGGTTAACCCGGTAAGGTTAGACAGGTCCAGGCTGGTTAACTGCGAATTTTCACACCGCAAAAATGTGATACCGGAGTTTGCAGACAGGTCAATTGAAGAAATCTGAGTTGAACCGAACAATAAACTATTCAATGCGGGGTTTCCAGACAGATCAAGTGATGTAAGCGGATTGGTTCCACAAAACAGGTAGCTAAGGTTGTTAGCACCCGCCAGGTTAATGGAGGTAAGTGCATTGGAATAACAGGTAACATCATTCAACACCGGGTTTTGAGAAAAATCAAGACTGGTGATAGCATTGAAATTACAATAAAGAGAAATCAGCGCCGGGTTTTGGCTTACATCAAGACCCGATAAATTATTATTATAGCATTGAACCAGGTTGAGATTGTGATTAGCGGAAATATCGAGGGTGTTCAGGTTATCGTGATGACAGATCAACTGTATAAGTTGGGTATTAGCACCCAGGTTAAGTGGTGTGGTGAGCGGGTTATCATTACATACTAACCCGGTGATGCCGGTAAAGGCTTCAATGCCCGTCATATCCTGGATACCCAGTCCATGCACATCAATGGTTCCCGCATAAGCTGCGGCCTCTGTACACTCAATTTCTGTATCTCCATTAACATTGATCGCCGGATTTGCAATTAGGGCACTTTTGAAATTAGCATCGGGTATATTCACTGTACAAACAGGTTCTCCAATCTGGATCACTCCCACATCACTGCCGGTATAACTTACCGACATACTTGTGGCATTGTAACTGTTAACGGTAAGATTTACCCATGAAGTACCATTGTACATCCTGGCCACACAACTACCCAGGTTAAGACTTCCCCCATAATCGCCGGAAGCAAAATTTAAGGTTGCGAAGAAACCGGTGGTGGTGGCACCAAACTGCTGAATCGTCCAGGTACGGTTCACCGTTTTCAAAGGATCAATGTATGAAGTGCCGATATTAGATGCGTTACCCGGATCAGTACGGATATCGATTCCCCCGCCACCTGCAATGAGGGGAGTGAATTGTACCGGCAAATAGTTTGCACCCGAACCGATGGGGTAGGTAACTCCCAGGCTGGAACCGAAATAAATTTCAAGCAAGCCATCTACATAAGTTGTGCTGGAACCATTGATCAACAAAGCGCCGTTTGCCATTACGACCCTGCTGGTTGGATTGGCCGTATGGATAATTCCATAGTTAAACGCCAGCTGGCTGTTAACGGTTTGAATGCCGTTAAGGATGATACCACCCGGTGTGGAGTTGAAAGGAATGAAGGTGGCAATACTTCCATTTCCCAAAATCGTTTGCGTGGTGGATGCTCCTAATACAAACTGGCCAGTGTGGATGCCGCCATTATTGGTGAGCACTGCACCGGAATAGAAGAAACTAGTGCTACCGTCAACGATAGCGCTCGAAAGTACATTTAAAGATGCAGCGGCATTCCAGGCGATATCGCCATCGATCGTAAGGTCACTGCCGGGTCCGTTGTTAACCGAAAGCGTTCCGGAATTCACCGTGAGGGTTGAATTGGATTCAACCACCGTTTGATCGATCGTGAGGTTGGAATTGATGGAAACAGCATTGCCGCTTTGAATGGTGATATTGTTATCAGCCGAAGATGGCGCAGTGAGTGTTGCTACCCACGTAGTGCCGTCAAACCTTTGCCATATAGTGTTATCCTCCCAGCTACCGGAATTTACAGAACGGTAGTCGCCGACAGTTTGAGCCAGGCTCACCGCCGGAGAAAAGGCAAGAAGGCTAATAATCATTATCGCTGGTAAACAGAATAATTTTGTCGTCTTTGAGGTGCTGATACGTGCGGGTAATCGCCCGGGAACGCACAAGACGCAGGTAGAGTTATTCATTGTTGTTTATTTGAGTGTTCAATTAAGTATAAATAATAGCGACGTAATACAAAAACCACAGTCGCAGCATGTACTTTTCAAGCCCGCATCGATTTGATCAAGATATTCAAAACGGGTTGCTAACAGTTCCGGCAACAAAATCTGGAAACCTGGCAGGCCTTTTACCTGCACACGGATATTTGATCGAATCAATCGTAAATCAACCTCGACTTTGTTACCATGTTTTTCAGCGCAATAAAAGCCACGCTTTACACATCTGCACACTTCACCCTGTACTTCCATACACCTGTTGAAGGGCGTACCAGTAAAAAAATACTTACTCGACAGCGCTTTAGTCAAACAGCTAATTACAATTCATTCCAGGCCGTTAAGCCTGGCAAAAAATCTCGTTGGGAGGCATTTGTAAAGATTGTAGATTCAAAGGGTAACTACGATGTAGCCTGGACGTTCTAATTGATGTAGGTTGCAATACTAAGCATTTCTTTCGGAATATTAAAAGAAATGTTAATTAAATTTTCTTCTCCAGAATATGGAATTTTAAAGGCAGTTCTGATTGCTATTTACAACAACTGGCATTCAATATTACAGGTTCAGCCTGTTACAATAACCAATACCGGCAACAAAAACAGGCCACCTTGAGGGTAGCCTGTTTTTTAGTAGCGGTTGGAAAAAATTGGTGAGGGAGAAAAATATTTCAGGCAGGATGCTCCGAAAAAAGTGCTGGTTGGCATTTGCCACCTGCTCAATAACTATCTACAGGTCATGATGATTTGGGAAACAAATTTTTCGGGCACCGGCCACCATGTATTAAAAGGTTATGTTTATTAAGACGAAACCGCTTCATTAACGCCCGCCAATTGTAAACTGCGCCGGCTGATTCTTTTGTAGGTTACATCTTCGTTAACCGGGTCTATGCAGGCAACCAGCGAAACACCCGGCTGTTTCCACCAATCACTCTGAATCAGTTTTTCTGCATGAATGGCACCGATCAACCAGCTATGCCGGTTTTCGTGATGCGATTCTTCCACAGATTCAAAATCGCTTCGCCTGATTTTAGCGATGTCATCTGCGCTCACAAATACCTGCAGGTAATAGTCTGTAGTGAGCAGGGCACCTGGTTGGTTATGTATTTTTTTATACTCATACCGGTAATCATAACGCAAGGCTGAAATATCACTCAATACAGCGGAAGCCGTGGGAAAAGCGCCGGCACCGCGACCTTTAAAAAATTGGCGGTCTGCAAAACTACTCTCAGTCACTACCCCGTTAAACTCGTTGCTGACCGTGTACAAATCATCTGTGGATGCCACAAACTGGGGCAGTACGAAGGCAGCCAGTTTACCATCTTTTAATTTGCGGGCGTTCGCCACCAGTTTTACCTGCCATCCCCTGCCCTTTGCCAGCAGGGCATCTCCCAGGCTGAGATTCTGGATGCCGGTAAAAATAAAACCCGATGTATTGCTGACAACGCCAAATGAATGCGCCAGCAATATTGACAGTTTGTTGGCTGCATCGTATCCTTCCGTATCCAGCACCGGGTTGCTTTCTGCAAAACCTGCCTGCTGGGCGAGCAGCAAAGCATTGGAAAACTCAAGGCCTTCGCTGAACATTTTCGTTAAAATAAAATTGGTACTACCGTTAACGATACCACGAAAAGATTGTAACAGGTCATTGTCGTAATACTCTTCGAGATTGCGGATCACCGGGATGCTGGCGCAACATGATGCTTCATAAAGAAAGGGTACTCCGCAACGTTGCTGCAGTTGAAGCAGCTCTTCAAAATGGGCAGCGATCATTTTTTTATTGGCGCTTACCACTGCTTTCTTTTTCAACATCGCTTTTTTTACGATGCCGAATGCTGCTTCCGCATCATCAATCAGCTCCACGATCACATTGATAGATTCATCATTAAGCAATTCATCAGGGGAATCGGTGAAATGATCCTGTGACAGGCTCCTTTGCTTGTTGATATTTTTAATGCAGATTTTTTTGATACCCGATTGCAGGGTGGGTGTACGGTGTAGTACTTCATACAATCCTTTTCCCACAACTCCAAAGCCAAAAAGGCCGATCGTAAGTTTGTTATTCATCTTTAATAATTTTTAAATGAGTAATAAAATACTTACCAGTAAGACAGGGAGCTTGAACGCGGGTTATCATCACCGTTGGTACGGAAATAAAAAAGCCCACCGAAAAATCAGATGGGCCTTTAATATGGTGAGTGGTACCAGTTGAGGAATATCTGACTTATCTTTCACACATACCTGTGTGATGGAATTGGCACCTTTTCTTCAAACAGGTTAAACGCTGCTGAAGGAGGTTGTCAAGGCTTCATCGGGCCATTACCCTCTGCCTTTCTTGATAAGTATTTTTAAAGAACTGGCGCAAAGTTACAGGCAAGTGCGCCGGTTTACAAAATTTATTTTTAGGAAAAACTTTTACTGAACCAGCGGTAGATTTTTTATCACTTATAAATCAAGCACAATATCCCGGCCCGGCTTAACCTGCTAACGATTCATCGAAATTCAACTACAGGAGTTTGTGCACACCTACTATTTCCTGTTTTCCGGCAGCACCTGATATTTGTGTTATCAATAAGCGAAAACATAGTACACCTCTTGAAAACGTCTAATATCCATTCTACAAGAAACCTTGATCCAAACCTCTGAAAAAAACTGACCCCGGTAAACTAAAAATCGGCTGAACGGCCTGGTGCAAAAATCAAGTCATTGATTTTTGCACTTTTTTTATAAGCCCGTGAAGAATCAATACAACATCAACTACCGGTGTTCAATAACCTGATATAATCAAACAACTGCCGCACATCCGTCTCATTACCAAGGTTGAGGTGGTTTTGTTGCAGGTAGGTACTGATCTGTACTTCCTGCGATGGAAATAAACGCTTCAGGCTCTTTTTCGACAGCTCGGCAAACTGATGATTGTCCTGTTGCAGGTAAAAAATGGTTTTCGTGGTGAACCTGAATTCTTCGTTGATGGATAACTTCAATGGCGCAGTATTGCTTCTCAACATATCTTCACTGCGCACATCGGTTGTAATAATCGGCTTGCCAAAAGCGCCCAGCTTGTGCGACTCACCGGCGTTTACCGAATGCCGCTTCAGCAAACGCCAGTTATCTCTTGAAAAAATATTTTCGTAAAATCCATTGTCGTAAAAAAATGTATCCCGGCCTATCACTACGTATTTAACAGTTGATTCATCAGCAAACACGAGTGTGTCGCCCTTTGGCCCCAGGAACTGCATGGTTTGTAACAGGAAATTGTAGTTGAGCCGCCCACCTCCTGAATCATTGTTGTTAAAATAAACCCGGCCGGGTTCAAACCCGGTATAGCGATATCCTTCCTTCGTGATGAAATCATCCAGTTCAGATCCGTTTATAACAATGCTTTCTGTTTTTTGCGCAAAGCCCGCTTCGCACAGCAGGAAGGTTACCAAAAAAATAAGGGTTAGTGTTTTTCTCATAGCAGCATTTTTCAAACAAATATAATCAGCCCTATCCTATCCATAGTTCCCGTTGATCCATTTCATTTAAAATCCTGCGCCAAATCCTTGCGGGCGCCCACCAAAACCACGCCCGTTCTGCCTTGCAGGTGGGGTACCAAAATTCTTTAACTTATAGGTAAACGTGAGCATGAAGTATTGCGTGAGCACCTGGTTCTGCACATCTTCAATATAGCTTTCTGTAATGGTGCGGTTAATGCTCCTGTTTTGTTTCAACAGGTCAAACACAGACAATTTCAATTCTCCTGCCTGCTTTTTCAAAAACTTTTTGCCGATGGCGGCATTCCATAACCAATAGCTTTGGTTGTACCCGGCGCTCAACCCGCTGTACGACTGGTTGTTCACATCATTCTGTATAAACCATCCTTTTTTAGACAACAGGTTCAGTTGCACCCCGGCATTTTGAATCGTGTAGTTATTGTTCAACTGTGACTGGATAGAATTTTTGGAGACATTAAAGCTGGCGTTGTAAGAAATAGTAAAGTCGATGTACTCACTGATATTACTCGACAATACAGCGCCGGTGGAATATGCATAATTGTTGGTAACACTTTTTGCATAGTTAACAATGCCCGGTATCTTCGACCAGCTCACACCTCCATTGATATTGAAATTAGATTTTAAAAATTTCACCGGCATCGCATAAGTGAGGAAAGAACGAAGGCTCACATAGCCATCAACATTCACCGGCTTGGTGAGTTGCGATCCTTTGTACAAAACGATCGAATTGTTAAGCGCAGAATCGCTCCTGGCAATGTAAGTGGCATTGGTAATATAGTTGCTGGCCTGCTGCAGGTACAGGTTCGCAAAAAAACTGCGCCCCTTGCCGGTATTGGTAAATGTGTATCTGCCGGAAACCATATTCGTAACCTGCTGCTTCAGGTCAGGATTACCGGTTGTTAAAAACAACGGGTTGCTGTTGTCAATTACATTCTGCAACTGGTTGATGGAAGGAACATTGGTACTGGCCCTGTAAAATATCCGCAGGTTACTTTTTGATGACAATTTTTTGCGCCACATTAAATTAGGTAACAGGTTACCAAAAGATTTACCAACAGTGGCCTGTACCGGGAAAAGCTGGTCGCTGTTGAGCTCGGTATATTTATAAGAGAGGCCCACAGAGAACATATTATCACGGTCGCCCACACGGTAGGTAACACCGCCGGTATGGCTGGTGACCGTATTATCGAACCGGTTGGAAAGGCTGGTGTCAAAAATACTGTACTTGTTAAATTGCTGATCGAACTTGTACACCTGCTGATCGGCTTTATTTTTTGTAACCGAAGGTGAGTAGTTCACCTGGAGTTGCCCTTTCCTGCCTACCGGTTCCGTATATGCGATATTTCCTGAATAGGTGATTCCGTTGGTCAATTGGGACGTGTATTGCTGAATGGTATCGTTGTCGCTGGGTGATGTGAAATAGCGGTTGATCGATTCAAGATACGTGTCGCCATCTTTATGGTTGGCGCTGATACCCGCATTTACAGACAGGGTACGCCCTTTTTTTGCGAATGCATGCCGGAACAAAAGATTGTTGCTGGTGTTGTATCCTGCCACGCTCCTGCCGGAATTATAGGCCGTACTGCTGATGAGATCGCTCAGGGTGTAAAAGCGGGTGCCACTAACGTTATTGTCGCTGTTGTTTTTTTGAAAGCTTACTGAGGGTGTGAAGATGAAAGAGTTGGAAGAATCCATTTTATATTCCATCCGGAGGTTGATCCGGTGATTGTAATTGTTGGCATCCGACAAAGTGCCCTCATCATAAAACTGGTTGGCCGTGTCTTTGATAAAGTATTCATCATTGGTTTGCTGGTCATTATTGGTTTTGCTGTTATTAAAAAAATAACTGCCGGTAACATCCAGGTTTTTCGACCATTTATCGCTATAGTTGATTCCAAAGGCATTGGTGGTGCTGATGCCGTTTTGCTGGCCCACCAGGAAATTATTGGTATTGCCTCCCCCCCTGTTTCCACCGCCTCTTCTTCCACCTCCCCCGCTGCTGCTGGTTACGCCTAACAGGTCTTCTGTACCAAAATTCTGTTGATTGATATTGTTAAACAGTCCGACGAACGAAATACGCCTGTCCCCGTTAAAAAAGCTCACATTTCCACCGGCTGCGTACCGGTCATGGGTACCGTAACCGGCATATACACGGCCGAACTGGCCATTTCGTGTACCCGTTTTCGTTACTATATTGATCGACTTTGAGCTGTTGCCATCGTCAAATCCTGTAAACTGCGCCTGGTCGCTGAGCCGGTCAAATACCTGTATCTTGTCAACGATCTCTGCCGGAAGGTTTTTAAGTGTGGCAGTAGCATCGTCCCCGAAAAAATCCTTCCCATCCACCGTCACCTTTTTCACCTGCTCTCCCTGTGCCGTTACTGTGCCCGACCTGTCAACAGTTATACCCGGCATTTTTTTTATCAGATCTTCTGCATTCGCATCCGGGTTCACTTTATACTGGCTAGCATTGTACTGCGTGGTATCGCCTTTCTGGCTCACCGGGGGTGTTTTTGCAACTATGGTAACATTGTCCAGGTCCTGCCCACGGCGAAGGAGTGTAAATGTTCCCAATTCTTTGTTGTCTCCGGCAAGTTTTACCAACGTCACATATTGCTGGTAGTTTACATTGTCAACCGTTACAATAAAACTATCGGGAGCCAACTGGGAAAAAGAAAAATGACCAAAAGAATCGGAAACCGTGGTGGATACCAACATAGTATCTGCCTGCCGCAGCAGGCTCACCGTTGCGCCAGCCACGGGGGTATTGCTTTTTTCATCCTGCAGTTTTCCGCTGATACTGCCGCTTTGAGCCCGGGAAATGAACACACTCCCTGCAAAAAGGATGATGAGCCACAGTTTTCTTTTCATAAAGAGTTGATTGTTTGTGTAAATAAAAACAGATCCGCACACCCCTGGCTGGTCATCCGCCAATCGCCATACCCGGGATAGACCTCAAAATTGCTGCGAGTTAAACGCAGGTAGCATCTTTTTAACAGAATACTTTACAAGCGGCTATTATAGCTTATGAAACGCAGGTACTAAAAGTAATCATTGGCGGTTAGCCAAAAAAAAGTAACTTTGCCCCGTTAATTTGAGTTTATCGCAATATTCAAGCGAATGATTTTTATCTGCCAGTACCTACTGCTGTTTTAGTCTTCTGTTCCTGTTGCTTTGTTCTCAATATTTTTAATCAATACATTTTTTTAAGATGAACATTTATGTTTCAAACTTAAGCTTCAACGTGCAAGATGAAGACTTAAGAGGTTTTTTTGAAGAGTATGGCGAAGTAAGTTCCGCCAGGGTAATCACCGACAAATTCACCCAACGCAGCAAAGGCTTCGGCTTTGTGGAAATGAGTGATAATGAAGCTGCCGCTAAAGCCATCGCTGAACTCGACGGTTCTGTTGCGGATGGTCGCACCATGAAAGTAATGGAAGCAAGGCCAAGAGAAGAAAGGCCGGCCAACAACCGTTCCTTTTCAAAAAGCTGGTAATTTTTTCGGCCCGGTGTAAAAACCGGGCCTTTTTCTGCCCTTGTGATTCCGTTCTCCTAATTGCATTAAATGTTTACCCGGGTGCTGCACCGAAACCGAGCTTTTAACTTTCCCGGGAATGGGTATTTGGGTATCTCCCGGGTGCCCCAATGCATTGCTCCCTGCATCCCATTCCATAATTATATCCCGTTTCAACACTGGTACACCGCCTTAATTTTACGCCATCGATTGCGTAGATAGTTTTGTTAAGCACAGCCGCTGGCCTCATTTTGGTTGTAAATTGTTTGCCGATTCAAATCAAAAAATGCCGAATAGATAAAGATTGCTGCTATGAAATCATTGTTACTGTTTGTTGTATCACTCACTTTTTTTGGGGGCGGTTTTGCAAGAACCTACTATGTATCTCCCACCGGCAGCGATGCCAATGTTGGATACGATATCAATGCACCGTTTAAAACCTTGAAGAAAGCATTGGGCAAAACAGACATGACCGAAATTTTGGTAAGAGGCGGCACCCATTACATTACCGGCGACTCCACCGTAAGTATTAATAAGGTTGGTAGCGGGCCGGGTGCCTACACCATCCGCAACTATCCCGGCGAACGACCGCTTTTTGATTGTTCCGGCCTTAATGCAGGAAAAAAAGGATTCAGCGTTACCGGAAGTTACTGGTACATTACGGGCATTGATATTATGAAAGCCAGGGACAACGGGATGTACATCACCGGTAAAAATAACATCATTGAGTTCTGTAGTTTTTTTGAGAATGAAGATTCAGGACTGCAGTTATCCGGAGGGGCCGCGGATAATAAGATCATCAACTGCGATTCGTATTTTAATAAAGATGCTACCAGTGAAAATGCGGATGGCTTCGCCTGCAAACTGGATGTGGGTCCAAACAATTCTTTTAAAGGATGCCGGGCCTGGCAAAATTCGGATGATGGCTGGGATGGATATATCAGGCCCTCTTCCACTTACAACTCTGACAACATCAGTACCACCATCGACAGTTGCTGGTCGTTTCGCAATGGCTATTTGAAATCGGGCGCCTTAAGCGGCGTGAATGGTGATGGCAATGGTTTTAAAATGGGAGGCAGTGATTCTACCAATAAACGGCACAACCAGACACTCACGCACTGCGTAGCTTTTTACAACCGGAAAAGAGGTTTTGATCAAAACAATAACCGCGGATCAATGACGCTTTACAACAACACTTCTTTTGCCAACGGCGGAGGTAATTATGTAATGAATTCGATTGCCCTTTATGCCGGGAGTGTAATGACGGTGAAAAATTGTGTTGCCTTTACGGCAAGTAATTCAGCCGGTTCCAACAGTTTTGTGAGCGGTGCCATCCTGCAGAATAACAGCTGGCAGAGCCCCTTCTCCACCAATAACCAGGATTTTATTTCCATTGATACCGTGGGTGCCCGCGGACCCAGGAAGCCGGATGGGTCATTGCCTGACATTGATTTTATGCACCTGACCAGCGGCAGCGATCTTATTGATGGCGGACAGGATGTAGGTCTCGTATTCAGCGGTTCAGCCCCTGATCTTGGTGCATTTGAATATACACCCACACTTTCCACAGTATTTACTTTTACCGGTGATGGAGACTGGACGGATGCTGCCAACTGGGCCAACAGCGCCATTCCGCCGGCAACTCTACCTGCCGGAAGCCAGATCATCATTGACCCTGCCGGACAATGTACGCTCAACATCAGTTACACCGTTTCTCCCGGGGCTTCCCTTACGGTGATGCCGGGGCGCCAGTTTAACCTGCCCGGAAATCTTATCATCGGCAATTGAGGTTGAAATAACAGGTAACTAACGGTACCGGTTATCTACTTTTAAAAAACTTTCATTTTACAACAGGCATAGCCGTTAGTGCCGCCGCTTTGACATTTCCCGGCAATAATTATGTAATAAATTATACGAATAGTATAACAGGAATGCATTTCAGTGCAATTAACTTGCATTTCTTTTATATGTATACATTTAATACAGACCCCCTCCGCAAATTTATTTCCAGCAATGGCTTTGACAAAACAGGCAAACTCGTATTGTTCAATGCAGTGATACATTATCATTCAGGTGGCAACCTGCAAACGATCGCTTCGCAGGTACAGATCATTACACTTCCCCAGGAGATCGCAGTGTACATTCTCGAATTTATAAATGAAGCGTATGGCAGGGCGGATATGTACAGTACCAGCCACTATCATTTCAAATGCCCGGGCGCAAAAGAACTGCAGATTTTCCGGCAGTCAACAGATGCGGAATTTATCCTTTCAATCATTCCGTTTTAGCCATTCTTCGCTACTCTTTTATATTTAATTGTGCTATTTTTAAGGGTTGATTAAATCCACTGAAATGAAATTGTATATCCGCAACATGGCTTGCGAAAGCTGCAAGGTGTTGGTGAAAGAAGAGCTCGAAAAACTGGGACTTCATCCGTTAAAAGTTGAACTGGGCGAAGCAGAAACCAAAGAAAAAATTTCTGAAAAAAAACAGGAACAGTTCAATGCTGCGATTAAAAAGGCCGGGCTCGAACTGGTGGAAACAAAGGAAGGTGTGCTGATTGACCAGGTAAAAGCACTCATCGCAGAATACATTTCAAAAGGTGACCAGGTAAAAGTGAACCTGTCTGAATACCTCAGTAAAAAACTCAACTACGATTACAGCTACCTGTCAAGTTACTTTTCGGCCATGCAGGCAAATACCATCGAACAATACAGCATCGCCTTAAAAATTGAAAAAGTGAAAGAAATGCTGGTACTCGATGATCTCACGCTTTCACAGATCGCGGAGAAGCTGAACTACAGCAGCGTTGCACACCTGTCGAGCCAGTTTAAAAAAGTTACCGGGCTGCCTGCTTCCCACTTTAAAAAATTAAGATCTGTAAGAAGGAAAACCATCCAGGATCTTTAAGTCAGGATTTGCCTGTAAAGGAAATGTTGATGCGGATATGTGCAGCGGCTATGTAATCGAGCAGTGCATAGATAAACAGGGTAATGCCCCCCATTTCAAGGAGTTCTTCCACAAAATACAGTATGCGGTTGTAGATATGATTGAGCCCGTACAACTTAAAGAAATACCCTTCCAGCAACTCAAGTCCCAATGCGCCACCGATGTACATAAAACCAGAGAGGAAAAACAGGTTCCTTGTTTTGGTGGGTAAGGCAAGAACAAATCGCAGGAAAAAGATGATCACTGTCAACACAAAAATGCCATACGGTACCACCCAGGCCCAGTATAAAAAACCAGACACATCAGCTCCCAGCCGTGGGCGCATGATGTTAGCCACTTCCTCGTGAATCTGCACACATTCATCCAGCGAGAGGAATACGAAAATACAGCCCAGCACCAGCCAATAATAGGCAGCTTTAACCCCGTTGCTTTTTTTATGTTGGTAGATCACAAAGAGCAATAAAGCAGAAAACGCAAGGATCAGTACCGAAAACCAGGTAGGTACATTGTTTTCAAGATTAAAATCAAAAAAACGAATGATGTTTTTTGCAGTTCGTGAATACGCATGCCGGACATAATCTTCAATAAAAGCGGCAATATGACCCAGGCAAAGAAAGAACAGGGTCCATAACAACCACTTTACAATTCCTTTTGGAGAAAAATTAACGGCTGGCAGGGATGTGTTGTCCATTAAAACGTAGTTTATTGATACGCAACCTATATAACAGATTCCTGCAACTATTTATTGTACCCCGGGCCCTGGCTGCGGGCAGATTAACAGGTTAATAACTGCAAAACCATGGCAACACGTTTCACCTGGTCTCTTCAAAAACCCCGGTTTGCTTGTTTTTACGCACATTGTCCCAGTTAAAATATCGACCGTTCATGGCTACATATACGCCCGGGGGAAGGCTTTGCGCAAAAGCGATGGCGCTGCCGAGGTTGAACAGCCCATCACTACTACCAAACTTAATGGGAATCATGGCACCGGTAAGTATGATGGTCTTATCTTTTATTTTGCCGGCAATTATTTTTGCTGTTTCGGCCATGGTATCCGTTCCATGAGTGATCACGATCTGGTGCTCGGTGCAGTTGATGCATTGATGCACGATCAGTTGCCGGTCTTCATCAGTCATATCGAGACTGTCGATCATCATCAGAGTCCTGATCTTTACTGCCACCCTGCTCCGTCCCATCTCCAGCAGGTCATTCAGGTGCGTGTCTTTAAAATAAAGTTGGCCGTTGAGTTCGTTGTACTCCTTATCAAAAGTGCCCCCGGTAATGAATATGCGGATTGCCATAAACTGGTTTTGCTGGTGAAGGTAATAGAAATTATGAATTTGTTTTTACACAACAGGTGAGCTGCCTTTGCAACCGCAGAGCATTGCCTGGGCAAAAAAAGCACCCACCAAAAGCGGGTGCAGCAAATTGCGAATAGCCAACCTGTTTACTGAATCAATATTTTTTGGGTGTACACAGGAACCTGCACACCGGTGAGTTTTACCATATAAATGCCCGGGGAGAGGTTACTTACGGGAATGCCTACACGCCCTGTCTGCCCTTTTATTTTCTGTTTGGCCACGATTGTTCCTGTTTCGTTGATGATCACAGCAGCTTCATACATACTGTTATTCAGATTCAGCTGCACAATGCCATTGCTGATGATAGTGGGCTGTACTATTCCAACAGCATCTTCAGGAATATTTATCCGTACCATCCCTGAATAACGGTAGCTTCCATCTGTGTTGATCATTTTCAACCTGTAAAACACAGTACCCCTGAGGCTGGCAGCATGATCAAATACATAAGCCCCGCCACCCGGGCGACCACCTGCCTGCACCGTTCCTGCAGGATTGAACGCATATCCATCGGTGCTGAATTCCACGTTAAACTGTTGCAGGTTTTGTTCGAGCGCTGTTTGCCATTTTAACTGTACCAGGTTATGATACATCCCCACCGTAAAATCAGCCAGCCTTACCGGCAACGGACCACCATCTGCAGCATTCACGCGGTACACCGCATTTGAAGTAAGTGACACCACATACAGTTCTCCATTTTCACTTTCACCAAAATCAACGATGCCTTTTGGCGTTACCTCTTGAGTAAGGGTGGTCCATCCTCCCAAACCATCGGGACTGATCATATAAAAATTCCCCGAATAAAAATCAGCGGCTACATAATACCCGTACAAGGCCTGCATGGCACCCCTGTACACGAGGCCTCCTGTGATGGCAGCGGATGGGTTCTGGGAGGGATAGGTAAAAGCGGGAAAAACATAATTACCGGCTGGACCGCAACCAGAACTGTTATACGGATTGTTTCCTTCGTAGCAGCGCCACCCGTAGTTAACGCCGCCGGTGGAGCCGGCTGCCCGGTAGTCAATTTCTTCATAAGAATCCTGCCCCACATCCCCGATCCACATATCATTGGTGAGCCGGTCAAAGCTCCACCGGTATGGATTGCGCAACCCCAGGTCAAATATTTCATTACCGTATGGATTGCCCGCCGGTATACTGTAATAAGGAGGCGTGGTACTAAGGTTTACATTAAACCGAAGCATTTTACCGAGGAGCACACTTGTATTCTGTGCATTGTTTGACTGGTCGCCCCCGCCGCCGCCATCGCCGGTAGACAAATACAGGTAGCCGTCGGCGTTATTAAAGTGCAGCTCACCTCCATTGTGATTGGAATAGGTAGGATGCGGGATGGTGATCACCACCACTTTTGAAGCCGCGTCTGCCACATTCGGATCACTGCTTACATGGTAACGGGCGATCTCGAGATTGCCCGCCGTGTTGGTGTAGTACACGTAGAAAAAACCGTTGTTGGCGTAATCGGGATGAAAAGCCATGCTTAACAATCCCCGTTCACCACCTACATTCACGTTTGAAACCGTTAGAAAAACCGATAAGAAATTAAAGGCAGAATCATACACCCTGATGGTAGCTCCCTGCTGCACAATAAATACCCGCTTGCTCCCATCGCCTGCATTTACAAACTGGATGGGCGCACTGAGTCCTGACTGAATCACGGGCGTAAGTGTTAGTACAGGCTGTGCTTTAACGTGCTGGCAGTAAAAACAACCTGCCAACAGGATAATAATTAACCGGCAAACTGCCTGGCGACTCCTGGTAGAAATAATATTCATAGCGATTATTTTATGTTTATAGTTTGCATCACAAACTGCATGCCTTGTAAAATCCATTCTTCGTTACACTGCATTCAGCCACACGTAACCCAATCGCTATGCCTGCGGGTAAGGATTTCTACAGGAAAACCTGGTACAAGGGTAACCTGGAAACTGCCAATTGCCAGGGCGACCGACTTAACACTTATCACTGGCGAGGGTGCACATCCACTTGGTTTCTTTTTTTACGAGGCTGCACCATTTGCCCGCCTTGGTTTTGCAATAGTCGTCTTTAAAAGGATCATCTACTTCATGACAGCATTTATCATTACTGAGTGCCAGGAACCCGATCTCCTTCGCTGCCTGTATGGCGGCCGCTACCTTATTATTTACTTCCAAAGATGTTTTTGTAAAAAGGTCCCTGATGGTAATTTCCCCTGCGTCAGTAACCAGGCGGTAAAGCAGTTGATAGGTCTTTTCATCCGGAGCCGCATTGTGCAGGCTTTCCCCGAGTTCATCCATTGAAATTCCGGGATTACTGCAGGCAGCTTCGCTACAACGACAAGGATAATTTCTTTTTTCCAGTTGCTGCATTCTTACCATCAATTTACCCATGTCCTTTCCAAGTTTGTACCCTTTCATGGTATGAGTTTTTAATTGTTAAGAAGTACGGGACGGAATTCCCGGGCGGAGGTAAGCAGTGTAACAACTCCAAAATAAAAAACGATCTTAAAAAATCAAAACAAAACCGCGCTTATTGTACGCGGCGAATCTGGACTGTTATTACCAGGCGGCCGGGAAACTGAGCTTCATTTCCTCAAATTACAGAATTCAGAGTAATTTAGAATATACAAATTAAATTTAATTGTATATTTAATTTTTGTAAACAATACTCTCAATTACAATCATGCAACAGCATTTTAATTTCATTTATTTGACAGTTTTACTGGTTAATTCATTGTATTAATTATATAACAACACAGTATTTTTAAAAATATATAATTTTTTATTCAAAATTTACTAATTTCACCCAGTCAATCTTAAAACGAACAGGTATTGCTTGCTGCCCAGGTCCTGGGCAAAAAGCGATGCCTGATTTTTTTAGCCGTAAGGTGAAAGAGCGACAGAAAAGAACCACATTTTTTACCTAAAAATTAGTCGATATGGCATCCTCAAAACTAGAGTACATCTGGCTCGACGGGTACAAACCCATCCAGAGCCTGCGCAGCAAAACCAAAATTGAAAAAGATTTTTCCGGCAAACTGGAAGATTGTCCGATGTGGTGTTTCGATGGTTCGTCCACCGAACAGGCACCGGGTGGATCATCTGACTGCCTGCTAAAACCTGTGTATATTGTAAAAGACCCGCAGCGCAAAAACGGTTACCTGGTGATGTGCGAGGTGCTTTCACCCGACGGATCAGCGCATCCCAGCAATGGCCGTGCATTGATTGATGATGATGACAACGATTTTTGGTTTGGCTTTGAACAGGAATATTTCCTGTGGAATGATGAAACCAATAAGCCAATCGGTTTCCCTGAAGGTGGATATCCAAGGCCACAAGGCCCATACTATTGTTCGGTAGGCGCCAAAAATGCATTTGGTCGCCAGATGGTGGAAGAACACCTGGATGCCTGCCTTGATGCGGGTTTGAACGTGGAAGGCATTAATGCAGAAGTTGCTACCGGTCAATGGGAGTTCCAGGTATTTGCCAAAGGCGCTAAAGAAGCAGGCGACCAGGTATGGATTGCCCGTTATTTACTTGAAAGGATCGGTGAAAAATATGGTATCTCCATCAATTGGGAATGTAAGCCATTAGGCGCCCTCGACTGGAACGGAAGTGGCATGCACGCCAACTTCTCCAACACAACATTAAGAACCTGCGGCAGCCGCGAAGTGTTTGAACAAATCTGTGAATCATTCAGACCGGTGATCCAGGAACATATTGCTGTATATGGTCCGGATAATCACCTGCGCCTGACCGGTAAGCATGAAACCGCTGCGATTGATGAATTTAAATATGGTGTATCCGACAGGGGCGCTTCAATCCGCATCCCGATCGGAAGTGTGGAAAGAGGCTGGAAAGGCTGGCTGGAAGACCGCCGGCCAAACAGCGCTGCAGATCCATATAAAGTAGCGGGTCGTATTATCAAAACCGTTAAGTCGGCCGGAGCTGTTGAACTTGAAATGAGCAGTGAAGAAGCTGCAGTAGCCTGATAACATTCATTTTTTTTGATGGGGGGAAGCCAAGGCTTCCCCCCTCTTTTTCATACTGTATCTTACATAACCAGATGAAAAGACACTGAATAAGGATTGCTGCTTTATATGACAACAGTTATTTGTACATTTAGGAATGCATTGCCGCACAACGTTCGTTCTATTTTGCTTTGCCGTTCTCAGCTTTTTAGCTTCCTGCCAAAGTGAGTTACACTTCCCGGTTAGTCCTTCAGAAGGCGTATTAAGAGACAGCGCCGGTGAATGTTTACCCAAACAGTTCATGGGAAATTATATGGCCGGGCGGAACACCAACGACAGTAATTTTTTAACGGTAACCGTACACGTTAGTAAAGCCGGCGACTATGCGATCAGTTCTGATACGGTGAATGGATTCTCTTTCCACGCCAGTGGCAATTTCAGCGATACCGGTTTATTCACAGTAAAATTACCTGCACACGGAATACCGGTAAATAACGATACTACCTTGTTCAATATTAGCTATAACAACAGCAATTGCCTGGTTAGGGTACCTGTTTCCTCGCCAACCCCTGAAGCCGCTTTCACTTTATTGGGCGCCCCGGGCAATTGTACACCAGTGTCTGTGACCGGGAGTTTTATTAAGAATGCATCATTAGGCGCTGATGATATCGTCACTATCAGTTTGCAGGTATCCGTTGCCGGTAGTTATTCCATCAGCACCAATGAAGTAAATGGGTACAAATTTTTCAGCAGCGGCACAGTAAACACAGGCATCCAGCCTGTCACCCTTCACTGCATCGGTGCGCCGCTTATTGCAGGCACAGATCATTTTACCATTACAGCAGGTGCCAGTGCCTGCAGTTTCGACATTAACGTAACCAACCCGGTTATAGTAAGTGGCACCGATTATTTCCCGCTTACAACCGGCAGCTACTGGACTTATGAGAATGTAATGGTGGCAGGAGATACGATCATACGAACTATTACCGGCGACTCCAACATCAACACAAACAACTACCGGGTAATGCACGCCCGCAACAGCTTTGGGATGGACAGCATTTTCCTTTTCCGCAGAACAGGTAATGATTTCCAGCAATACGACCGCGTTGATATCCTTACCATCGCACTCACTTATGTTCCACCGGTTATGGGGGAAATCAATTTTTTAAAACAGCCATTAATTACCGGGGAAACCTGGAAATCGGGGGAGTATACCGGGGATCTCTTCTCTGGCCAACCTGTGTTCCTCCAATATGATTTTTCCTGCGTGGATGCCAATGATGCTATTACCATAAATGGTAACTCTTTTGTGAACGTATACCATATCCAATTGATGCCAACAGTAAAATCGGCAGCGGCAAATCCTTACAACAGTACCAACGAGTTTATTGATCTTTATTATGCCCGGGGTGTTGGCCTGGTGTATGTGAAAGGCACTGACAATGCAGGTTTCCCGGAAACTGAATGGAAATTACGGTATTGGAATGTTAACTGACCTGCCTGCCGGTTACCCCGGCCTCCTGCTTTTTCAACAGCCGGCAACCAAACCACTCCAGCTTTGTTTTGTATATTTACAACCAGGAGAACAACAATGGCGAAACAAAAAAAGACCCCTACCCCGGCTACAGCTCAAAATGATTACATAGAAGTGTTTGGTGCGAGGGAGCACAATCTCAAAAACATTGACATCAACATTCCAAAAAACAAACTGGTGGTGTTTACCGGTGTAAGTGGCAGTGGCAAATCGTCGCTGGCATTTGATACCATTTACAATGAAGGGCAACGAAGGTACATGGAGAGCTTTAGCGCCTATGCCCGCCAATTTGTGGGTGATATGGAGCGGCCCGATGTAGATAAGATAACAGGACTGAGCCCGGTGATCTCCATCGAGCAAAAAACCACCAATAAAAATCCACGCAGTACAGTGGGTACTATCACGGAGATCTATGATTTTCTCCGGTTATTGTATGCAAGGATCGGTGAAGCGTATAGCTACAATACGGGAAAAAAAATGGTGAAGTTCAGCGAGGAAGAGATCGTAAATAATATCTGTGAAAAATTCAAAGGAAAAAAGATCAGCCTGCTGGCCCCCCTGATCCGCGGACGTAAAGGCCATTACCGAGAGCTGTTTGAAGACATCCGCAAAAAAGGCTACCTCAAAGTACGGGTAGATGGTGAGGTGAAGGACCTGGTGGCGAAGATGCAGGTGGATCGCTACAAAATTCACGACATAGAAGTTGTGGTTGACCGGTTGGCCGTTACGGATGACATGAAACTGCGGTTGAGCCAAAGCGTTCAAAAAACACTGCAGGTAGGTAAAGGATTATTGTTCCTGCTGATCAACGACAACAACAACGTGGTGCAATTCAGCAAACAGTTGATGTGTATCGATACCGGCATCAGCTACGAAGAACCCAGCCCGAATGCATTTTCCTTCAACAGTCCCTATGGCGCCTGCCCAACCTGCCGCGGTTTGGGCAGCGTATACACCATCGACATGGAGAGCGTGATCCCCGACAACACAAAATCTGTAAAGGAAGGCGGCATTGTACCATTGGGAGAAGAACGGAGCGCCAGCGTGTTTCAACAGGTACAACAGTTTGCAAAAAAATACAGGATCAGTTTAGATAAGCCATTGAAAGACCTCGGCCAGGAACAACTCGACCTCTTGCTGTTCGGCGACAAAGGTATCAGCCCTTCCCTCGAGATGGACCTTGGTGATGATACCGTACCGGATGCTTATACCGGCAGTTACGAGGGCATTATACCCATGCTGAAAAGATGGTTCTCCAGCAGCAACAGCACAGACGTATTAAGAGAGTGGGTGGAAAAATTCACGCACCTGCAAACCTGCAGCACATGCGGTGGAAGCAGGTTAAAAAAAGAAAGTCTTTGGTTTAAGGTGGATGAACGGAATATTGCTGAACTGAGCGCCATGAACCTGGATAACCTGGCTGCCTGGTTCGATGGATTGGAACTGCGGCTGAGCAATAAACAAAATGCCATCGCCAAAGATGTGTTGAAAGAGATCAGGGAGCGATTGCAGTTTTTACTCGATGTAGGACTAACCTACCTCACTTTGTATCGCCCATCAAAATCACTCAGCGGCGGTGAATCGCAACGCATCAGGCTCGCAACACAGATCGGCAGCCAGTTGCAGGGCATCACCTATATTCTCGATGAGCCGAGCATCGGGTTGCACCAGCGTGACAATCACCGCCTCATCACTGCGTTGCAAAACCTGCGGGATATCGGCAACAGTGTATTGGTGGTGGAGCACGATAAGGATATTATGCTGGCGAGTGATTACCTGGTTGACATTGGGCCAAAAGCAGGTTTTCATGGAGGCGAAATCGTAGCCATGGGCACACCGGAACAGGTGTTGAAATCGCACTCAGAAACTGCCAAATACTTAAACGGTGAAAAAACCATTGCCATACCAAAGGAGCGCAGGAAAGGAAATGGAAAATTCATTGAGCTTACCGGTGTAAAAGGAAATAATCTCAAAAATGTATCGGTAAAATTTCCATTGGGTAAACTCATTGTGGTAACCGGTGTGAGCGGTAGTGGTAAATCAACACTGGTGAATGAAACACTGTATCCTTTGCTGAGTAAATATTGTTACAACTCAAAAACAGCGCCGCTTGAATTCAAGGCCATAAAAGGACTTGAACACATCGACAAAGTGATCGAGATCGATCAAAGCCCCATTGGCAGAACACCGAGGAGTAACCCTGCCACTTACTGCGGCTTTTTTACTGATATCAGGACCTTGTTTGCATCTGTACCGGAAGCGAAAATCAGGGGTTATAATGCAGGCCGGTTTTCATTCAATGTGAAAAGTGGCCGCTGTGAAGTATGCGAGGGCGGTGGCATGCGGGTGATTGAAATGAATTTTCTACCCGATGTATATGTGCACTGTGAAAAATGCAATGGACAACGTTACAACAGGGAAACACTGGAGATCCGCTATAAAGGAAAATCGATCAGCGATGTGTTGAATATGACGGTAGATGAAGCAGTGGAGTTTTTCAGTGCAGTACCTTTTGTGTACCGTAAAATAAAAGTGTTGCAGGAAGTGGGGCTGGGATACATTACCCTTGGCCAGAGCGCTGTAACCCTTAGTGGCGGCGAAGCGCAGCGGGTGAAGCTTGCAACAGAACTCGGGAAAAAAGATACCGGTAAAACCTTTTACATTTTAGACGAGCCCACCACGGGCTTACACTTCCAGGACATCCAGCACTTACTTGATGTGATCAGTAAACTGGTAGACCGCGGAAATTCAGTGTTGGTGATTGAACACAATATGGATGTGATAAAAGTGGCCGACCATATCATCGATATCGGACCGGAAGGTGGTGATGGCGGCGGCACGGTATTATTTGAAGGAACACCGGAAGGACTGGTGAAAGTGAAGGAAAGCTTCACGGGCAAATTCCTGAAACCTGAATTACAATAACAACCGTCTCCTGCTGATGGTTGAAAAAAACCGAGTAATCGAATATCGTTCTAGAGCTTTACTTCAGCTACAAAAAAATAACCCGGAGGTCATCCGGGTTTTGTTTAATAAATAATGACAAAGCGGTTGTAAAGGATAAATGTGTGGTTTCAGGGGAAACAAGTTGATTTGAATAACCTGTAGCTGGTTCATACCCGTTACCCTACCCTGTCATTTTTTATGCATCGCCTGTTGCGAATTATTTTACCTGTACCGGTACCAGGCCGGTGGTTGTACAATTTTATTTTGAAGCAATGGTATGGTTCATTGCGGTTGTTTCTGCGGCCGTTGCTCCCTGCGATTTGTTGTAAAACATCACCAGCATAAAGCAGGTGATCAATACAACCATCTTAAAAAGCACCGGGTTTACCGGTAATCCGTTTTTCATAATATGGATGTTTAGTTGTTTGCCGTTAAAACCTTACCGGGCACCGCGTTTGCGATCTTGCCCTGCCACCATATCCACCATGATTTGCACCTCCGCTCCGGTCGTTTCCATACCCGCCATCGCCAAACCTGATACCCAGCTTAAACAAAAAACTGAAATAAGCATCGTTGTTGTTTGGGTTACCCCGCTGCGTGCCGGGAGAATACCTGCCTACACCCGGGGTTACAATACCGATGGTTTTGTCGCTGATCCGGTAAGCGATCTCAGCATCTGCCGCTGGCAGGTTTGCATAAAAATCGTTTCCGTCAATATAAGTGGTGCTTACATCATCAATATAATCTGTAAATGTTTTGCGATACAACAGCTCGAGTCCCAGGTTAACATTATCTGATAAAATATATTTAAAACCTCCGCCAAATGGGATATTCATTTGCGTTAGTTTGTAATTTTTCCGGTCGGGGTATTGGGGAAATCCTTGTCCTTCGGTGTGCAGGGGTTGCAGGTCGTGCCAGGTGGTATTACCATTCTGGTCGGTAAGCGAACCTTTCGGGTTGAAATGAAAAAGACCCGCCCCTCCAAATACGTATGGCCTGAAACGGGGATCATATTCATCATCATTTCTTTTCAGGTACTGTATGGGGAAAAATTCAATGGCGGCATATGCCTCCCAGATATTGCTTTTAAAATCCATATTGCGCTGCTTGCGCCACAACTCATCCACCCCATGGGTATTAATGATGCTGTCGATTCCTTCTACATAAGTATATTGCCCGGCAACCCTGAATCCCATCCATTCATTTGGATAAACAGTGATGAAAGCACCCTTCATCAACTTGGTTAACTGGTAATTAAGATCTTTGATAAACGTGGTTCCCTTACCCACTTTTCCACCCAGGTCGCCAAGGAAAAAAGTTGGCCCGAAATTAAGGCCCGCCTCCACTTTTGCGTCACCCAGTCCCAGCATCAGGTGTTGTGCGCCTGCAGATCCACATAGCAGCAGCGCCACCACGATAGCGATAAGTCTTCTTTTGATCAGGTTTTGTAAAAAGTTTTTCATCCGAATACTGATTTTGGATTTGGGTACGCAATGACGCTGATCCCAATGAACAGGCCATTGGCAATAACTTCACCGACTTTAATAAACGGCGAAAGATGCTATATATTGTATATGTGTGGAATTTAGCGGCTTAATTGCATCTCCAGGTGCGGGATACCGTCTTCCAGGTAAGCATCGCCGGTGGGGCGAAAGCCAAAATCGCTGTAGAATTTTTCGAGGTAGGCCTGGGCACTGATAACGATCAGCGGGTCAGAAAAAATCTCCCCACAATGCCAGATCGCTTTTTCCATGAGCAATTTCCCGTAGCCTTTTCCCCTGGCATGGGAGGCTGTTACCACCCGCCCGATGCTGGGATGCACGTAGGACACTCCCGCTGGCAACAACCTGCAATAAGCCACCAGGGCCCCATGCTCCCAGCCGCACAGGTGCACCGCCTTTTGATCCTTATTATCTGCGTCCTGGTAAACACATTGCTGCTCCACCGAAAACACTTCATTCCGCAGTTGCAAAATGGCGTACAATTCATTCACGGAAAGTGTATCAAATTTTTGGAAAGTCCATCGTATGGCCATCGGTTCTGTTCCTGGTTAAGTGTTATCATTATTATTGATTCATCTTCAGCAGCATCACATCAGCAATACCCTTTGCCCTTGTTTTTGCAAGCGACGTAATCCTGCCTGTATATAATTCATCCAGTGTTTCATTAAAAAGACGGAGCCATGTATCAAAATGCTCCTTGCTGAGTGGTTGCTTTTTATTGAGTACATAATGTACCTCCATTGCGTTTTTTTTATACACAGGATTATCGAGCAGGATTGTTTCCCAAAAGTCAACAATCACGGGTATATGATGCGACCAGTTAATTTCAACCACTTCGTTAAATATAAAACCAATCACCTCGTCTTTGCGAACCTTTTGGTAAAAGCGTTCTATAAAATTTTCAATGTCGGCTCTTGTTGCAATGTCTTTTTTCATCAGTATAAATAAGGTAAAATTTCTGAAAGTTCAACCGGCCGTTGTTGGTCATCAATATCCACCACCACATAATAGCCCTCCGCTCCTCCTGCTTTTTGCACCGCATCTACCAGTTTCTGTTGGTCACTGTACTGCCTGCTTCCATCTGCTTCACTCCACAATTCTTTTGTGCAAAGGCATCCAAGCGTGGGCGTAAACGGGAAGTAAGACTGGCCTTTATAATACGCCGGATCCACCGTGGTACCATGGGCAATGATCTCTGTCCGGCCTGCCTTGCCGGCAAAATAACTTTCATACACAGGAAAATAATTTTGCCAGGCTGCTGGTAACAGTGCGGTATATCTTGCCAACGACCAGGCTGAGTCTGCAATAGTACTGTCGTTTGTAAAATGACAAATACTGGTTTCTCCCG
>CAYVLT010000019.1:0-30544 GCA_964452405.1 uncultured Ferruginibacter sp.
TACCCATGAACACCTAATACTTGTTGAGTGTCTTTTTGAAACGGACATATGTTGTCCTTTTCTTTTCCCTTTTTTTGAATCGATGGATATAATGTTCTTCAAAAATCTATATAAAAAACGTAACGATACGGTATATAAATAATAACGTAACGTTCTGAAACGATACAATAAAAAGGATCATTATCAGTATTGCAATAAATTATGACAATACACTATGAACCTCATGAAATGAAACTTGCCAATGAGATTGCGTCAACCCTGCATGATGAGCATTCCCTTCCCTTGCACCTGCAGTTTGTCAGGCGATACACCGAATCCTTTCTCCGGAGAATGCTCGAACAGGCTTTAGCAGTTCCCAAGGACAAACTCCGAAAAAGCCGTGCAGCTCTCTATGTCTACCTGGTATCCAAAGACGATAAGTCGTCTGGCCCCAAGGAGACTGCTGAGCCGGAACATACCAGCCAATGCCCTACCTGTGGTCGGGAGTATGACTATGACCGTCATGGGTATTAGTACGAACACACGGCTCGTCAGCGTGGCAATTCTCTCCAATAACAGCCTTATAGAGCACTTTACGCACCTCCATAAGTCGTCCTGGTCTCCCGCGAAAAGAGATGAGATTATCCAAAGCTTCGAGCCGTGTGTGCGGCAATATTGTATTAAAAGTATAGCCTTGTCAATCCCCCATGCCCACCACCAAACGCCAGCGTATACTCAGCTTATGGAAGCACTCCAAACGTTCTTTGCCACACATCACATTCCCGTTTATACGAAAACACCACCGGCATTTGCGGCACTATGCCCGGAGGGTACCCAGAAAAGCAAAAAGGCGTTGATGGCCGGAATGGTGCAACGTTTCCCTGTACTAACCCGATGCTATCAAAAAGAACTGCAGAATAAAACCAGGTACTATTTCAAGGTATTTGAAGCAGTTGCAGCGGCGGTGTTGGTCGCAGAGGAATTGAGTAAGTAGGTTTCGAAAAAGCAGGAGTCTTATCCTGCTTTTTGTTTTCCACACTATTGGTTCTGTGAGCAAATTTCCCTGCCTTATGCAATTCAAATGAGATGGATACAATGAGTGAGATATCATTCTTTTCACAATTTAAAACCATTGAATTATGGATTCATCAACATCTATTGACGTGTACCAACTCGTTACCGATCAAATCATCAAACAACTCGAACAAGGTGTCATCCCCTGGCAAAAGCCTTGGGCTGATGTCGGCGTACCCATGAACATGTTAAGCAAACGACAGTACCGGGGTATTAACCTCTGGCTGTTGCTCTCGCTTAACTATGAGCAAAACCTCTTCCTCACCTGGGATCAGATCAAAAGTATTGGAGGCTCTGTCAACAAAAATGAACATGGTCACATCGTGGTCTTTTGGAAACCGACCCAAAAGAAAAATGACGACCAGCCTGAAGACAAACAAAAGCATGTTCCCATGCTTCGGTATTACAAAGTCTTCAACATCAGTCAATGCCGGGACATTCCAGAACACCTCATTCCACAGATTGAGAATGTAGGTATCGATCAATTCACACCAGATATGGAATGTGAAAGTATCATCATAGCTATGCCTGATGCCCCCGCCATTGTTCATAAACAGCAAAAGGCATTTTACGCCGTCGACACTGATGTAATTAACATGCCGAAGAAGAAAAGCTTCAGTTCCGTTGACGGCTATTATCACACTCTTTTTCATGAACTGGTGCACAGCACCGGTGCAGAAAAACGTTTGGGACGAAAGACGCTTAAAGACATGGCTCCTTTTGGGTCAGAATCCTATGCCTTAGAGGAGCTGATCGCTGAAATGGGAAGTGCATACCTCTCCCGGCTTGCCGGCATCCTGCCGAATGAGATTGCGAACACAGTCGCTTACATCGACAACTGGCTTGGAGTGTTTAAGATGGACAAGAGATTTCTGATTACAGCATCGGGCCAGGCGCAAAAAGCAGTTGACTTTATACTGGACAGAAAGGACGATGAACCAAAAGAATAAGTGGATTAATAGAAAGAAGAATCAGAAGTTAGTTAGTATACAAAGCCTTGCAATATAAATATTGTAGGGCTTTTTAAGTATTGTTCTCGATATTATGCAATACTTCCGTAATACTTCGTAAAGCCACCCTCCGTTTAGAATTTGTAAGTATTTCTTTAGGTATATCGTAAAATTTCGAATCGTTACGAAGTAATTCTAGTAACCAATTATTTTGTGCTAGATTCTTTTCAATTTGAATCAATTCATCTTCAAAGTCGGTTTTTCTTATTTTACTATTATACGCACTATCAAAAATTCTGTCAATAAGCATATAAAAGAAAAATTCAAAACCTGAAACATCCTTGTTCTTCGTAACCATAGTTTTTCCGAGAATTTTTCCAATCGAGTTTTCTTTATCAACGGATATAGTTAAGTCATAATTTTTGGCTAAATTAATTAAGAGAGGTATGTAAAAGCGAGCTAACTTTTTTGAGTACATTTTATCGTAATACATACGTTCAAAAATTTCTTTCGCATAATCAAATAACTCATCATTAGAATCTAAGGAAAGGTCTGTAAAAGACTGATACTTTTTATTATTAACATCAGTAATGTAAAAATTTGTAAAGGTTTTGAATTTATTCAAATTAGCACCACCTAATTTATCAGTATCTAACATTATTCCTATTCCTTTAAATCTTTCCATCATTGCATTCAGTCTAATGGAAATATCACTATATTCCATACTTTTAATTTCAAATTTTGATTTCGTTATAAGGTTTGGAATTTCCTTTGCTACTGTCTCCTTTATTCCTAAGTCTCCTTCAGTAATAACACAACGAAAAAAATAATTTTTTGAAAGAAAAAATCTAATCCGCAATCTTTGAATGTAGTGAATTAATGATGTGAAATCATTACTTTTCAAATAGCAATGATCCTTAAAAAGAAAAATTTCTAGAGTAACATCTCTAAATTTATGTAATGTGTCTCCTACTGCCTGTTCTGCAGACGCTCTAAATTCATAAGTTATTTCTGTGAACTTATCATAAGCATCTTCAGCTAATTCTTTAATACCAACAATTTCAATTATTGAAGCGTAAGCCATAACTAAACTTTTTTAATGAAATAATAAAAGTCTAATAAATGCGAAAATGTCATAAAGGGCGCAATTTTATCCAATGGAACTACTGCTAAACTTTTTAACTTGTATGATCCCAAATGAAGTTTTATTTTATTTCTATCCCTAATATGCGGTCGCTTAACAAGTATAACAATTGCATAAATCTGAGTCTGTATTTGACTATCAAGTTCTTCAAGTTTTTGGCGTAATCTTGAAATTGACAATTGACCATATATTTTTTTATGGGCTTTCATTGTTTCTATTACTTCGCCTGCAAACATACCAGACATGGCTGAATTTGGGCCTTGAACATGAGCAAATAATCCAAAGCGCCCAGAAAAAAAACTTTTCCATAAATTATGATATTTGAATTTCTCAAATTTGGAATAGTTTTCTTTTGTGTTTTGAACTAGCCATGCAAAAGAAATATATGAAGTGCTTTCAGGAATCTTAACGTTTCCAAATAAGGCTAGACCTTTGCTTTCGGCAAAGGATACTTTTCTCAGGGAAAATGATTTTTGAGATTGCGTTTGTGGAAAAAGCATTTTCATTCCCAGTACGGTCCAGAAATAGGAGATGTCTATCATTATTCCAAATAAAATTTTTCTAATATTATCTATCGCAAACTCCTCATCTGAATACTCAATTAGAAAAAAGATATCAAAATCCAACTTAGACAACGCTAATATTTTATTTTTATTACTTTTCTTAGCCTCAATCCCTACTATGTGAGAATTACTTATTTCTTTCTCATTTGATATTTTATAAGTCCTATCGGCAGTGTGGTCTCCAGTGTAAAGCAGACATCTTAAATAAGTAGAAAACTGATCTATTGCATTTTCATATGATTTCAATGTTGCCTGTAAATTCTTCACATCGTCCTTCGATGTGGCAATCATTCTAAATTCAACTTCTGAAATATTATTTCTTAATAATGGTTTTAATTGTGATAGTACTTCTGAGCAGATACGATGGAACTCCGTTAATGGTCTTTTATCCTTTATCGAGTTAATAATTATATTTTCTGTTGGGTTCTGAAAGTCACATAAAAATAGAATGTTTCTAATTTTTTTCTGACTCGTTGATTTAATTTTTTTTATGTCTGAGCCGGCAAAAAAAATCGGGTTATTATAAAAAAAGTTATTGCCATCTTTTATTTCGTCCTCAATTAATTTCAAACGTATACAATTAATAGGGGTAGCATAACAATCACCATTATCAAATTTGGCTTGTGAGTTTTGAATACCTATTATCTTACCCCCGATTATAACAGGCGCACCGCTCATTCCAGAAAAACTCTGTTTTGTATCAATCTTTAATTGGATCCAATGATTTTTTCTGTTAGATAATGTACTAGTTACAGGGTGGGCTCCAAAAATTCTACCCTTAAAGAGATTTGCTTTTTGTTGATCAAGATTTTTGGCATACCCAACTAAGATAACATCTTTACCATTTTGGATTTTTGGCTTATAACTGTCAATTGTAGCTTTAAAATAAGCCCTTTCATAAAACTCCGGATTTGCTATTTTTAAAACGGCATAGTCTAGATAATTTTTGGGAGAATTTACACATTCAATAACTTTTGCTGTATAACTTAAAGAATTTGGATCATCTTCAAATTTAACTAGAACTGTCTCTTCAGTTGACATTTTATTGTTAATTATCCCATGGCCTGTTGTTAATATATGACCAAAATCTGTAAATAAAAATCCACTTTGATAGACGCCTTCTTTAATCTTAATTTTTACTAACGATTGAGCTATTTCTTCTTGCCTCATATTTAGGTTTTTGTTGAGTATTATTTTTCCCAAGTTATTTTGAAACTTAATGTCCCTTCTGCTTTTGCTCCAACGATCAGTTTCCCTTCTGCTGAGATAGCTATGGAAAATTCTAACTCTAATGAATTGGCTTTCATGTTCTCTTTTATTTCATCAATGTCGCTTCCAAACCCAATTATCATTTCTTTTATTTCATGTCGTATGTTTTTTACCTTTTTCACAACTGCTTCAGACGCAGAAGTTTGGTTTACATTTAAAGAGCCTTTCTTCTTGTTATTAGTATCAACAGATCCAGTGCTATTTATTTCCTGAACAGAAAATAGTACATCTGTGGTACCGAATTTTTGAGTTATAAATTTTTTCATGATTAGAGTGAATAATAAAGTTGATTATTGGCAGCCTTTTTGTTGCTTTATATCTTTTCTGGAGGACTCAGTAAAATAATGACTTGTTTCAACATGTCATATATATGCCAGGAACGATGCTTGACTTTCTGTTTTGTGAGAGTAATATGTTTATAAAAATAACAGAAAATGGAGCTTCAAAAACCTTGGGATATATTTCCTTTAGACATCACGGAAGGTTTGGCTATATGCAATTTTCATTCATGCGACCTTAAAGGATTAACGCTTCCTCCCTCAAATGCAAAATTGAAGAAGGCAGTTTACTTAGTTCCTTGCAAGCAAAGCGTTAAATATCAAATTCATTTAGACGCACTGGGATTAAAACCTTGTAATAATTCCTTAGGCTATTTACTTGGTCTAACTTACGAACTTCAAAAAAAAGATGTAATCCCATGGGGTAAATACGTTGTTGGGATTGAATCTGGTAAATCTACTTTTGGAAAAAAGAAAGATCTTTGCATTACAATAGATTTTTCGCTAAAAGATTTTAAAAGATTGACTTTGGCGTACATTGATGAATTTTTTGATGAAAGATTTTTGCTCCTAGCCGAAAACGAATTATAAGACCGCAAATGCGGTCTTTTTCTTCAGTTAGAATAATTAACCTTAAAATCAAAAAGATGAATCAATGAAGTTATTCAATGGACACAGATTGCCACAAGTGACACTAATCAATTGTTATATCTAAATGGGGATAATTTTGAAATGCAACAGGAAGTCTGTTCAATTCGATACAACAATATAATGCTAATATAGTATTTTTTTAATTCCCTCAAAGAAGATTAATTTTTTGAGTATATGTTTAAGATTTGCTTCAATATTAAAAGAAATGGCTTTTATGTTATGTTCGAAACCAAGAAAATTAATTACCTTCTCAAGATATCTTTTTTGCGGAAAGTATCGATTATTTTCCCGAATCTTCGGAAACCCCTATAATTCCGGCTAGATCCTTTTGCAATAAGTGTAACTCCAACCTTCGGTTTCTAAGCTTCTCTCCAAGGGCTACCGGATTTGAAATATATTTGTTTCCCAATGGTTTACGAACACTTTTCTTCAGTTTGAAAAAAGGTAACGCGGGAATGAGGATTCATTCTATTATAATGGGAAAATGTGACTTAAATGAAATTTTATATTTTCTTTTGCTTATTTAGGAACACAATGTTCCAATCTATTTCTTCCTACATTTAAATTCCTAAATTGCTTGTCATGATTCATTCAAAAATAGCCGGTGTTGGTATGTACGTGCCAGAAAGGGTAGTCAAAAACGACGATTTGTTGAAGTATATGGAAACAAGTGACGAATGGATTCATGAAAGAACCGGCATTAAAGAACGCCGCTATGCACACCGTACTAACGAAACCACTACAACCATGGGTGTAGAAGCAGCAAAAGTGGCAATTGAAAGAGCCGGTATTACTCCACAAGATATTGACTTCATCATTTTTGCCACCCTTAGCCCTGATTATTATTTTCCAGGTTGTGGTGTCTTAGTTCAGCGTGCCATGAAAATGAGAGAGATTGGAGCATTGGATGTTCGCAATCAATGTTCCGGTTTTTTATACGCTGTAAGCATTGCTGACCAATTTATCAAGTCAGGCATGTATAAAAACATCCTAGTGATTGGCAGCGAGAAACATTCATTCGGATTAGATTTTTCAACAAGAGGAAGAAATGTTTCGGTAATTTTTGGTGACGGCGCAGGCGCTGTCGTAATGCAACCTACTCAAGAGAATAGCAAAGGAATTTTAAGCACCCATCTACATAGTGATGGTGAAGCGGCTGAAATACTGGCAATGTATAACCCAGGCACACATGCCAATCACTGGACAGAAAATAAGTTGGCCGACTTTAATGATGCAGAAATTGGAGAAATGTTTATAAGTCATGCAATGATTGACAACGCACAAAACTACCCTTTTATGGATGGCCCGGCAGTTTTCAAGAAAGCAATTGTGAAATTTCCAGAGGTTGTCATGGAGGCTCTGTCGGCCAATGGTTATCAATCTTCAGACTTAAACTTACTAATTCCCCACCAAGCTAACCTTCGAATTTCTCAATTTGTACAACAAAAACTCAAATTAGAAGATCGTCAAGTGTATAACAATATCCAACGATTCGGAAATACTACCGCAGCATCCGTTCCGATTGCACTTTGCGAAGCCTGGCAAGAAGGTAAAATCAAAGAAGGTGATTTGGTTTGTTTAGCAGCTTTTGGTAGTGGCTTTACCTGGGCTAGCGCATTAATTAGGTGGTAACACGCTTTCCAAAAGCCGTTTGGTTTTTCGGCTTACAGTTCCCACACCCTGCTCAATACGGAAAATAGTTGCCGGACCAATCCCCGTCAACTTGCCAAATTTCTCCTGGCTTAAACCGTTTCTATACCGATACTCTTTCACTCTGCCCCCAATCGATGTGGTATCGAGTTCAAAAGGAACATAATTAAGAAATGTTATAATCGAAGGGTAAAACTCGATAGCAGGATTTGCATGATTATTCTCCCAATCTACCAGACCTTTTCGCTCTACACCGAGTAGCTTGCATGCTTCCACTTGCGTTAACCTCAACGCTAATCTTCTATTCCTGATTTTGTCTCCAAGGGTGACTGGATTCTTTACAAACTTGATTTTCAGCGGCTTTGGAATAACATGTTCGTATCTGGGAAAGGTGAACAAAGCCGCTGCATTGATTGCGGATATCGAGGGCACCGATCTCTTTCATCTGCATGGCCCGCTGTACCAATACGCCGCAACCGGGGAAATAATAATCAGGACTGAGAGTGGCAAATATGATAAAATCAACATCCCTGGCGGTTATGCCTGCCCGTTCGATCGCAATTGCAGCGGCTTCCACTCCCATGGTGGTGGTGGTTTCTTCTGTACGGTGGGCATAACGTCGTTCTTTGATACCCGTGCGTTCCTGTATCCATTCGTCCGAGGTATCCATGTACTTTGTGAGATCCTGGTTGGTAACCACCTGCTGCGGCACATACATACCGATGCCGGCAATTTTACTCTTTGTCATTGCAATCGTTTTAGGTAGACAGGCAATTTACGATAAAACAGCCTGGTTTTTTGCCGGCAGGCGCCCTGGCCGCTTTATTGCGGGCATTTATGCCCAACGGGCAATCCGTAAAATGCCTGTAACACCCGGGTCTGCCATGCAACTATTTTCTTATTTTTGCCGCATGGATACACTGGTTCAAAAGATCGAGGAATACAAACAGGAGATCAAAGATTATATCGCTCAAAAAAGCGAGGAAGTGGAAAATTTCAGGATCAAATATCTTGGCAGCAAGGGTTTGGTAAAGGAAGTGATGGGCGAAATGAAAAATGTGGCCTCAGATAAGAAAAAAGAATTCGGCCAGTTGTTGAACGAGTTTAAGCTATACACTGAAGCCAGATACGAAGCGTTGAAAGCAGGTGCCAGCAGCAACAGTGACACCGTTGGCGGCAACCTTGACCTCAGCTTGCCTGGCGATCCGCTGCCGCTGGGTTCAAGGCACCCCATCAGCCTGGTACGTAACCAGATCGTTTCTATCTTTCAGCGTTTAGGCTTTGCCGTTGCAGAAGGACCCGAAATTGAAGATGACTGGCACAACTTTTCAGCACTCAATCTACCTGAAAATCATCCTGCCCGCGATATGCAGGATACTTTTTACATTTCACAAAACCCCGACTGGCTGTTGCGTACCCATACCAGCAGTGTGCAGGTGCGGGAAATGGAAAAAGGAAAGTTGCCCATCCGCATCATCTGTCCTGGTCGTGTGTACCGCAATGAAACCATCAGCGCCCGCGCCCACTGTTTTTTTCACCAGGTGGAAGGCTTGTACATTGCAGAGAATGTTTCTTTCGCCGACCTGAAACAAACCCTGTATTTTTTCGTGAAGGAAATGTTTGGCGAAAATTTCAAAGTGCGTTTCAGGCCAAGTTATTTCCCTTTTACGGAACCGAGCGCAGAAATGGATATCAGTTGCCTGATCTGTGGTGGTAAAGGTTGCAATGTTTGTAAACATACCGGCTGGGTTGAAATATTAGGCTGTGGCATGGTACACCCCAACCTGCTTGACAACTGCGGTATCGACAGTAATAAATATACCGGCTTTGCATTCGGCATGGGTATCGAACGCATCACCATGTTGAAATACCAGATCAAAGACCTGCGACTGTTCAGTGAAAATGATGTGAGGTTTTTAAAACAATTTACCAGTGCATTGTAACCAATGCTGTTAACAATACAAGCATTCAATAAGGCCGCCGGTTTGGTGGCCTTGCTATTTCAACAATCGCCCGTAACATTGCACTGCATTAACCGCTAACAATGGAAAATACGATTTGCGTTATCGGCGCCGGCACCATGGGCAGTGGCATCGCCCAAACCGCTGCTCAAAGCGGGTTCAGTACGGTGTTGTTCGACATCAGCAATGATATGCTGCAGAAAGCTGCCACCGGTATTCAATCGGGCCTGCAATACCTGGTGCAAAAACAAAAGATCAGCGCTGCAGGTAGCGACGCTATTTTTAAACGGCTGCACTTCACCAGCAATATGGAGGAATGTGTGGCTGATATTTTCATTGAAGCCATCGTTGAAAACACGGCCGCGAAAGTAAAACTGTTTAGCTGGCTCAGCCAGTTGAACCCTGCCCACACAATTTTCGCCAGCAACACATCATCCCTTTCCATCACCGGGATACAAAAAGAATTGCCAAACCCGGAACGCGTGGTGGGTATGCACTTTTTTAACCCGGCACCTGTGATGAAACTGGTGGAAGTGGTGAAAGGCGAATTGACTGCCGATAGTAGCGTTCAAAAGATATATGCGCTTTGTAAAAAAATGAATAAAGTGCCCGTAATTTGTAAAGATGCGCCAGGCTTTATTGTGAACAGGGTGGCAAGGCATTATTACCTCGAAGCCATGAAGCTGGTGGAAGCAGGTGTGGCAGGTTTTGAAAACGTAGATGCCATACTGGAAGCTACCGGATTTAAAATGGGTCCTTTTAAATTGATGGACCTGATCGGGATGGACATCAACCTGGCCGTGTCGCAAAGCCTGTATGAAGCATCCGGCCGGGAAGAACGTTTTAAGCCTGCCGGCATACAGGTGAACAAAGTAAAGGATGGGGAACTCGGCCGTAAAACCGGCAAAGGTTTTTACCGATACAACTAATGGGATTTGCTGCGGCGCAGCAATCCATTTCAAATAAATAACAATGATTTTAGTAACGGGTGGTTCCGGACTTTTAGGAAAAGAATTGATTTCGCAATTATTGGCGAAGGGTGAATCCGTTACCGCCTTGTACAATAAAACTTTCTTGCCGCAGTTTAACTCCCCGCAGTTACAGCAGTTTCAATGCGACATTCTCGACATTGCCGGCCTGGAAGAGATCATGCAGCAACAACAAATACAACAGGTATATCATTGTGCGGCCATTGTAACGTTTAAGCCTTCCAGGAAAAAAGAACTGTTTAAAATTAACATCGAGGGCACTGCCAACGTTGTGAACGCGGCTTTAAACAGTGGTGTAAAAAAGCTGGTGCATGTTAGTTCAGTGGCAGCGCTCGGCCGCATCCGCCCCAATGAAACGATCAATGAAACGATGAACTGGACGGAGGAAACCAGCAACAGTAATTATGGAAAAAGCAAGTACCTCGGCGAAATGGAAGTTTGGCGTGGTATTGGCGAAGGGCTGGAGGCAGTGATTGTGAATCCTACCATTATATTAGGCGATGGTGATTGGAATGCGGGCAGCTCAAAAATTTTTAAAACCATTTATGAAGAGTTTCCCTGGTATTCAGAGGGCACCACCGGTTTTGTGGATGTGAGGGATGTTGCAAAGGCCATGATCGCCCTGATGGAAAGCGATGTAAGCGCCGAACGGTTTATCATCAGCGCTGAAAACAGGAGTTACCGCGAGGTGTTTTCGATGGCAGCATCGGCATTTGGGAAAAAAGCGCCATCAAAAAAAATAACACCCCTGCTGGCTGAACTGGTATGGAGACTGGAAGCGATCAAAAGTTTTTTTTCCGGCAATGAGCCACTGGTTACAAAAGAAACAGCCATCACCGCATTGGCGCAGGCAAATTTCGACAACAGCAAATTGCCAGAATTTATTCCCGGCTTCAGCTACCGCCCACTCGGGGAAAGCATTGCGTACACCTGCGGGCAACTGCAACAAAAAATAAATGCCCGGTAGCGTATTTTTATATCACCTGAAAAAGAAAGCTGATGAAAAAAATAACCGTATCTGTTTTTTGCCTCCTCCTTTCGATGTTCGCATTTTCCCAAACCTCTTATTTCACAGTTACCGGTAAAATAACAGATAGCAATGGTATGCCCATGCAGGCTGCCTCGGTGTTTGCACAAAACACCACGCTGGGTACCGCCACCGGCCCCGATGGCAATTTTACGTTGTGGTTGCCGAATGGGGGCTACGACCTGGTGATCACTTTCACCGGTTATGAAACCATTTCAAAAAGGATCAGTTCAACCGATACCAGTTACAGGAATATGTTATTCCAGCTTAAGCCAAAAGAAAAAGCGATGGAAGAAGTGGCCATCCGTAGCAGTAACGAACTGAAAGACGGACTTGAACGATACGGTAGTTTTTTCCTCGATAACTTTATCGGCAAAACGGCCAACAGCAAACAATGTGAGATCCTGAATAAAGAGGCACTGAAATTTTACTTTTCAAAAAAGCGGAACCGCTTAAAAGTATTGGCGGCCGCCCCGCTCGAGATCGTAAACAATGCGTTGGGGTATAAAATAAAATACAACCTTGATTCTTTCACGCACGACTACAACACACAGGTAAGTACCTTCACCGGTTATCCTTTATTTGAAGCGATGCAGACCGCAGATCTTTCACAGGCAGCCACCTGGATAGCAAACCGTACCAGGGCCTACAAAGGATCGATCCTGCATTTTATGAGAAGTACTTATAACAAGGTGTTGGGAGAAGAAGGATTCGAAGTGCAGTTTATTGTTAAAAACAGCAGCGGCTCTGATACTGCCATCAGCGGATTGAATTATTACGGCGCACTCAATTACAGTATGGACGACAGCACGCATGTGGTGGAGATCAGCCCTAACCAAACCGACATTGCCATCCTGTATAAGAATGAAGTGCCCGACAGTGATTACACATCGCTGAATGAAGATGCCCCGAAAAAATTTGAACTGTCCGTGATCAGTATTCCCAGCTCAGACGCCATCGGTATTGAGCAGAATGGTTACTACTACGATCAGAATGATATCACCATCACCGGCTACTGGAGCTGGGAAAAAGTGGCCGACATGTTACCGTATGATTTTAAAGTGGAGCAGTAAATGTATTCCACCAGTAAATAAATGCGGCAGCCCGCCGCCCGGCCGGTTTTATTTCTCCATTACTTTTTTCCAGAGTTCGGGTATCCGTTTTATCCAAACCAATTCTCTTCTTGCAATCCCCGCTTCCTGCGCCGGCGAACCGAGATAGGTTTTGTTTCCTTCAATGGAAGAAGCAATGGCACTCTTGCCAAGCAACACGGCGTTTTCTCCAACGGTAAGGGTTTTATTAATTGCAACCTGTCCCCACAGCGTAACCCCGTCTTTTATTTCTGTGCAACCACCCACGATTACCTGTGCAGCGAAGAGGCAGTTTTTACCGATGATGGTATCGTGACCGATATGGATCATGTTGTCGAACTTGGTTCCTTCACCGATGATGGTATCACTGCTTACACCACGGTCGATGGTGCAGTTGGCGCCGATCTCTGCAAAATCTTTGATGATGACCCTGCCGCCGCTGGGCATTTTTTTATACCAGAGCTCCCGGTCCTTTTTACCATTGTAATAAAATGCGTCGCTACCTATAACGGTACCCGCCTGTATCACCACGTTGTTACCGATAATGCAGTTATCCATGATCGTTACTGCAGGATGAATGATACAATTGCTGCCGATGCTTACATGGTTGCCCACAAAAGCACCGGGATAAATAAATGTACCTTCTCCCACCCGGGCGGTATCGCTGATCATTTTCACCGATGGCGTGAAAGGATTAAAATGATGCACGATTTTACAATAGGCTTCAAAAGGATTGCTTGTTACCAGCAAAGCCTTTCCCTGTGGGAAGCTGGTTTTTTTATTGATGATGATAAAGGAGGCAGCACTGTTGATACATTTCTCATAATACTTCGGATGATCAACAAACACCAGGTCACCTTTTTCAACACGGTGTATTTCGTTGATACCCGTAGCAGCATAATTTTCATCGCCGATCAATTCAGCATCGATAAATGAAGCGAGCCATTGCAGCGAAACAGGAGAAGGAAATTGCATGTAATAAAATTTCAGCAAAGGTAAAGGGCTTGAATGTTTCCACCCGAATTAGTCAAAAGCAGCATGAAGTACATCACCAAAGCAAAATTTTTCAAAAATTTTTTTTCATTCAAAAAGCACCTGTTTGCAACAATACCGCATCCTGCAAAGAACGGCAGTTGCATCACATCACCTTCATTGTTATGAGCCCTTAAAAAATTCAATCGCCTGCAATGCAGTGTTCATCATCATTTCAGCAGGTTACTGTTTACACACATTCATTCGTTGCGATACGGTTGCTGCACCGGACCCGTTTTTTCAATGCCTTCCATCACTCATTTTGCCCTTACCATTATCCACAAGCAATAGCAAAATGTGAATAAAATAATTTGAATATTTTTTTTGTATCGGAAAATTTATTTCTAATATTGTGTAGGGAAATTTATTTCCCGGTACTTACTAACCCATTCATATAATAAAGCTCGACTGAAAAGCCGGGCTTTTTTATTTTCATGATGGCTGAACCAACTTTATTTTTCATACCGCCTCAATAACCTGCCGTGAGTTTTTATTGCATCGTGTACAAACCTTTTAATGTGATGAGCCAGTTCTCTGCGCAGGATGGTAAACAAACACTCAGCGATTATTTTGCAGTACCCAATGATGTGTACCCGGTAGGGCGGCTGGATTATGACAGCGAGGGATTGCTGTTACTCACCAATGATAAAAAATTAAATCATGCATTACTGCATCCCGTGCATGAACACATAAGGGAATACTGGGTGCAGGTAGATGGCGCTGTTAGTGCAGAAGCGGTTTTGAAATTACAACAGGGTGTTACCATCTCTGTGAACGGAAAAAGTTATTCCACTAAAAAATGTTCGGTGGCTGTATTTGAAACAGCGCCGGCGGTGCCGGAAAGAAATCCACCCATCCGTTACCGGAAACATATACCTACCAGCTGGTTGAAAATAATATTAACGGAAGGTAAAAACCGGCAGGTACGAAAAATGACGGCTGCAGCAGGTTTTCCCACCCTACGCCTCATCCGCCATCGCATAGAAAATTGCACACTCAACGGCTTAATGCCCGGGGAAATGCGGATATTTGAACAACAAAAGATCTACCAGCTCCTCTCATTAAACAGGTAATCATGCGCAGGCTTTTAAAAGACGGGTACGAAATAAGCACGGATAAATCAAAACTGGATATCCCCTTCATTCACCAGTATCTTTCCACTGCCTCTTACTGGGCTAAAAACATACCGCTTGCACTGGTGCAAAAAAGTATCCAGGGTTCTGTTTGCTTTGGTGTGTATGACCTGCAACCCGGTTTTCCTTCCGGTAAACAGGTAGGCTTTGCAAGAATGATCACCGACGGTGCCACCTTCGGTTACCTGGCAGATGTTTTTATCATCGACCAGCACCGGGGCAAAGGACTGAGTAAATGGTTGATGGAAGTGATTGTTGAATATCCCGAGTTCCAGGCTTTAAGAAGATGGATGCTTGCCACCAGGGATGCACATGGGCTATACAGCCAGTTTGAATTTACAGCACTCGATAAGCCGGAAAGAATCATGCAGCGATTAAAGCTGAATCCATATCCCGGAACAGGCGCATCGCCGGTATTGTAAACCGGTGCCAATTGCCACTTCAATAAAAATACCCATCACTGCAAAACGAAACTTAACTTGCAGCTATAAATTGTAACGATGCTAAAATCAATGACCGGTTTTGGAAGGGCCGAACAAACAGTGAACGATAAAACTTTCCTGGTAGAAATAAAATCGCTCAACGGCAAACAGTTCGAAATGCAGTTACGCCTGCCGCCATTGCTGAGGCCATACGAATTCGACATCAGGGGCATCCTGCAGGAACAACTGATCCGCGGCACCATCGATTGCAATGTGAGCATCAAACAAAACGGCACCTCCAAACCGGTGGTGATCAATACCGACCTCATCAAAGCATATTACCAGCAAATAGAAACACTCGCCGGCGAGCTTAATATTGATACCAACTCTGTACTCAGCGCCCTGCTGCGATTACCTGAAGTGGTTACCCCGGCCAATGATGTGTTAAGCGATAACGATTTTGAAGAGTTTAAAAAAGTATTGAATGCAGCCCTTGCTGAATTGAATCAGCACCGGGAAGAAGAAGGCGCCAGCCTGGAAAAAGACCTGTATAAACGCATCACCAACATCAATGCACAGGAAGAAGAAATTGTAAAGCTGGAACCCAACCGCATCAAACGCATCCGCGAAGAGATCGTACAATTGCTCGAAACACATGTAGGCAAGGAAAATTATGACGACAACAAACTGGAACAGGAACTGGTGTACTATATTGAGAAGATCGATATCCATGAAGAGCAGGTGCGCCTGAAACAACATTGTGAATATTTCCGCAGCCTGCTGGCCAACAACGAAGATGCAAAAGGGAAAAAACTTTCCTTCATCATCCAGGAAATCGGCAGGGAGATCAACACCACCGGCAGCAAGGCCTACGATGCCGCCATTCAAAAATGCGTGGTGGTGATGAAGGATGAACTGGAAAAAGCAAAAGAACAGGTGTTGAATGTGTTGTAATTAAATGCTGCCCGCCTGCATTACCTAAAGACAAATTATTTTTGTTGAATGAATAAAAAAACGCTGCTGAATTTTACCGGCCTGTTGGGTTTGCTGATGGCAACACTTGTGTTCAGCGCCTGCAATCAACTGCAGGTATTTGAAAAAAACACTTCGATACCCCATTATCAATGGGACTACAACTATAAGCCCGTTTTTGATTTCGACATTACGGACACCCAATCAAAATATAATATTCTCATTGTGATCCGTCATACCGATGCGTATCATTTTAATAATATCTGGCTGAACGTGGGAATTAAATCCCCGGTTGACAGTACCGCCACCACCCAACGGCTCGACCTGCAACTCGGCAACGATGCAAAAGGCTGGGAAGGTACCGGCATGGATGATATTTGGGAAGTGCGGAAACCAGCCACCAAAACGCCGGTGCAGTTTAAACAACCCGGCACCTACCGCTTTTCTGTGGCACAGGTAATGCGTGAAAATCCACTTTTGGGTATTATGAGTGTAGGCGTTCGGGTGGAAAAAATTAAAATGGAGAACTGATCCCGCGGCATACGAGCTGCAGCCTCAAAGGCTGCTGACTGTTTTAAGGAACCGCGATACCATAACATACTGCCGCAGCAACTACTGGCTCGTAGCAGCGCTGCCGCAGCGACAGGAATTAAAAACTTTTCGTCCACATCCTTTCATCAATGCCGCTCTCTTCATACAAAGCAAAAAAATTACGGTTCGCCTTTATTGTTTTCTGGCTGTTATTGCTGTATATACTGGCGGCCCTCGCCTGGTGGTTTATCGAGCTCAACACACAAAACAACCAGGTGAGCGATATAGAAATGCAGCGGCTGCAACAAACCAACAGCAGCTCGGTACAAAAACTGCTCGAAATAAAAGACCGGCAAAAAAGAAAAACAGCGCAATATGCGGGCGAAGGTTCTGTATTCCTGCTGGTGATCATGGCCGGCGCCATTTTTATTTTCAGGGCAGTGCGGCGGCAGTTGAGAGTGGGGCAGCAACAGCAACATTTTATGATGGCCATCACCCATGAACTTAAAACGCCTATTGCAGTTACCAAGCTGAACCTGGAGACATTGCTGAAAAGAAAACTGGATGAACAACAGGCGCAAAAGCTGCTGCAGATGAGCATACAGGAAACCAACCGCCTCAATGCCCTTTGCAATAACATGCTGCTGGTTTCGCAAATGGAAGACCGCCGGTATAATATCACCGAAGAAGACATACCACTGTCGGAACTGGTGCAGGAATGTGTAAACGAATTTGCGAGCCGCTTTCCCCAACACCATTACAAAACCGGCATTGCCGGTAACATCAGCATCAAAGGTGATAAGCTGCTGCTGCAGCTGGCCGTGAACAACCTCATCGACAATGCCACCAAGTACACTGCAAAAGGATCTGAAATTACCGTGACATTGAAAGAAGCAGCAGGTAAGGTTCAATTCTCCGTGCTCGACCAGGGCAAAGGCATTGATGACAGTGATAAGAAAAAGATCTTCGAAAAATTTTACCGCGTGGGCAACAAAGCCACCCGTGAAGCCAAAGGAACCGGGCTGGGATTATACCTTACCCGTAAAATTGCCCAGCAACACAAAGCCACTATTTCTGTAACGGATAATTTACCAACAGGAAGTATTTTTACAATTGAATTTTAAACCGCGGTGAACATGGCAGCGGGGCATGCCGCCATCATTCACCGGCACTTACCACAACTCACACACAATGGCGCAACGCAAACTTTCTATATTGCTGGTGGAAGATGAAGAAAACCTGCAGGAAGCACTGAAGCTGAACCTTGAGCTGGAAGATTATGAAGTTACCAGCGCCTGGACGGGCGTGGAAGCACTGGAGCTGGTGCAGAAAGAACATTTCGACCTGATGATACTCGACGTGATGTTGCCCGAGCTGGACGGCATCGCTGTTTGTGAAACCATCCGCCTGCAAAACAATGACATCCCTATTTTAATTCTCAGCGCCAAAAACAGCAGTGCCGACCGGGTGTTGGGCTTAAAAAAAGGCGCTGATGATTATCTTACCAAACCTTTTAACCTGGAAGAGCTGCTGTTGCGGGTAAGCAAGCTGCTGCAGAAAAGCAAACAACTGCTCGAACGCAAACCGGTGGAGCAGGTGTACAGCTTTGGTAAAAACAGTGTTGACTTCAGCTCGCTCGAATGCGTAACAAAAGATGGCAGCCGCATCACCCTCACCAAAAAAGAGATCATGCTGCTGAAACTGCTCATCGAAAATAAAAATGAAGTGGTTACCCGTGAAAAGATATTGCAATCGGTATGGGGCTATAATGTGTATCCCACCACCCGTACCATTGATAATTTCATCCTCAACTTCCGCAAATATTTTGAAGAAGACAGCCGCAACCCGGTGTACTTTCATTCTGTACGGGGTATCGGTTACAAGTTCAGCGATTGATAAACCCCTGCCGGCGACAGCCATTAACTGGTACCCCGGTTATTAAACAGAACCGCCGGGTGTATGTTGAAACAGGTTTACTATCCGCAGCGCTTCCACGTACATATCCTGCATGCGGTTTTCATGAACTAATGGCGTATACAGTTGAACTGAAATTTCATCCAGTAATCGCTGTACGGCAAAACTATCGGCAACGGATATCCCCGATTGATCAAGCGCTTCGGCAATATTTCTTTTGCTCATATCCGCCGGTGCCAAACCCAGGCGGGCGCCTAAATAATCATGCAACTCCTGGTTAAGCGTGGTGAAAAAACGGGCGCTGTCGTTGTTCATCAGCATCCGTTCTGTTTGCAGCAATGGCTGCTCCGGCAATTCGGGAGTTACCTGTTCAGGCGCGGGCTCACTGGCCTCAACCGGCTTGCCGGCAGCCTTCTTCCTGTCCCACCACAACCACCAGCCCAGGCCGGCAATGATCAGCAATGCCACCGGCACAATGATCATCCAGCGGTTGGTGAAGATCATATCAAAAAAACTTTCCCGCCTGCCCCGCTGGTCGGCAGGAATCACCGGCTTTCTTTTACCCGTTCCCTTTTTCACCAGTATGCTGAGTGGCTTTGTGCTTACTGTTTTGTATCGGGCCGCGGCCACATCAAAAAAGCTGAAGTTTACCGGCGGGATGGTATAGGTGCCGGCCGAATCAAAAGTAAAAGGATAGTCGATGATCTTATCGCCACTAACAGGCACAGATACCTTATTTAAGCCTTCCTTCACCCGGGGGTCATACCCCTGCAACCCCTCCGGCCATCTTACTTCCGGCGCCGGTACCAGTGTAAAATTTCCCTGGCCCGATAATTTCACTTTCAGCAGGCCGGCATCATCCGTAGTCACACTGTCCTTGTCCAGTGCCGCATCAATTGAAAAATTACCCACAGCGCCGCTGAAGGATGCCGGCTTCCCGGTATCCGGCAACGGTTTTACATTTATTTCAACGGGCTTGCTTTGTATCGTTACCCGTTGATCCAACATGGCGTCCTTTGGTACTGTGCCCGGGATGAACTCACCGAAAATATCCGTGGCCGCATGCTGCAGGTATTCACCTTTAATAAAATGCACATTGTTTTCTATCGAGGCTGTCTCCAGGTCAAAGCGGCCCGGCTGCAATGGGTACAATTGCACTTTACGCAGGGTGTACACATTGTATTCGCGGCCCTCAAACTTTTCCACCACATAGTTAATGCTTGCCTGTGGCGGCACCAGGTCAATCACGGAGAACCCGTTAAAAGATGGGTTTTTTACAATATTGCTCTCTGATTTTAAGCGGGTGTACAATTTATAGGTCACCACGATCGGCTCGCCCACATAACAACTGGTTTTATCCGCATCTACCCGCACAAAAAGATTTTTACTGATCTTATCCTGCACGTTTTCGCCCTTCTTAATAATAAAATCACCGTAACCGCTTTGCTCCTGCGGTTCGTCAAACGGCATCATATTGCTGAAAGGCGAGTTGCGGTTGGCGCTGTTGCCCGTGGCGTCTTTCACCACTTTTACTGTTACAGTATTGCTGGTATAAGTTTTACCGTCGGCCCTGGCGGTGGCGGCACGTATGGTATATTCCCCGGTGGCTTTCGGTTTTAATAAATAGGTAAGGCCGGTGTAGCGGCGCACACTGCCATTGATGCTCTCCATACCACTCTCCTGGTTAGGACCGCTGATCACAATGAAATTGCTGAAGCCAGGTGGAGTGATCTGTTCCACATTGCCGGCATTTTCCACCATCAGTTTCAGCTCGGCCACTTCGTCTTTACCCAGGGTGGCCGGGGATATGGTGGCAGAAAACTTTACCTGTGCCCGCAGCGCCTGGCTTACCAATAAAAGCGCAATCAAAAAAAATTTCGGGTGTAATCGCAGTTGCATAGTGAGGTTGTAAAAGTAACGGACCGGTACGAACCACCACAATTTTATATGCTGAATGGTTTGAAAAAAATGTTAATGAATCGGGGCTTCCACCAGTTGTTCTCCTGGCAACATTGGTTGCGGCCTTTCGCTGCTACTCCGGCGCAGCCCACCCGCAAACCCTCACCGGGGTATCCGCTGCAGTCCGCCAGCCCTTGTGCCATTTCACAGCACTCATCAAAGGTCGCCCAGTTGCGGCCGCAGTACAATGTATTCCACAACAGCCGCCGCCGAAAGCTTCGTGGCAGTGATAATGATATCAGCCACATCCTTTGCTTCCATAATGCGGTGATCGCTGTTGTCGTAATCGCCCCAGGAATCGGTATGTATAGCGCCAGGCATAATGGCTGCCACTTTTATATTGTAAGGCAGCAACTCCTGCCGCAGGTTTTTGGTAAAGCCCAGCATGGCAAACTTGCTGATGCTGTAGCTGCCGCCATTGCTGTAAGCGTGCAGCGATGCAATGGAACAGATATTAAAAATATACCCGCTTTTTGCAGCCATCATGCCCGGCAGCAATTGCCTGGTAACATGGTAATGTGCTGATAAATTAACGGCCAGCATCTGTTCCAGCACACCATCGGCTTCACTGTGTACGCTGCCCGGCAAAAAGCTGCCCGCATTGTTCACCAGTATATCCGGCGTTCCGAAGCCATTCACCCATTGCCCGAATGCAAGGGCCGATGCTTTTAAAGAAAGGTCATAAGGTTTTGCCTGTATGTTGGCCTGCGGATATTTCGTTTGCAATTCAGCCACCGTATTGTACAAAGCCACTTCATCCCTTGCGCACAAAAACAAATGCGCCCCTTCTGCTGCAAAGGCATTGGCCACTGCTTTGCCAATCCCTTTCGATGCGCCTGTGATCACCACTTTTTTCGCTGAACTGCCCGTCATAACTGTTAATTAATTGAAACTATTTCACAATTTTACTGTTTTAAAATAATAAATCCGGCAATTTTGCAGTTATATATCAATGAAGTATAAACACCTTTTTTTCGACCTTGACCACACCCTTTGGGATTTTGATGCCAATGCGTATGAAACACTGGTGGAAGTGTATGCCGTTTTCCAACTGGAGCAAATGGGCGTGATCCCCTTTGAAGATTTTTACAAGCTGTATAAAATTCACAACGAAATTTTGTGGGACCGTTATCACAAAGGCTTTGTAACCGCCGATGAACTGAAATGGAAGCGTATGTGGCGTACCATGCTGGAGTTTAAGATCGCCGACGAAGCATTGGCAAAAGAAATGAGTGCAAAGTTTTTAGAGATATTGCCCACCAAAAAACTGCTCTTCCCGCAAACAACGGAAGTGCTCGATTACCTCAAAGAAAAAAATTACCAGTTGCACCTGATCACCAACGGGTTCGAAAAAACCCAGTGGACCAAGTTAAACACCAGCGGGCTAGATATTTACTTTGAGCACGTGGTTACCTCCGAAGGCAGCAATAGCGTAAAACCGCAAAAAGAAATTTTTGAATACGCCATGAACAAGGCCGGCGCCAGCCTGCACCAAAGCATCATGCTGGGCGATAACCTGGAAGCCGATATCAAAGGCGCCATGAACGTGGGTATGGATAATATTTTCGTAAACCATGTACAGGCCACCACCACCCTGTTGCCTACCTACACGGTTACAAGCCTCGATCAATTGAAAAGTATTTTCTGATCCACTGCGGCCGGCTTGCAAAGCATTACCACAGGCAAGGATCACAACAGGATATAAAAAAACACCCTCCAGGTTCTGGAGGGTGTTTTTTTATCTGTAGTAACAAATTACATTTCGGCTGTTGAAGCTTCTTTCTCTTTTGATTTCTTACAACATTTTTTACCGCTTTTTTTGCAGCAGGATTTTCCGCATTTTTTTCCTTTTCCTTTATCAGTGTTGGCAAAGCTTACACCGGTAACCAGCAATGCTGCTGTGGCAAGTAATACTAATTTTTTCATACTGTGTTTGTTTTTTTGTAAGTGATCAACGTAAAAATAAGTGGTTAATTGCTTATTTCCAACCGGCGGGCTGTTAAAATAATCAAAGGGTGGCAATTACCGTTACCCCGCCCTGCACCGCCTGGTTAAGGTCAACATTCACTTTGGTGCCCGGTGGCAGTAACAGATCAACCCGGCTGCCGAATTTAATAAAGCCCATTTCATCGGTTTGGCTTACCTCATCACCCACTTCCAGGTAATTAACAATTCGTTTGGCGAGGGCGCCGGCGATCTGTTTTACCAGTATTTCTATGTTTCCTTTCCTGATCACCACGCTGTGGCGTTCATTTTCGGTGGAAGATTTCGGGTGCCAGGCCACCAGGTATTTACCCTTGTGGTACTGGTTGTACACCACTTGCCCGCTGATGGGGTTGCGGTTAACATGCACATTCGCCGGGCTCATAAAAATAGATACCTGGAGGCGGCGGGTTTTAAAATATTCTTCGTCCACTGCTTCTTCAATCACCACCACTTTCCCGTCTGCCGGGGCAATCACCTGCCCTTCGTTAATGGTGAGCTTCCGGTTAGGTATCCTGAAAAAAGAGATCAGGAACAGGAGCAGGAAAAGCGTTACGAAAAAGATCATCCAGCACAATAGTGATGATACGGGACTTAAAAAATAAAAGCTGATCAGATTGAGCGCCGCAAAAATGATGCTGCCAATCGCTATGGATTTATATCCTTCCCTGTGTATCGTCATGCAGTGGTTTTAAAGCGCAAATGTAAGGGAAATGAAGAACAGTGAAGGCCCTGTTGCTGCCGTAAAACGTTGCCGGCTGTAGTGCCGTCCTTAAAAAAATGGTGACCGTTGCACCTGGTGACTTACACAAACAGTTGCACATACAGCCATACAAAAGGCGTGGCCACCAGCAGCGAATCAAAGCGATCTAAAAAACCACCATGACCGGGCATAAAGCTGCCACTGTCTTTTACATCGGCCATGCGTTTTATTTTGCTTTCAAGCAGGTCGCCCGCAGTACCCGCCACTGCACAAATGGCTGCAATGGCCACCCAATGCTGTACAGCCAATTGTTTGGCTGCAGGAATAAAATAACCCAACAGCCCAATCACCAGCACGCAGAGCAGGGCACCGCCGCCTGTGCCTTCCCAGGTTTTTTTCGGGGAAATTTTTGAGAACGGTGTTTTACCCACCAGCGAGCCTACAATATAAGCCATGGTATCGTTGATCCAGATGGAAAAGATGATGCCGCAGGTATAGAGGGAGCTGTAAGTATAGCTTTCAAAAGGTGCAGCACCAGCTGTGCGTATTTCGAAATCAAAAGCCAGCGAAAACAATAGCAGCACCGGCATGGTGATGTACAATAAGCCAGCGAGGCTGTATAAAAAAAACCGGTCGCCCTTGATGCGCTTCACCAGTTTAATAAACTCGAACCAGCAGCCGAAATGGATCACGGCAAATAAAATGGTAAAACTCCACCCGTTCCAAAACAAACCGGTGAGCATTATTATCACAAATACTAGGGCGGTGAGTGCCCGGGTCTTAAAAACTTCTTTGTTAAGTGCCATCGGTTTATTGTTCACTGCCCTGCTGCCGGGCTGCAATATCATTGATAAAAGGATTGTTGCTGAAATTATAACCGGGTATCAGCACTTCTTCGCCCGGCCGGTCAACCTGGTATTTGCTTACTTTTTCAAAAGCGATGAACAGGCCCACCACGGCCACCAGGCTCAACACACCGGCCCACATGGGAAAATGATCGTCCATGGCGGAGGGATCAATGGCTTTTCCCGGCTTGCCAGAAAGATAGAGGGAGGTGGCGGCCAGCGCATTATTAAAAAAATGTGCGATGATGTTGAGCCAGATATTGCCGGTACGGTAATACATCCATCCCAGCACAAAGCCCAGTGCAAAGCGGCTTAAAAACCCGAGGTACGATCCATGCACCGCACTGAAAAATGCCGACATCACAATCACCGCCACAATGGGCATTTTAAACCAGCGGCTCAACAGGTTTTGCCAGCAGCCCCTGAACATGATCTCTTCCAGCACGGCCGGCAGCAGGGCGATCACAAACAGGCTGATGAGGTAATCACTGATCCCGTTCATCCTCGCCAGTATCACCACCTGCTGGTTGTATTCATCTTCTGCCAGTTTAAATTTTGCCAGGTAGGCCTTGCTCCAGGGAAACAGTTGGGTTACCTGCTCCAGCACACTCACAGCCGGCAGGGCCGCGATCATGATCAGCAAAACCATCCCCACCTGTTGCACCGTCACCCGGTGGTTAAAACCCAAATGCTTTGCGGCTTTGATATGGCAGATGCGGGCATATAAAACAGCCGGTAACAAAAAGATGAATGGCGTGCCGATTACCTGTGCCCAACGCAGCAGGGCCGTTGCATTTTCAAGAGAAGTGAGTTGTTTCAACAGGGCAGCCGTATCGCCTTTTCCCTGGCTGAGATCGAGATGACCCAGCAATGGAATGAACATGGCCAGGCCGCCGATCACCAGCCCGGCGCCGCAAAGCCCCGCCAGTATGCCCAATTGACTCCAGTAGTTAAACCGTTTTGTAGCGTAGTGCGCCATAGTTGTTCCGTATAAAGGCGTAAATTTACAGCCTAATTTCAGGATTGAAGTTGAAAGTTTACCGTGCCGGCCCTGCCCGCCACCCGCTTCCTTCCTGCATCACAAAAAAACACTGAACATGCCATCGATCGGTCCAATACAATTACCGGAATTCCCGCTGCTGCTGGCGCCCATGGAGGATGTGAGCGATCCACCCTTCCGGGCCGTTTGTAAAGACAAGGGGGCCGACCTGATGTACACCGAGTTCATCAGCAGCGAAGGGCTCATCAGGGATGCCATCAAAAGCCGCCAGAAGCTGGATGTGTTTGATTACGAAAAACCCGTGGGCGTGCAGATCTTCGGGGGCGACGAGGAAAGCCTGGCCCTGGCCGCCCAGATAGTGGATGTTACCAACCCCGACCTGCTCGACATCAATTTCGGTTGTCCGGTAAAAAAAGTAGCCATGAAGGGCGCCGGCGCCGGGGTACTGAAGGATATTGACCTGATGGTGCGGTTAACCAGCGCCGTGGTAAAATCAACCTCGCTGCCGGTTACGGTGAAAACCAGGCTGGGCTGGGACGACAACACGAAGAATATTGAAGAAGTGGCCGAGCGCCTGCAGGATGTGGGCATCAAAGCACTGGCCATCCACGGCCGCACCCGCACACAGATGTACAAGGGGGAGGCCGACTGGACCCTCATCGGTAAAGTAAAAAGCAATCCCCGCATCACCATCCCCATCTTTGGCAACGGCGATATCGACAGTCCTGAAAAAGCCGTGGAATACCGCAACCGCTATGGCATAGATGGCATCATGATCGGGCGGGCTGCCATCGGCTACCCCTGGATCTTTGACGAGATCAAACATTTTATAAAAACCGGGCAACACCTGCCGGCACCCACCATCGAAGACCGGGTGGCTGTCTGCAAAAAACACCTGCACAAAAGTTTTGAGTGGAAGGGCCCCAAGGTGGGTATTTTTGAAATGCGCCGCCATTATGCCAATTATTTAAAAGGGCTGCCGGGCATCAAGGAGTACCGGTCACAACTGGTAACCCTGATGACCGTGGAAGAAATTGATGCCGTGCTGGATGAGATCGTGCAGAAATATGCGGGATACGAATTTGAAAAAACACCGATCGAGCTGATCAACTACCACGAAAAATGCCCGCTGTAAAAAAGCCCGGCCAAAGTAAAAGAGGATACTCCTTACAGTTATATCAATGCCCCGCATACCCACAGCCGGCTGCTACTGAAGTTTTTCCAGTGCTGCTGTATAAACCCCTGCCCTTTTTGCCGCCAGCCCGTCGGCACCCAAACTAAAACATACTGATAAGGCCAGGGCCAGTCCAAGCCCGCACCAAAAACCTTTCAAAGGGTCGTTCCTGTATAAAAAAAACAGTACGGTACCGGTGAGCAGGAGCGCCAGTTGCCCATAAAGGGAGAGGGTTAAACGCTGCTGAACTTTTTTCATCCTTGGCAGTTCAGTGTTTTTCACAAAGCCGGGATCCATACCGATCTTATAGGCGGTATCAAGGCGTTGTTGGTCGCTGCGCTGGAATACGATATACCCCACCGTTAGTTGTAACAGCCCGACCAGGATCAGTGCCAGGGCCATGCCCTTGTAAAAAGAAGGATTGCTTTTAACGAATACCAGGAACGAGATGGCTGCCAGTAGAGCAACCAGCCCCACCAGCAGTAAAAAAATGCCGGCCTGTTTTTCCGCCATAAAATATTTGTGTACAAAACTGAAGTCCTGCATCATGGTACCCGGTTGAAAGTTTTAATAAATGCGAGTATCGACACCAGCGTCCACACGCCCTCTAAAATTACGAAAGGCTTGTAATGTATGAGCAGGGAGGCATAGCAGGCGAGGCCCGCTCCGATAATGTTAAGTGCAAAAAACAGGCGGCCGTTTTTGGGCAGGCGGTCGAAACTGTTGAGGCCATAGGCCAGCAGGATGATGCCCACGCCCAGGGAACCTACCAGGTCGTTATACTGCATGCGGTGAAATTAACACTTGTGGAAGTCTGCACAAAGTGGATGAAAAAAAGCGCCCCGTTTTGGCAGGACGCTTTTATAGTAATCATTCACAGGAGCCTATTTTTTTGCATCGGGATAATGCTGCACTTTTTCATCCAGCAACACGATCTTCCCGTTTTCTATTTTGGCATCATCCACGCAGGAGATGGAATCTGTTTTGCCTTTTTTATCCGTCCAGATCTGTTTGTACCAAAGGGTTACCCATTGTTCTTTTTTGTCTTCCGAGATCACGGATTCCCAGTCGTTCATCTGTATTTTCATGCTGGCCACATTTTTCATGCGGTCTTCGGTGAACATGCTTTTAAGGCTGTCATTGCTCAGTTTGGCCCTGAACTTATCAAAATGCAGCACCACGGAATCGCCGAAGCCGGCCACACAGGCGGCGATATCGCCGGTTTCGTAGCCTTTCAATGATTTCATTACGGTGAGGGCATTTTGTGGGTCGCCGGTTTGCCAGTTTTTATATGGCTCGTCGAGGGTATAAGGCATTTCAGGAACGGCGGGTTGCACCAATACGGCGGTGCCCGTGGAATCAGCTTTGGCGGCATTGGTTTCTCCGCTGTTATTGCAACCGGCAGCGGCCCATGCAATACAGGAAACAAGCAGTAATTTTTTCATGAATCATTTGTTTTGTTGTTAGAAAATAAGATCAAAAGGGGAAGGAGATTGCTTTCAGGAGGCTACGGTAACTGTATAATGCGGATAAGATAGAGAGTTATATTGTAAAATGCAAGTGATTGGCCATTAACTCCGGATGATGAGGCAGAAAACGGGTTGCCGGCAGCAGCAACCGAGCGGCTGGAGGCCATATTTTCCGACCTGTTCAGGTGCAGGGCAGGCAAAGAAATTTGTATTGGCACCCAATGAAATAAAGTTGGTTAATTTTCCGGTATCAAAAATCAATTCATTGCAATCCTGCTCCCACCATGGCAGACGTATACAATAAAGCACAGCGCAGTTATAATATGAGCCGTATCAAGGGCAAGGATACCAAGCCTGAGATGCTGGTACGTAAATTTTGGGATCGTTGCAGATTAAAGATGTATGAAAACCAAAATTGTGAATGAAAACACCTTTTTCATTAAAGAAGTTCCGTACCCGGCGGGGGAAATACTACAATTCCCATGCCTGCCGGGCATTATTTAAAGACCCTGTGCATGCCTAGCATATTACTGATATTTTCTTTATGCCGAATTTGATTTTCAATAATTCCCCCATTTATTACAGCTTTCCTTAAAACTCTAAATATTTCAGCTGTATCACTATAATTAACCGTTTCATTTTCTTTAAAAATAATTTTTAAGACCTCCAAAACTCTTGCTGATTTCACAAGAAATGTTCCATTTGGCACAAAATTGATTTCTTTCAATACACAATCGCCATAAAATACTACAATTGAATAGAATGGTACATCGCTAAATTGTCTGAGTTGCTTTTTTAATTCTGTTACGTGTTTATTGTTTTGCATTATAGGATTATAGAACCGATATTTTTGTTTCCCATAAGCTAATACCTGAGTCCACTGTAATTGATTTCCACTTCCATAAATCCAACCGCTATAATCCTTTACTTCCATTACAATAATCCCAACGTTACTTACAATAACTAAATCAATTTGTGAAAATTCACTTTTGCTTTTTTCCACATATAGGTCATGAAAAATGACATGTGCAGGCATTCCATATTTCAAGAGTTTTAACACTAAACTTCTTTCCGATTTCACCCCTCTTGACATGTCCGTAACTGTTTCCAACAATCTCTTGTCTCGTTTCTTCTTAAGGAAAAAGAAAATACTAAAGAGAGCTAATACGATAAATAACCAAATAGAAAAAGCGGATGATGTTTGTTGGTTTGTATGTACGCCTGGGTCAGATATAGTTCTATTATACTCCAAATATTTTGCATAAACATAGCCTCTCTTTCCCAAATAATTAACCACACACCAGCCGCCAGTTTTTGAAATAACTTCTACTTCACTTCCTTTTTGTAAAGTAAATGAAACAGGATACTTTACTCCTTTCCCAGTTCGCACGTTTAAATCTGATGTTGCTATATAATATTCTGTTGCAAGTGAGATTTGCGAACAAAACGCTAGTAAAACGATTAATACAATTTGCTTGATTCCCATGCTGTAGTCTCAAATATTTATTTAAAAACATCATCCAGCTTTCGGAGTACGCAGTATCTAATTGATAGGAACGGTATAGGGAAAAACGATCTAGAATTCACTAATATAATATATCCTTATTAAAGCCACAACCATGACCACAATGAAAAAACCTGCTCCGCATCTGGCGCAGGTCCTCCGAACTCCTGCCCGGCGTTACTTTGTCAAGCCTCATAAAACCTTCAACAAGTATTGAATAAAACTTGAACAGATTATAGTTCATAAGGAGAGGAGAGACAGAGGATAGACTCCAGCGCCGGGCGGTTGCCGAAATATGAAAGGCGAAAAAACGCCTCCAGAACCAGTTTGCCTACGAAGCAGAAATATTAGAAAAAACCCTTGAAAGTTTGAGGCTTCAACTGACAAAAGCTTTCATAATTCCCGTGCTTGACAAAAAATTGGGGCGATGTGTCAAAATTAAAAACCCTGTATAGAAAGAAATCTGTTGATTTAAGTTTTGCAAAACTCACCTCATTACTGGTTAAGAAGATGGGTGTTTCTTTAATTAACTTTGTCGTTTTTACTTCAATATACCGGTCAGAGCCATTCGTATTTTTTGACAGAATATCGAATCCTGCACCATCGCCTTTATCTTTCGAAATCCATTCCACTTTATCTGCTAAATTTCCCTTCCCCTCCTTTATTAATCTCCACTTTTCATAATCAAGAATTAATTTTTCTCCGCTCTCACCAAGACTTCTGTTGTTTTGCTCTTTTTCGAGATAATTAATTTTTACCGCTCTGTAGGTAAGTTCTGCTTCTTTAACGACTGAATTTAAAGGCTCGTCATCTAAAATATTTTCAAAATCAACTCGTTCCAAAACATTTCCGGTTACAACTTCGTCAGAAAATTTTTCGAATTCCAATTCGAGTTTCTGCTGATGGTCAGATATGTACCTTAACACCTCATCGGCCAATAGCTGTTGATAATTATATCTTGGCTTATACCCTTTAATAAAAGGCATACCTACTTCTGCTAAAACTGCGCTTATATTTTGATGTTTAAATTCAACGGAACCGTCTGAACGATCCAACAATTGTGGTATCAGCAAAGACCTATGAATCGTTTTATTATACTTTACTTTATTCAGCTCATCTTGAAGCATTTTAAAGTAATCCTCTACAATTACCGCGACTTCCTTTTCCGTCCAATCAATAGACATGTTGAATAATTTAGAAATTAATTTTATACCGACATACTTATAACTCCCTTATTACTCGAGAGATAATTGCATTCAAATACTTCTAAACAATTC
>CAYVLT010000020.1:0-30297 GCA_964452405.1 uncultured Ferruginibacter sp.
TTGATGGCGTTGGCTGCGTCGATGGTAACCTGGTCGTTGGTTTCATCGCGGTATTCCATCCCAAGATCAAAGTATTTAATATCCAGGTCCAGGTAAGGAACAATAAGTTTGTCTTTAATGAATTTCCAGATGATCCTTGTCATCTCATCTCCATCCAGTTCTACCACCGGATTTGCAACTTTGATTTTAGCCATGATTATATTTTTTTGAAGTGAGCAAAAGTAACTCAATTTAGCATTTGTTGCACCCCGGCTTACGGGAACGATACCGTAGGTGATTTTTTAAGAAAATAAATACAGGGCCATCAACCGGGAAACCTTAATTTTATAGGCACCTTTTTTTAATTGAAAACACTTGCCATTATGTACAGGAAATTTTTAACGGTTGCTGCCTGTTTGTGCGGCGTCGTAGTCAGCAATGCCCAGAAGTCTGCAGCCGACAGCATGCGGGAAGCCCAGGCCGCCAAAACAGAAGTATGGTCGCCGGAACCGCCGGTGGTTACACCTGGTCCCACAGCTGCTTCCGCTCCATCAGACGCTGTTGTATTATTTGATGGAACTACCCTGCAGCAATGGCGGGCTGAAAAAGACAGCACAATGCCTGCCGGCTGGGATGTGCATGATGGCATCATGACCGTGAACAAAAAAAATGGAGGCATCGTTACTAAACAACGATTCAACGATTACCAGTTACACCTTGAGTGGCAGGTGCCGGAAAACATCACCGGCAGCGGGCAGGCAAGAGGTAACAGCGGGGTGTTTTTAGCCAACACCGGCGCGGGCGATGAAGGTTATGAGATTCAGATACTGGACAACTACCATAACAAGACTTACGTGAATGGCCAGGCCGGGTCGGTATATAAACAATCCATCCCGTTGGCCAACGCCTGCAGGAAGCCCGGCGAATGGCAAACCTATGATATCATCTGGAATGCACCCCGCTTTAACGCTGATGGAACTGTAAAAACACCGGCCTATGTAACGGTGATGCATAACGGCGTATTGCTGCAGAATCATACGGAACTCAAAGGGCAGACAGCCTGGATTGGCCAACCGGTGTATATTGCACACGGACCCAGCCCGATCAAATTACAGGCGCATGGCGATCCAAGTGAACCAATTAGTTTCAGAAATATCTGGCTTCGTCCTTTATAAATTTTCGAAATAGAGAAATAAAAGCCTGCCGCCCAACAATCGCTGCAGGTTTTTGTTTTATACTGGCCGGAACAAACCTTACGTATGCACAGGAAAAACTTTCTCCGGTCAATGGCAATCACCACTATGACAGGCGCAACTTCACCATTACAGGCACTAAACCAGTTAACAAAAACCTACGGCAATTCCACCCTGATGCCGGTTTTATTTTTAGGACATGGCAGCCCGATGAATGCCATCGAAGAGAATGAATTCGTGCAGGGCTTCAGGAATATTGGCAAAACAATTCCTGCTCCAACGGCCATCCTCTGCATTTCCGCCCATTGGGAAACAAAAGGCACCTGGGTAACAGCAATGGAAAAACCGGCCACGATCCACGACTTTGGTGGATTTCCCAAAGCTTTGTACGAAGTGCAATACCCGGCCCCCGGCAACCCAACGCTGGCGAAAGAAACCAAACAACTGGTGAAAACTGCCGATGTGCAACTGGATGAAAAATGGGGACTGGATCATGGTTGCTGGAGCGTGGTAAAGCACCTGTACCCCGCAGCGAATGTACCGGTGATTCAAATGAGCCTTGATTATACGCAGGCACCTCAATACCATTTTAAACTGGCAAAAGAACTGGCCAGCCTCCGCAGAAAAGGGGTACTCATCATCGGTAGTGGCAATATGGTCCATAACCTCCGCATGGTGGCCTGGGACAAATTCAATCAACCCGATTATGCCTATGACTGGGCTGCAGAAGCCAGCTCCAAAATGAAGGAATACATACTCAGCGGAGATTATACCCCATTGATCAATTACCGTTCACAGGGTAAGGCCTTCGACCTGGCCATACCCACCCCCGATCATTACCTGCCGCTGCTGTACACACTTGCGTTAAAGGAAGACAATGAAAAAATAAGCCTGTTCAATGATAAAGCCGTGGCCGGTTCCCTTACCATGACCTCGGTGAAAATTGAAGCTGCCTGATGCACATAAAAATGCCCCGGCTGCTTACCGGGGCACCTAAAAAATTTCGGGTACCCTTACATGTTATTGATGATCTCATCTGCAAATTCACTTGTTTTCAGCAAGGTTCCTTCTTTCATCAAATTGTAAAAATCGATCGTTACGGTTTTGTTGCGGATCGTTTTTCCCACAGCCATGGTGATCAGCTCTGCAGCATCCCGCCAGCCCATGTATTCGAGCATCATCACGCCGCTTAGTATTACTGAAGAAGGGTTCATGGTATTGGTGTTGGCAAAACGTGGTGCCGTACCATGGGTGGCTTCAAATACCGAATGCCCTGTTTTATAGTTGATGTTGGCGCCCGGAGCGATACCGATTCCTCCTACCTGGGCAGCCAATGCATCACTGATATAATCTCCGTTTAAGTTCAATGTGGCAATCACTGCATAATCCTGTGGTGCCAGCATGGCCTGTTGTAAAAAATTATCAGCAATCGCATCTTTAATGATCACCTTACCCCCGATCGCAGAAATTTTCATCTCTTCATTGGCCACCGCTTCGCCACTTTCTTTTTTTGTGCGTTCCCACTGTTGCCAGGTGTACACATCGCCGGCAAACTCCCGCTCAGCCAGTTCGTAGCCCCAGTTTTTAAATGCACCCTCGGTAAACTTCATGATATTGCCTTTGTGAACGAGTGTTACCGAAGGTAATTTGTGTTCAATGGCATATTGGATGGCAGAACGGATAAGCCTTTCACTTCCCTCCCTGCTCACCGGCTTAATTCCAAAAGAAGTGGTTTCAGGAAAACGGATCTTTTTTACACCCAATTCATTCACCAAAAAATCAAGTATTTTCTTTGCTTCGGGGGTGCCGGTCATGTATTCGATCCCGGCGTAAATATCTTCCGTGTTTTCGCGGAAGATGACCATATTCACTTTTTCGGGTTGCCACATGGGTGAAGGAGTGCCTTCAAAATAACGCACGGGTCTCAGGCAAACATAGAGGTCAAGCTCCTGCCGCAAGGCTACGTTCAAACTCCGGATACCGCCGCCAACCGGGGTGGTGAGTGGTCCTTTGATGCTCACGAGGTATTCTTTAAAGGCATCCATTGTGGCGTCGGGCATCCAGCTGCCGGTTTCATTAAATGCCCGTTCGCCTGCGAGTACTTCTTTCCACTCAATTTTCTTTTTTCCTCCATAGGCTTTGGCGATCGCGGCATCAAAAACCCTTACACTTGCTTTCCAGATATCCGGACCAATGCCATCGCCTTCAATAAACGGGATGATGGGATGATCGGGTACATTCAATTTGCCATTACTGCCCATGGTGATCCTGGATGCCATAAAAATAATTTAGTAGTGAGGAGTGTAGTTTGAGAATGCAAAAGTAAGCGAAGCAGGTCCTTTTAAAATAAAAAATGCTCCTTGTTTTGAAAGGAGCATTTTTATAAGTAAAAAGATGATTACTGGTTTCTTCTAACCCTGAAATCGCAGGTAACATTATAATTGACGTTGGCTGGTGGAGCCCCCACCAGGGTACAACTGAAGTTGCCGGCCACAAACTGCCCCACCGCTCCATATTCTGTAATATTCACCAATGCCGGGGCAGAAAGATTGGAGGAATCATTGATCTGCCTTGTGTAAAAATACAGCAGGTTTTGGGAGCTGCCAGCCGCAATACCTGTTTGATCAAAAGAGATATTTACGCCTTCCGTTACTGTACCACCGTTACCCGTAAAACCGTTAATAGTCATCTGTATCGGGGTAAACTGGGTATTTACCGACTGCGTTAACTGGTCTGCCGGTGATATCAACGAATAAGGCGTGCCATTCACTGAATAGTTGATGAATTCATCAATGGTGGTTCCGCAGGCGCTGAGTGTACCGGCACTAACGGTACCGGGTGTAAGCGTAAGATTTTGCGGTATGCCGGCTTGCAGTGCCAGGTTGTCTTCTGCCAGCAAGGTTACATCTGCAGTACTGTTGCAGAGCGTGGTGTTGAAGCTGAAGGCACCAGTACTACTCACTGGATAATGATAGTTGATATTATTTTTCCGCATGATGATAAACCCACTCGTAACCGGAGCATTGCTGCAGTTTACCACGTTACCCGTTACCGTTACCGTGCTCACCGCCGGCAGCGCAATGCTGCCAAGATCAAGTGCCTGGTCGGTAGTGGTGATATTCTGTGTGTACACTGCATTACCGCAATTGTAGTAGCTGTAAACTTCCAATATCAATTGTGAATTACCCGGCAGGCGTCCATTTACAAAACCACTCGAATCTGTATAGCCATGAGCGCCGGTGTAGGTACCGTTGGCATATTTCACCGAAACGGTAACACCGGGAAGCGGGTTGCCGGCCGCATCGGTGATCGTAGCGGTAAAAGGTACTGAGGTGGCTAACGGAAAATCACAGTTCCAGTAAGAGAAATGACTCACTTCACCCACGTAGCTGCTGCCCGATTTTACTGCAATCCCTTCCTGTTTCCATAATCCTTTGTTCTCGTCAAAATACCACAGGGGTAGATTGGCTGGTGCACTGCTGCTGAGGCTTGCCGGGATCGGGAAATTCAAACTGGCTTTTTTGCCGGTGGCTACCTGCAGTAATTCCCCTGAAGCGCCGGTAAGTTCCACTGCACACATGCCGTAGCTGGTGAGCAGCCGCATAAAACCAAGACTGTCCAACCCCCTCAGGTCGCCGGGCATGGTAAGGTTGAGATCGGCGGCAACAGGATTGATCCATTGTGCCGCCACATTTACCTGGCCGCTGTAGGCACTGCCGGATGAGGCGGTCATGATTGCATTTGCAGGAAAGGATACAGCAAGGCCATTGCTTAATGTAACTGTTCCGCCAGTGGCGGCATCAAAATTACCTGCGGTGGTTTTCGGCAATAATTTGATCCTGAAAAAAGCGCTTTTACCCGCTACAGCCGTATAGGTTTTAATGCCTTTAAAATAACCGGGTTGCAATACTGTCACTACGGCCGCATTTTTCACCACCTGCACATTGCTGAATTCAAAATACCCGTATTTATCGGTGCTGGTGCTGCCGCTGCCAAACTGCACGGTGGCTCCGTTTACCGCCGCATCATTTTCATCTGTAACAAAACCTGAAACAGATGATGCGATTTTTGTACTGAGATCAGGTTGTGTTTCTGTAACAATAAAACCTTCGCCACTCAGTTCTTTCTGGCACGACAGGTTGAATACCGACACGGCCACAACCAACACAGCCAGCACGGAAAAGAATAGTTTTTTAGATTGAGCTACTAACATTACAATAAATTTTAGTGTTAAGTTCAGGTTACGGTAACAGGATACCGCGAAGATAGTTTATGCTGCCCCGCACTGAAATAAATTAAAAAAGATCGATAGAGCAGTTGGTCCATTCCGGATCAAATTTCACGCCATCAAATTTTTTATAGAAGTTGATGGCCGGTGCATTCCAATCGAGCACCTGCCACACGATGCCGGAAAACCGCCGGCTGGCGGCCTCTTTCAGCAGTTCATCAAACAATAGTTTCCCCAGCCCCTTTCCCCGCATTGCTTCTGTAACAATAATATCTTCCAGGTACATGCGCTGGCCCTTCCAGGTAGAATACCGCACATAATACAATGCAAAGCCCTGTATCACACCATCCACCTCCGCTACAAAGGCCCACCATACCGGCTGCGGGCCAAAGCCACTTTTTTCAAAATGCTCCAATGATACCGTTACTTCAGCAGGCGCTTTTTCATACTCGGCAAGTTCCCTGATCAACTCCATCATCCTGGGACAATCTTCCTGTATCGCCATTCTCGTTTTTATTTCCATACCAGTTATTTATTGCCGATAAAGATCGGCTGTTCACCTTAATAACTTTTGATCTTTCATTTTTTAGTTTTGATTTACTTTGCAGCCATGCAGCAATACTTACAATTATTACAACATGTTTTAACTACGGGCACCGACAAAAGCGACCGTACCGGAACCGGAACCAGGAGCGTATTCGGCTACCAGATGCGATTTAACCTGGCGGATGGATTTCCGCTGGTGACAACAAAAAAATGTCACCTGAAAAGCATCATACATGAATTGCTGTGGTTTTTAAAAGGTGATACCAATATTGGTTACCTGAAAGAACACCAGGTAAGGATATGGGATGAATGGGCTGATGAGAACGGAGACCTGGGGCCAGTATATGGCAAACAATGGCGCAGTTGGGCGGGAGCCGGTGGTGTGGAGATCGACCAGGTGAAAGAAGTGATAAACCAGTTACAACACAATCCTGATAGCCGGCGCATGATCATCAGCGCCTGGAATGTTGCTGACCTGCCCGCCATGAAACTGATGCCCTGCCACTGCCTGTTCCAGTTTTATACCGCACCAGGCGCCAATGGACGCAGAACCCTCAGTTGCCAATTGTACCAGCGCAGCGCAGATATTTTTTTAGGCGTTCCTTTCAACATCGCTTCCTACGCATTACTTACCATGATGATGGCACAGGTATGCGATATGGATGCCGGGGAATTTGTGTGGACCGGTGGAGATACGCATTTATACAGCAATCATTTCGAACAGGCACAATTGCAACTCACCAGGACTCCCTTCAGCCTTCCACAAATGAAGATCAATCCTGCCGTTAAAAATATTTTTGATTTCACCTTCGACGACTTTGAACTGGTGAACTATCAATGCCACCCTGCTATTAAAGCCCCCGTTGCTGTATAAAATGCGGCAAGCTGGGTTCAACTGTCAGGACTGCATTTCTAACTGAATAAAATTTGTTTTGCAGGCTAACCCGATCAACACAACTTTGCAGCATGACAATTTCTCTTGTAGTTGCCGCTTCAGAAAACAATGCGATTGGTAAAAACAACCAGTTGCTCTGGCATTTACCCAACGACATGCGTTTTTTTAAAAATGTAACCTGGGGCCTCCCGGTGATCATGGGTAGAAAAACCTTTGAAGCATTGGGCAAGCCCCTCGCCGGGCGAACCAATATCATCATTACCCGGCAAACCGGCTGGTCGGCAGCAGGCACCATCACTGCCGCTAACCTGCAGGATGCAATCGAAAAAGCTGAAACCAATACCGGCAGCAAAGAAGCAATGGTGATCGGGGGTGGGGAGATATACGAACAGGCGATGCCGGAGGCTGACATCATTTACATCACCAGAGTGCACGCTGTGCTGGAGGGAGATACCAGTTTCCCGGTAATTGACGAAACCCGTTGGGAGCTTGTTTCCAACGAAGATTTTGACAAGGATGAAAAACACGCTTACAGCTATTCTTTTCAAAAATGGATCCGCAAATAAATCAACGGCCAGCTTAAATTATTCAACCGCTTGTATTCACCGTTCCAGCTCATAAAAAAATACCTTTCGTGCTACATCCATGCGTCGAACGGTAAAGGGCATGGCATCCATTCCCCATTTGTTTTTGATTTTGTAACAAAAGTTTTAAACGATTCGCATCCGTATGATTGCTATGCTGCGATAGAACAGCAACGGCGGGTGTTATTACAGGATGACTCCGAAATTGACGTGGAAGACCTTGGCGCAGGATCCACAGCCATCAATACAAAAAAAAGAAGGGTAAAAAAAATTGCAGCCTCTTCGCTCAAGCCAGCCAAATACAGCCAGCTGCTTTTCAGGATCGTTCAACATTACCGCCCCGGCACCATCCTCGAACTCGGCACTTCATTGGGAATCACCAGCACCTACCTCGCAAAAGGCAATGAAGCCGGTTTTGTCCATACCTGTGAGGGTGCACCTGCCATCGCGGCCATCGCACAAAAAACCTTTGCCGCAGCGGGTGTAAAAAATATTGCCCTCACACAAGGGAATTTTGATGCAACGCTGGCACCACTGCTGCAACAACTGGGAAAGGTTGACCTTGCTTTTATCGATGGCAACCATCGTGAAAAACCAACCCTCCATTATTTTCAACTGCTGTTGCAATATGCCGGGCCCGCCACTATTTTTATTTTCGACGACATACACTGGAGTGCAGAAATGGAATCAGCATGGCAGCAGGTACAGCAACATCCTTCCGTTACACTCACCATCGATCTTTTTTTTATCGGCCTGGTTTTCATCAATCCCGATTTTAAGACCCGCCAACATTTCAGCATCCGGTTTTAGCGCAGTGAAAAATGACGATGATCATTCAAATCATTGATGCGGCTATCCAACATCAGCATTTTTCACCAAAGGCGAAGGCTGATTTTGATTATCTTGCAGCCAATTCAATTTGATTATGACAATCGGTGTTTTAAAAGAACCAGCCCCTGAAACAAGAGTCTCCCTGCTTCCTGAACATATTGCCGCTTTAAAAAAATGGAATGTCGACGTAATGGTTGAAACCAATGCAGGTGTTACCGCTTTTGCCAACGACGATAAATATGTAGCCGCAGGAGCCACCACCGCCAGCAGGGAAGCCATTGCCGGCACGGCAGACATCATTCTTACCATCAATGAACCCGACAATCTTACACTTGCTTCCGGCAAAATTGTGTTAGGACTATTTCAACCCCTGTTCAACGCCTCGCTCATTAAAGGCTGGGCAGATGCAGGTTTAACCATATTCAGCATGGACATGCTCCCCCGCACCACCCGTGCACAAAGCATGGATGTGCTGAGCAGCCAGGCCAATATTGCCGGTTACAAAGCCGTACTTACCGCAGCCAATTTGTTCCCACGGTATTTTCCCATGTTCATGACCGCTGCCGGCAGTATACCACCCGCAAAAGTACTCATCCTTGGCGCCGGCGTGGCGGGCTTACAGGCTATCGCCACGGCCAGGAGGTTGGGAGCCGTGGTGGAAGTGTTTGATACACGTCCGGCGGTGAAAGAAGAAGTGATGAGCCTGGGAGCAAAATTTGTGGAAGTGGAAGGCGCTGCCGATGCAAGCAAAGCCGGTGGTTACGCGGTGGAACAAAGCGATGCCTTTTTACAAAAGCAGAAAGCGAGGATTGCAGAGAGCGTTGCCAAAGCAGATATAGTGATCACCACCGCACAGATCCCGGGTAAAAAAGCGCCCGTATTGATTACGGATGAAATGATGTACCTGATGAAACATGGCTCAGTGATCATCGACCTTGCGGCAGCTACAGGCGGCAATACTGAATACACGCAAAACAATGCCACCATCACCCATAACGGAGTTACCGTGATGGGAAACTCTTACCTGGCGGCTACCATGCCAAGCGATGCCAGTAAACTGTATGGCAAAAACATCTTAAATTTTTTACAGCTTATTATTACCAAAGAGGGAGCGTTGCACCTGAATTTTGATGACGACCTGGTAAAAGGAACCTGCGTGGCCCATAATGGAAACATAACCAACGAACGGGTAAGCGCCCTCATCTGATCAATAAAAAAACATCGACTATGTTAGCATGGATACAGGAAAACCAACAGATCATTTACATCGTGATACTGATGATTTTTGTAGGTATTGAAGTGATTGGCAGGGTGCCGAGCGTACTGCATACACCGTTGATGAGTGGCGCCAATGCGATTCATGGGGTGGTGATCATCGGTGCCATCATTGTTATGGGCAAGGCGGAAGCCGACAATTACCTGGCCCTGATCCTGGGTTTCCTCGCCGTGATACTGGGAACACTGAACGTGGTGGGCGGCTTTGTGGTTACAGACCGTATGCTGGAAATGTTCAGGAAAAAGAAATAACAGCTACCCGTACCCGCTTACACAGATCGTACAAATAAAAACATTGCCTCAGGCTTATTTGCAGGAAGGCAGGAAATATTAAAATAATGGGAATACATTTTCTTACACTCTGTTACCTCATCGCTTCCGTAACGTTTATCCTTGGATTAAAAATGTTGTCGAACCCTGCTTCGGCACGAAAGGGTAACCTGCTGGCCGCAGCCGGCATGGCGATCGCTATTATCGGAACAATTTTTTTGTATGAAGAAGACGGTCAAAAACTGGGCAACTATGGGTGGATCTTCGGTGGATTGCTGATTGGTGGCATCATTGGCACCCTGGCCGCCAAAAAAGTAAAGATGACGGCTATGCCGGAAATGGTGAGCCTTTTCAATGGAATGGGTGGCGCCTGTGCAGCATTGATCAGCATCGTGGAATTCAATCACCTGCTGCACGAAATTGAAAGCGGTGCCGGCGAAGGAGATCATACCGGTAAAATCCTGATCATCGTGGTGGGCCTTATCATCGGCAGCGTGTCTTTTGCAGGCAGTATGATCGCATGGGGTAAATTGAATGGCAGGGTAAAGGACCTGAGTTTTCCAGGTCAGAATGTATTGAATCTTATCTTCCTTGCGATCGCTGTTGGTGGCGCAGCTTACCTCGTGATCAACCCGGATCATCACCTGGTATTTTATAGTGTATTGACCCTCGCAATCATTTACGGGGTGCTGTTTGTAATGCCGATCGGTGGCGCCGATATGCCTGTGGTAATATCCCTGCTCAACTCGTTTACCGGCGTGGCAGCCGCCTGCGGTGGATTTTTATACAACAATAAAGTGATGCTCACCGGCGGTATCCTCGTTGGTGCTGCGGGAACCCTGCTCACTATATTGATGTGTAAGGCCATGAACCGTTCTTTATTGAATGTGCTGGTGGGTTCTTTTGGCGGTGCAGCCAAAACAGGTGGTGGAAGTTCCACACAACAGGGATCTTATAAAGAAATCAGCCTGAGCGATACCGCCATGGTAATGGCCTATGCTCACAAAGTAATGATTGTTCCCGGCTACGGACTGGCCGTTGCCCAGGCCCAGCACGTATGTCATGAATTAGAAAAACTGCTTACCGAAAAAGGTGTGGAAGTAAACTACGCCATCCATCCTGTTGCCGGCCGTATGCCCGGGCACATGAATGTTTTGCTGGCAGAAGCTGATGTGAGCTATGATAAGCTGATGGAAATGGAGCAGGCCAATGATGAATTTAAAACCACGGATGTGGTGCTCGTACTCGGCGCCAATGATGTGGTGAACCCGGCTGCCAAATCTGATCCCGCTTCTCCAATTTATGGCATGCCAATACTGGAAGTGGAACAGGCTAAAACCATCATCGTGAACAAACGCAGTATGAAACCGGGCTACGCCGGCATTGAAAACGAACTCTTCTTCCGCCCCAAAACCAGTATGCTGTTTGGAGATGCCAAAAAAGTACTGCAGGACCTGGTACTTGAAATCAAAAACGTTTAATCGTTACCGGTAGTCCTGGTGAGTATTTTACTGGTGAAGGGTGGCAGCACCAAACTTCCGTTGTACAATTTACCATCCACTCCTTTATACAAGTGATCGAGTTGAATTTCCACTGGGGCCGGCGTTCCGTTCCACTCAAACCTGGTTATATCCTTTTCGTCATTTACCATAACATCCGCTTCCTGCAGTGAAATATCATCCAGGTAAGAAGTACAATTGTTCTTTTCCACTTCAATCACATAGTTAGCTTCAGCAGAAACGGTGGGTTCAAGCAGGAACTCCTGCTGTTGTATTGCACTGCCATAAGGTTTTGCCTGCGGCACCGTGATCATTTCGTATGGGGCCGCCGTTTTTCTTAAATATGCCCGCAGCATCCCGCAATCTGAATTACCCAGCGTATTAAAACGCAGGATATATTGCTTCCCTGCGGTCACTACACCTGCTCTTCCATTTACCAATACATAGTTGCGGGGAGCAGCCACATTTAATACCAACCGTAAACAACCATCGCCGTTGATCTTTACCGAAGATTCCCACTTCGCCTTGGCATTGGATCCAAAAACATTTACGCTGTCAATATTTTTTTCAAAACCACCATTAGCCACCAGGTTGTGGCCTGTTATTTTTTTGATCGTATAAGGGGCAACCTGTACAGCTGGTTCCTGAGAATGCTGATCCTGCCCGGTAAATGCCTGCCAATGCTGCAATGTGAGTGGTGAGGGATTGTAAAGCGGCTTTCCCTCCTCTTCGGAAAAAGTATAATTAAACCCAAAGGGATTGCACATATTGTAATAATTACTGTCAATATCGCCCACCAGCTTAATCGCCTCCCAGATGCTGAGTTTACCCGGCTCCTTTAAACCGGCATATAAGAAATTTGCCTGTGACTGCTGCGGATCAGCCGCATAAAAAATATTCTTATTGATATTGAGTTTGCTGAAACTTTGCCAGCTGGCCCTGCGGGAAGCACTCCAACCCATCCCATTGCTGTAACAGGTATTTTCACGTACGTTGATATTAAAAGGATTGTTGAATGCAAATGCTTTGTTACTGACAAATGCAATTGTATTGCCGGTAATGTCAATGTTCATCGAACCATTGTCGCAGTAAATTCCTTCTGCCCTGTTGGTGCCTGAAGCACCTGCGCCTGCACCGATCCCGTTAAGGATAATGTTTTCCCGGATGTTGCGGTTAATGAATAGCGCTCCGGGTTGTTCGCGGGAAGCATCCAGGTAAGTATAGATGCCGGCGCCATCATCAAGGTTGCAACAAAAATGATTCACCACGTTGTGTTGCACCAGAACATCTGATCCCTGGAACTGTATGCCCGTTAAACCCACGCTGTCGATGTGGTTATTTTCAATGAGTATTTTTTTACCGGCGGTTACAACGATCGCTTTATAATCACGGTCATCAAAAAAAGACCCCATTCCAAGAAACATCCCTGTATTTGTTATCTGGCAGTTCCGGATCGTCACATCATCCTTTTTCCCGCTTCTTACCTGTATTGCATTCGACAATACATTCCTGATCGAAACATTTTCAACCAGCACGTGGTCAGTGTCCCAGAAATGGATGGCTTTTGCTCCCATGTTTTCAAAACGGCAACGGGTGATTGAAATGCCGCTGCCCCCGCGGTTGTAGATGGCACTCAGCCCTGCTCCTTCAAATGCCAGTTGATCAAAGCTGATATAGCTCAGGCTGCCGAGGTTTACAAGCGTGTCTACAACCGGCACCTGTATGCTGTGTGCACCTGGTCCTGCGGGGGTGAACACCATTTGCAGCCGGTGGGTGCTGCTATCGAAATACCATTCGCCATACTGATCAAGTGTGCGGGGATCGTTTTGAAAAAAATACCCGAAGTTTTTAGTTCCGGGATAGATGGAGGGTTCCGGTATATTGTTGATGCCTCCGTTGGCATGTGTGTAGTAAATAGTATGGTGCTGGTGGCTGGTAACGCGGCATCGTTCTGCCGTCCAGTGATTTTTCCTGATCACCACTTCAGCGCCCTTCCAATCGGTTGATGCATCCAGTTGATTGTCTGTGATCGAAAGGTCGTCATTGAAGTTTTCATAAATCAGGTATCCGCCACCGGTAGCATCTGCATTGGGATACCTGCCAATGCGCTGTGGCCTGCCATCCAGCAACACCAGGTTCAATGCATGCACCGCAAATGCTGCAGGTGCCTGCCAGGTATTGCTTCCGATCGATTCCCATCCGGTTACGCTGTTCAATCCCGATACCACTGGAGCAGCGCCCTCGCCGAAGGCAGTAAATACAATGGGATGGTGCTGCACCCCCGAACGCGTAAGCGTGATGGAACCGTGGTACACACCACCGCGTTTAAAAAAAACAGAATCGCCCGGCGCCAGCGTGCCGGCGATTTCGTTCAGCTTTTTAAGGCTTTGCCAGGGTTGCTGCTGCAGCCTGCCACTGTTGTTGTCACTGCCCGTATTGCTGATATAGTAGTTGGTGGCAAAAGCCATAGCGGGAAAACCGGCAGACAATATCATTGAAAAAAGCAGGTTGCAGGCGGAACGATTCAATCTCATATTTTCTTGTGCATGGTAACGTTTTAAACATACATTATTTATACAACAAAACCATAAATACTTATTGCCGGCAAGGGCATTGACGATGAAGAGATATATAATTACTTTTGAAATAAAAAATATGTACACCACCATTTTAACCGGAATAGAAGAAGGTATTTTCACCATCACCATCAACCGGCCTGATAAACTCAACGCATTGAATAAAGATGTGTTCACCGACCTCAGTAATGCAGTGGACGAAATCAACAACAATCCCGCTGTAAGATCAGCGGTGATCACCGGTGCGGGACCAAAAGCTTTTGTGGCAGGTGCAGATATTTCGGAATTCAACGGACTCAATAAAGATGCAGCAATGGCCCTGGCAAAGCGGGGGCAGGATATTTTTTTCAAGATCGAAAACAGCAGTAAACCCATTATTGCGGCTGTAAATGGATTTGCCCTCGGTGGCGGCTGTGAGCTGGCAATGGCCTGTCATTTCCGGATCGCTTCCACCAATGCCAAATTTGGGCAACCGGAAGTAAACCTGGGTTTGATACCCGGCTACGGGGGTACCCAACGCCTCACCCAACTGGTGGGAAAAGGCAGAGCGGTGGAACTGCTCATCAGCGCCGCCATGATAGATGCGGATACTGCTCTCCGTTATGGACTGGTAAATTATGTAACCGAACCCGACGCGTTGATAAACAAAGCCTATTCAGTTCTTCAACTGATCAATTCAAAAGCGCCTGTGGCAATTGCCCGTTGTATCAGCACGGCCAATACCGTTTTCAACAACACTAAAAACGGGTTTGAAGAAGAAGTGAAAGCCTTCGGTGATTGCTTCGACACAGAAGACATGAAGGAAGGCACCACTGCCTTCCTGGAAAAAAGAAAAGCAGTGTTCACCGGCCGGTGATAACATGTATAATCAAAAAGCAGGCTGCCTTTACCGGCAGCTTTTTTTTTTGTATTTCCATAAATACCCACCAGTACGGATAGACGCTTTTTTATTTAGAAATATTTTTGGAACTATTACTAACTCCAACCAAATACAAAAAAATGAAACGCCTTTCCTTACTGTTGGCGCTGGCTTGCAGTTGCAGCAGCCTTTTTGCCAACAACATCCAGGTATCAAATGTGGTGTACAATAATGCCGCCGGAACCCTAACGTTCAATATCAGTTGGGAAAACAGCTGGCGGGTGAGTACCGCTCCCAATAACTGGGATGCTGCCTGGGTTTTTGTAAAAAGAAGAAACTGTGCCGACCAGTTCTGGAAACCACAGCCGCTTTCTTTCTCTGGTAATACAGCAGCTTCCCCTTTAGAAATTAAAACCGTTCCTGATTCAATCGGCGTGTTCATTCAGCGTGCAACTGCCGGCAACGGCAACATCGCTGCAACCAGCATCACGCTAAAACTCGGCGCCGTGCCGGCCCCGGCAACAGAATGGGATTTTAAAGTGTTCGCTGTGGAAATGGTGTATGTACCACAAAGCACTTTTTACCTCGGCAGCGGAGGCACCAGTTACTACGAGTTTCGCAATGGTGCCAGCGGTTCACCCGGTACTGCTTACCAGGTAACCAGCGAAAATGCAATCAGTTTTGCCAACACAGCGGGTAATCTTTGGGACAACGCGTCAACCGTGCCAGGCTACCCACCGGCAGGAAATGTAGTGGATGCTAATTTCCCCAAGGGATACCGGGCCTTTTATGCTATGAAATATGAAGTGTCACAGGGACAGTACACTGACTTCCTCAATTCACTGCCGCAGGATATGGCTACCAACCGCCAGGTTTTACCGGCAGGCGGGTACCGGAATGGAGTGGCAGGCACCTGGCCCAATTATACCTGCAGTACACCTGCACGTGCCATGAATTACCTCGGCTGGGGTAATCTCTGCGCCTACCTCGACTGGAGCGGTCTTGCCCCAATGAGTGAAATGGAATACGAAAAACTTTGCAGGGGTACAGCCACACCTGTTGCCAACGAATTTTCATGGGGAGGCAACACCGCCACAAGGGCCGCAACAACAGTGAATGATGGCAGCAACCAGGAAACAACTTCAGACGCCATTGCCACCGGCACCGGCCTTGCAAACTTCGGAGGCAGCGCTGGAGGAGTACAGGGGCCGTTTCGTTGCGGCTTTGCAGCAAAAGCTGCCACCACCCGCTTTGAGGCAGGTGCAGGATACTACGGCAACATGGAACTCACCGGGAATGTGTATGAATTTTGCGTGGGTATTTACAATACAGCATCCACCATCTTTAAATGGGATGCTCACGGCGATGGCCTCTTAACGCCAGGCAGCGGATTAAGCAATGTTACGGGTTGGTTGAATCAAACAATTACCACTTCCGGGGCTGCAGGCAGCGGAGCTAGCTTGAAGGGTGGCTCCTGGAGCAACCGGTTAGGTGTTAATGGAGAAGACCAGCCATTGAGGGTTTCAGACCGTTACCTCAGTGCCAACCTGTATGGAGCCAACGACATTAATGTGGGAGGAAGAGGAGTACGCAGATTATTCAATTGATCTTTCCACCTCTTAAACTCAATTCATGCATACTTTACAATCAGGTGGCTGTAAAATCATTGCGATACTCCTATCCTGGGGATTGATCTCTTTTGCCCATGCACAAAATGAGCCTTATCATGGAGGAGCAGGGTATGGAACCAGCAACCTGGCAAGCCTGTTGCTTGCCTGTAATACACAACGCTTCTCAGGGGGTGATGGCCCGGGAATTTCAACTGCAAAAACAGCGGCACTTCAATGCAGTGCCTTCCGCTTTGCCGGTGATTCCGCAGGCGGTTTTACAACTACCCGCACCAACCTTTTGGACTGCCATTCCTTTTTATTCACAGGCGATACGGCGGCCGGGTTTTCCATGGGTAAAACAAATTTACTCGGCTGCAATAGTTTCCGTTTTGCTGGTGATACCGCCGCAGGTTTTTCATCGTTGCCCACCCAACTGCTCAACTGTAACCTGTTTCGTTTTGCCGGGAATACCGGCAGCGGCTATGTGTCGGGCGAATACATCAAACCAAGAAATTTCCTGGGCAATGATACCAGTGTGTACATTCTCTGCACCGACGACACCTACAATTTACTGTCGTTGTACAATTTTGAAGGCATCACAGTTAACTGGAACACCGCCTTGCCTGCAGCAGCAACTGCAGGAACCTACGAGGTAACGGGTGTCACCAATGGCGGATGCCGCGACACCGCAATTACAGTGATCAAACAGGAACTAAATACCTGGACCGGAACTGTTAGCAGCGATTGGCATACAGCGGCCAACTGGAGCAACAATAACATTCCTTCTGCCATTACTCATGTTATCATCCCTGGTGGTACGGCTCATCCCTGCGTGATCAGCAATGCAGATGCAGCAGCGGCCAGTGTGAGTGGAAAACTAAGTGGAAACCTGTCTGTCATCAATAATAAAAATCTGCTTATCAGTGGCCATTGCGCCTCACTTCCGGCGGGGCAATGACCTGCCACCGGCAATAAAAAATAAAACCAGCAGCCTTTCCTAAAGGGCTGCTTTTTTTATGTATAAATCAGTTGAACCGGGCTACCTTTGCTTCGCTAAAAATTAAATGCAATAATTATGGAATACAGGATTGAAAAAGACACCATGGGTGAAGTAAAAGTGCCTGTGGATGCGTACTACGGCGCACAAACGCAAAGAAGCGTGGATAATTTTAAAATTGCGCAGGACATCAACAAGATGCCGAAAGAAATCATCAAGGCATTTGCTTACCTGAAACATGCTGCAGCGATCACCAACTACGAAGCAGGCGTATTACCCAAAAAGAAAGCTGACCTGATCGGCAAAGTATGCAAGGAGATTCTTGAGGGAAAACTGGATGAATATTTTCCCCTCGTTGTATGGCAGACCGGTAGCGGTACCCAGAGTAATATGAATGTGAATGAAGTGGTGGCTTACCGCGGCCATGTAATCAATGGGGGCCAGTTATCCGACAAAGAAAAATACCTGCACCCCAACGATGATGTGAACAAAAGCCAGAGCAGTAATGATACCTTCCCAACCGCCATGCACATTGCTGCTTATAAAATTCTGATGGAAACCACCATTCCAGGTATTGAAAAACTGAGAAATACACTGGATAAAAAAGCCAAAGCATTTAAAAAGGTGGTGAAGATCGGGAGAACGCATTTTATGGATGCCACGCCACTAACGCTTGGACAGGAATTCAGCGGATATGTGTCACAGTTAGATCATGGATTGAAGGCGATCAAAAACAGTTTGTCGCATTTATCGGAACTGGCGCTCGGTGGTACTGCTGTTGGTACCGGCATCAACACCCCTCCGGGATACGATGTGAATGTGGCGAAGCACATTGCCCGACTCACGAAGCTTCCTTTTGTAACTGCAAAAAATAAATTTGAAGCACTCGCAGCCCACGATGCCATCGTTGAAGCACACGGAGCACTTAAAACTGTTGCCGTAAGTTTGATGAAGATCGCCAACGACATCCGCATGTTATCCAGCGGACCCAGGAGCGGCATCGGCGAGCTATTTATTCCAGATAATGAACCAGGCTCTTCCATTATGCCGGGCAAAGTTAATCCCACTCAATGTGAAGCGCTCACGATGATCGCGGCACAGGTAATGGGAAATGATGTGGCCATCGGTGTTGGCGGCAGTATGGGGCATTTTGAGCTGAATGTGTTTAAACCGGTAATGATCTACAACTTCCTTCACAGTGCAAGATTGATCGGTGATGGATGCGTAAGCTTTAATGACAAATGTGCTGTAGGCATTGAACCAATCGCTGCCAACATTAAAAAACATGTTGACAACAGCCTTATGCTGGTAACAGCGCTGAACACCAGGATCGGGTACTACAAAGCCGCCGAGATTGCGCAGAAAGCACACAAGGAAGGAACCACCTTAAAGGCAATGGCGGTGAAACTTGGCTATCTCACCGAAAAAGAATTCGACGAATGGGTAGTGCCGGAAAAGATGGTGGGTAAAATCTGATCAAGCTACCAGCGGGTAAACAAAACGAACAATACCAAAAAGTGGCGCCTGTACAAGGTGTCACTTTTTTATTTAGCAGGATATAGTTGGAAAATAAACCTTTGTTGGCAGGCTGCATCAACGCTTAAGAAACCTGTACATCATCGTTCACCACCGCATCAGTTTCAACGGTGGAGTTTGGTTTTTCATGGCCGTGATGTTTAAAAAAACGTTTTTGAAATACCAGTATGGCAATTACACCGGTGGAAATGGCAAAATCGGCGAGGTTAAAGATGGGCCTGAAAAATTCAAAATCCTCTCCTCCCCAAAGCGGTACCCATTGAGGGAAACGGGTATCCCTGATGATGGGGAAATAAAGCATGTCCACCACTTTGCCATGTAAAAATCCTGCATAACCATGTTGGGGAAACATCTTTGCCACTGCCATGGTGCCGGGTACACTTTCTTCAAATATAAGTCCGTAAAACATGCTGTCGATCAGGTTGCCGAGCGCACCTGAAAAGATCAATGCGGCGCATACAATAAAGCCACGGTGGTATTTTTCTTTGATGATCTTCCGTAAATAAAACACACCAAAAATCACAGCGCCTAACCGGAATAAAGTCAGCAGCATCTTACCGCCATCACCACCAAACTTCCAGCCATAGGCCATTCCTTCATTTTCTACAAAATGCAGGCGGAACCAACTTCCGAGTACATTGACGTGTTCATTGATATAAAAGTTCGTTTTGATGTAAATTTTCAATGCCTGGTCGGCCAGCACTACCAGCAATATCAGCAATACAACATTTCTTCCTTTCATAATGGGGGCAAAGATAGTGGTTTGTAATATTCAGGCGGGGGAAGGCTTTAAAAGATATACCAGTTAAAGGCTTTGAAGTTTTTGGCCTTTCTCACAGGAAAGGAAAAAAGATGCTGATCAGCGGGGTTTGCATGACGGGTAAATTTACTCCTCAAAATACACCCGCTTAACCCGTTGGGAAATTCCGGCAAGTATTTCATAAGCAATCGTACCCGCCCATTTGCCTACATCCGTTACCGGTAGTGCAGCACCAAATACAATCACGGTATCTCCTTCACGGGCGGCGATCCCGGTAATATTGAGCATCGTCATATCCATGCAAACATTGCCTATCACCGGCGCCAGTTGCCCGTTCACCAGCATTTTTCCATTGCCATTTCCCAACATTCTTGAATACCCGTCGGCGTAACCGATCCTCACAGTGGCGATCACTGAATCTTCCGTTACAATCGCCGCCCGGTTATACCCCACCGATTCGCCGGCCTTAATATACCTCACCTGGGCGATGGTGGTTTTCAGGGTTGTTACGTTCTGCAGTTTTTGTTGCATGGGTTCAAACCCATCCACTCCATACAATCCAATACCAAGGCGTACCATATCCAACTGTAGTTGCTGGTGCCGCAGGATGGCAGATGTATTGGCAATATGTTGTAAAAAAGAATAGGGAATCACCTTTGCCAAGCCGTTGCAACAATGGGCAAATATGGCTGCCTGCTGTTGGGTGAATGCGTCATGCTTTTCACTGTCGCTGGCCACGAGGTGAGAAAAAGCCGATTGTATTTTCAGCCGGCCGGAGGTATTCAGCAGTTGCAGCAGGGCAGGGAGATCCTTTTCTTCAAAACCAAGACGGTGCATACCGGTATCGAATTTTAAATGCACGGGATAGGTTTCGATGCCCGCCTGTTCAAGGTAGTTACAGAAAGCCTGCAGGATGGCAAAGGAATATAACTCCGGTTCCAGGTCATACTGCACCATTACATCAAACGTATTTTCTTCCGGCGACATTACCATGATTGGTAAAGAGATACCCGCCTTTCTCAACTCCACAGCTTCATCCGCAAATGCCACCGCCAGGTAATCCACTTTGTGAAACTGCAGCAGGTTGGCGATTTCAAAACTGCCACTGCCGTAACTGAATGCTTTTACCATTACCATCAGCTTTACGCCCGGCTTCAGCAATTGCCGGTATTGCCTGAGGTTATGTGAAATGGCAGAAAGATTGATCTCGAGTACCGTCTGGTGTACCTTTTCCTCCAGCAGGTGCACGATCTGTTCAAATTCAAATACCCTGGCTCCTTTCAACAGGATGGTTTCATTGGAAAAATGTAAAGAATGAAACTGCTCTTTAAAATCGGCTACTGAACTAAAAAAACTGTTAACAGGTATTTGTTGAAAGGCAGCCTGTGCCTTGCTTATCTCAGGACCGATACCAATCAGCCGGTGTATTTTTTTCTGTTGCAGGATGGCAGCGATCTCGGCATACAGAGATTCATTGCTCCTGCCCGTTTGCAAAATATCACTCAGGATGATGGTGTGCGCAGGATGTTGTTGTTGCTGGCTGAGAAAATCGAGTGCGATGGTAAGGGAATTAATATCGGCACTGTAGGCATCATTGATCACCGAACAATTATTAATACCCTGTTTCAATTCCAGCCGCATTTCCACTTTCTTCAACTGCAGCATTCGTTCGGCTATTACAGGCACCGGCGTACCCAGTTGGAGTAACACGCAACAACAACTGATGGCATTTTCAACCGACGCATCGTCGGTAAAGGGAATAGTAACAGTTACCTGTGTACGAATACCATTGAGCGGTTGAAAACTGGCAGCGATCGTACTATTGTCTTCCTGTTTTGTAACAGACAGAATCCGCAGGCTTGCCGCCTGGTGATATCCCCAGGTAAAAAGCTGCAGGGCTGTGTTTTTTGTTGTTACCAGCAAATTCACCGCTTCATTGATCACCGGGTTGTCAGCATTACAGATCAATGTTTGGGAATGCTCAAACAGGCAAAGCTTTTCGTTTATTTTTTGCCGGATATTGGCAAAGCCCTCGCTGTGTGCTTCGCCGATATTGGTTAGCACTCCAATCGATGGCCGGATGATTTTTTGTAACCGCTGCATTTCGCCGGGCTCAGATATTCCCGCCTCAAATATGCCAAGGGTATGTTGACTATTGATCTGCCACACGCTGAGCGGCACACCGCTTTGCGAATTGTAGCTTTTCGGACTTCTCACCACCTGGTAAGCAGGTTGCAGTAACTGGTACAGCCAATCCTTTACAATGGTTTTACCATTGCTGCCTGTGATGCCGATTACCGGCAATTCAAAACGACTGCGGTGCCAGGCAGCCACATCCTGCAAAGCAGCGAGCACATTTGTAACCTGTAAAAAATTGGCTGCCGGGTATTGCCCGCAAAGAGATACTTCAAATGACTCATCCACCACAAAATTTCTTACTCCTTTCCCATACAATTCCTCAATAAAATCATTTCCCGAACGACGTGGACCACTGAGTGAAAAAAAAATGGTTGATTGTGGAAACAACAGTTTACGGCTATCCACCAAAAGATGATCGATATCGCCCCCGCTCACCTGTTGCAGGAAGGTAGCGCCACTTACAGAAGCTATGATGGAAATGCTGTACAACTGGTTATTTGATTATTCAGGTTCAGGCGCCTGTTGCGGTTGTTTTTTTTTCCTGATGATGGAATACAAAACAGCGCCACTGATGCAAAGTAAAATTACACCGAGGGAAATAAATACCTGTATATTTTTATCGATCCACTGGTTGAGCCAATGTTCGGTAAGCATTTTTAAGCCGATAAAAATAAGTACCACGGCAATGCCCTGCTGCAGGTAATCGAACTTTGCCACAACACCTCTCAATAAAAAGAAAAGGCTCCTTAAACCCAGCACCGCAAAAATATTAGAGGTATAGATCACCATTTTATTGCGTGATATCCCCATTACTGCCGGGATTGAATCGAGGGCGAAAACAAGGTCGATGCCGGCAAGTAATAATATCACCAGGAACAGGGAGGTGTAAAATCTTTTGCCATCTTCCCGTACAATGTACTGGCCATCCCCATCGTGTGCCACGATCGGCAGGTACCTGGTAAGGAAGCGGTATAATTTTGATTCGTGCGGCCTGAACTCCTCTTCAGCATCTGCAAAAAACATTTTATAACCGGTGTACAACAGGAAGGCGCCGAAGAGATATAGGATCCAGTCAAATTTATCCACCAATGCCACGCCCACGGTAATAAAAAGTACCCGGAACACAATGGCCATCAGGATTCCCACCAATAACACACGGCCATAAAACTTTTCACTGATGCCAAAAGAAGTGAAGATGAGAATGAACACAAATATATTGTCGATACTAAGGCTCCATTCCATGAGGTAGGCGCTGAGGTATTGCAGGGCAATCACCTGCCCATCTTCACGCCAGAGGTAAATACAAAAGCCCAGGGCCAGCAATACCCAGAACAGGGTTTGGTACAGGGCGGCCCTGATGGTGATGACCTTGTTTTTTTTACTCAGCAATCCCAGGTCGAAAATGAGCGCAAGGATGATTACAATGCCAAAAACCAGGTATGTAATTTCAGTAGTATTCATTGAGCATATTGATGAGCCCGGCCGCCCGGGAGCAGGATTACCGGTTGCAGTTCAGATCAGGCAATACTGTACTTTCTTTTCCGGCGCCATTGATAAATAACTGCAAACAAACAAACCAGCAAAACCGGTGCAACAATATTGACCAGTTGCCAAAAAGTTTTATCAGTTGATATTTTTTTAACGTCCAGCAGGCGAAGTGTGTAATCCTTGGCCCTGGCATCCAGGATATTTTTTTTGTTGGCCAGGTATTCTGTACAATTCAAAAAGAAGTCTTTGTTTGCGTATTGTATCCTGGTGAATTTGTTTACACCCATCGGCAAGGGTCCGATCGTTTCTGACACCTGGTTCAGTACGATATCCGCATCACTTACCACAATTACCTTACCGGGTTCGGCGCCCGACCGCAGAAACTGCTGTTGGTAGGCTGCGAGGGAATCAAGTTGTGCCTTGCTGGCCCGGTTGGCGAACATTGAGCTGAACTTTCCTTCGAGTAATACGGCCACCGGGATATTTTTACGATTGAATTTTGCAAGGTCTTCCTCGGTTTGCAGGCTGTTGAGTTGTATGCGGGCCGGGGTGGGAATGGTGTATGCATTGGCAGATGAACTCAGCAATACGGTTTTGGAAATCCCTTCGGCTTCCACCAGGTCGATCGAGTTTACAAATTGTCCCAGCACATCTGCCTCATTTTTAACTATGGGATTGTCTGATCCGGGCTGCAATAATGGAGCGTAAGGCCAGGGAAGCAATTGTTGCTGGCTTTGTCCGCCGATACTGCCCACTTCCACCGGTATCTTATCACAGTGTTTGTCGGCAACCAGGTCGGTATTGATGCGTACCCCGAAACGGAACAACAAGTCATTCAGGTTTAAATCCCTTGAGTAAGCGATCAACTCACCATTTTGCAGGCTATCTCTTTCGGCATACAGCACATCCACAAAAAACAACAACCGTCCACCGTTCATTACATATTGATCAAGCTTGAACTTATCATCATCGGTAAATTTTTCAACCGGTTTCACAATCACTACCGTATTGTATTCATCTGGTGAAATAAAAGGGCGGGTCTTCAGGTTGAGTGTATCCACCACAAAATTTTTCCCGAGTGTTTCAAAAACACTGTACACCGGCGGATATCCATAAGGGGGTTCACCGTTTCCGTATGCATAGGCCACCACCGGTATTTCTTTTTGGGTAAGCTTTTGGATGGCATTGGCAAATTTGTATTCGAGCAGGGCTTCAGCGCTGTTGAGTGACTGTTTGTCGAGCAGGTCATCAGAATTGAAGACACTTTTTTGTACCTGGCCCTGTAACAGGTCGATGGCGATCGTTTTATCGCCATACCTGATCACAGCTCCGGGAAAAACCTGGCGTTGAGATTTGCCCTCTCCCTCCTTTACCTGCACCTGCTGGTTGGTGGGCCGCAGGCCCATCGCCACCAATGAATCATACAGCACTGCTTTGAGCGAATCATTCATATCTTCTCCCGGCAGTTCAAACTGGTACTGTATCTTATTACCTCCGTAGTTTTTAAAATTCTCAAGCAGCTCCCTGGTGCTGGTGGCCAATTTTTTAAATTCTGACTTTATATCGCCTGCCAATAACACGGTAATATCTACTTCTCCATCCAAATGTTTCAATACATTTTTGGTGGAAGTGGATAAGGTGAACCTTTTTTCGTTGGTAAAATCAATGCGTCCATGAAAAGAAGCTGCCAGCCAGTTTATGCCGATCAGCAGCAGTATTACCAGGGGAAGCGCAGCCTTGCCGGAAAATATTTTTTTGATCATAAATGGAGCCCCTGCTTAACTTTTTTGCAGCTTTTTTTCGGTGATGAAAAGGAATAAAAAAACAAGACTGAGAAAATAAATAAGATCCCTTGAATCCAACATCCCCCTGCTCACGCTGCTATAATGAAAATCGATGCCGATCATTTCAACATAATACCCTGCACCGCCCTGGAGTAGCGGCAACCGGCTGAGTTGGTGAAAACCGATATACAATATGAGGCAGGCAAAAGCGCTGATTAAAAATGCCACTACGGCGTTGGTGGTAAAACTGCTGCAACAAAGACTCACAGCGGCAAACACTGCCGCCAGCAGGAAAAGGCCGATATAGCTTCCGGTAATTCCGCCACCGTCAATGGTGCCTGTAACACTGAGTTGTTTAATGGTGATGACATAAATAAATGTAGGAACGATCACGAAAAGGATCACCAGCAGCAAACTGGCGTATTTACCCATTACGATCTGCCGGCAGCTCAGGGGTTTGGTGCGTAATATTTCAAAAGTACCGCTCCTGATCTCCTCCGACAGGGAACGCATAGCAATAGCCGGTATCAAAAAAATAAGTACCCAGGGAGCCAGTTCAAAAAATTTATCGAGGGTGGCATAGCCAAAATCAAAAATATTGCTGTCTTTTAATACAAACAGGAAAAGTCCGTTCACCAGCAAAAACAAAATAATGGCGATATAACCGGTGAGGCTACTAAAAAACTGTTGCAGGTCTTTTTTACAAATACTCAGCATGTGCTTTAAAATTGCTGCAATTTACTATTTAGCTTATTATAAATATCGGTTTTGAAAGCCCAATCAAATTAGCAAAAATAAAATGTGTAAGCTTTTTTTGTAGGTAAGGCTGAGAGGTTGCCGGGCATTTTCAGTCAGATAATATTCCGGCCTGGAAAAATTTTTACTTTTTTTTAATGATTGTGCAGCGTTTGAAAAACGTCTTTTGTCATTTAGGTACAAAAGAATTTTATCGACAATTATTTTTACGCTAGTCGTTTACCAAAACCAACTTCTGCGCCCCCGGTTCACCCGGGGGTTTTTTATGGAATCATGTGGGTGTTGCATCATAGCCGGCAAAACAATTGTATGAAAAAGATCACACTCCTGCTGGCTACGGGGATTTTGTCGATGCACCTCGTTGCGCAGTCAAAAAAAACGCCACCGCCGCCACCGCCACCCGCTCCTCCTGCAGTAACAAAAGCTCCCCCACCGCCTCCTGCGCCGCCTGCTACAAAAGAAGTTGCACCAGCGCCACCACCTCCTCCCCCACCTCCGAGGCCTCCTAAAAAACGGAAAAAGAATACCACGGCTGTTAAGTTTACCGCACCCGTGGTAGTTGAAAGCGAAAAGATCAACTGATTGGTTAGCCCCGGGCAACCGGGGCTATTTTAAGAAGTGAGTTTACCGGCAGCCACCGTCCGGGCAGTGTTGGCCCAATACACTCCGGCCAATATCACCATCAAACAACCGGCCTGTGCCCATGAAAAATTTTCCCTGAAACAGATTCCCCAGCCAATGGCCACAAATGGAATTCCATAAGTGACCATGCTCGCGAAAATACGGCCGGCCCTTTTTACCAGCATATAAAAAAGAATGGTAGCCATGGCGGTTCCGCCGAGCCCGAGTACGGCAGCAGCACTCACTCCTTTAATAAAAGCAGGTGTTGGGGTGATCCTGTAAAAACCGTTCAACCCCAATACAACTGCCGCCGGCAGGGCATTCAATGCCAGTGCAAGGGCGGCAACCTGCAGGGCAGGTAATTGTGAAAGATATTTGGAAACCAGGTTAACGTTGATGCCATACATGATGGTGGCCAGTATGATCAAAAGCGGGTACAGGATATCGTTATGCTGTTGTGGTTGGCCCTTGCTCAACAACAATAATACACTGCCGGCAAACGCGATGCATATGCCGATGATCTTATTTACCGGGGTTCGTTGGTTGAAAAACAATGCCCCGGTTACAATTACAAATATGGGAGTAAGTGAGTTGAGCATGCCTGCCAAAGAACTGTCCATGCCTTGTTCGGCATAACAAAACAGGAATGCAGGCAACAGGTTACCCAATACCCCCGAAATGAATATCACGGGCATTTTCTTTCCCGGGATTTTTTTTGCGGCACGGATGGCTACGGGTAGTAATACCAGCCCGGCTGCCAACATCCGCACACCGGCAATGTCAACAGGGGTTAATTGATTCTCCAACCCAATCTTCATTAAGATAAAACTACTGCCCCAAACCAGGGAAAGCACGATGAATATTATCCAGTCAAGCAGTTTTTTGTTCACGCCGCAAAGATGTTGTTTAAATATTGAATCGTTGCGGCCGCAATGCTAAATAATTACCGCCGGTTATTTGTCCACATCAATCGGTGGCAGCGAAATAAAAATGCAGAAAAATTGTAATTTGACACAAATTATTGTAATTATGCTTTTATCTTCATAATCAATTTCACAATCAAAACCACTTTACCATGGGACTAATGAAAGAATTTAAAGAATTTGCCCTCAAAGGAAACGTAGTTGAACTTGCAGTGGCAGTAATTATTGGTGGAGCTTTCGGCGCCATTGTTTCTTCGCTTGTGGATGATGTCATCACACCGCTTTTATTAAACCCGGCTTTGAAAGCGGCGCACGCGGACAATATTGAGTCCCTGATGTGGGGTACTGTTAAGTATGGTAAATTCCTGGCGGCAGTGATCAAATTTATTGTGATTGCTTTTGTTCTGTTTGCCCTGATCAAGGCAGCCAACAGCACCAAGAAGAAAGAAGAACCCGCACCGGCTCCGGGTCCATCAAGTACCGATGCGTTACTGATGGAAATAAGGGATGCCCTGAAGAAATAAGTTTCATACATACAACTATATTGAAGCATTGCAAGTCTCAGGGCTGCAATGCTTTTTTATTTTAAATTTTACAAGATGAAAAAAACGAACCTATTATTATTGGCCGGCATGATCGCAGCCGGTAGTGTGCAGGCACAGGATGCCACTGTAAAAGACCTTCAAAATGCAGCAAGCAAAGAAGTAAAAAGCGCTGAAAAAGATGGCTGGAAAAAATCGGGAAGCTTTATTTTGAATATCAACCAGGGAAGTTTGCAAAACTGGGCTGCCGGTGGGGAGCAAAATACGATGGGCATCAATACCATCTTTAACTACGTGATCAATTACCGGAAGGATAAAAATACCTGGGATAATTATTTTGACCTGGCGCTGGGCTTTCAAAACGCAACGATTTTTAACCGTTTCAGGAAAACCGACGACCGGATCGACATTACAAGTAAATACGGCCACCAGCTGGCGAAAAAATGGTATGCAGCCGCCCTGGTGAATTTCAACACCCAGGCGCTCACCGGCTACAACTATGAAACCAATACTAAAATCTCTAATTTCCTGACCCCCGGGAAACTGCTGTTGTCATTAGGAATGGATTACCGGCCGAATGACAATTTTTCAGTCTTCCTTTCCCCGATCACCACAAGGTGGATCCTGAAAAACGATAAAGACTTTTACCTGGTTGAGGCTTTCGGTGTGCCGGCTGGCAAAAAAAGTTACAATGAAATAGGCGCCTATCTTACCGCGAAATACAATCAGCCAATCAATACCTGGGCAACTTACACCGGCAGGCTCGATCTCTTCAGCAACTACAAAAGGAACCCGCAAAACGTTGATGTTTTTTTCACCAACCTGCTGGTGCTGAAGTTCAATAAGTGGTTGGGAAGCACTGTCAGCCTTGACCTTATATATGACGATGATGTGATTTCTAAAGTGCAGTTAAAAGAAATTTTCGGGCTGGGATTGACCCTTAAACTATAAAGATTTTTCACAGGCAGCAACCCGTTCTTTGAAAAATAACACTATTTTCGCAGCGGCTTCCAAAATGGGAAGTCGTTGTTTTATTAACAAATACCAAACTAACATGAAAAGAATCCTGGGATTATTGGCTATTGTGTTCATTAGTGTTCAATTGAATGCACAGGATGCCTCCGTAAAAGAGATGCAGGCTGCATCCAATAAAACTGTTGCTGCAACGGCTGATACCTCTAAAAAGCCAAACAAAAATGGCTGGATACACGGTGCAAACTTCACTTTCGGTCTTACACAAATCGGTAATAAAAACTGGATCGCCGCTGGTGGCGATGAATTTTCCCTGTCTGCAGCTGCTTCCTTAAACGCTTATGCCATCAGGAAATGGGGCCGCCAAACCTGGGAAAACGGGCTGGATGTAAACTATGGTATTGTAAACACCACCACCCTCGGTGTAAGAAAAGTAAATGACCGTCTCGATCTTTCGAGCAAGTACAGCTATATGCCAAAAAAATGGACGAAAACCACCCTTACCCTATTGGGCCAGTTGCGTTCACAATTAACCAGTGGTTATGAATATGACTACCTTGGTACCACTGAAAAAAGAAGAAACTCCGGTTTTTTTGCTCCAGCTTACATCATCGTATCTCCGGGTGTTGAATGGAAACCAAACAGTTGGTTCTCCTTATTCGGCTCACCACTCGCAGCCAGGTGGGTGATTGTAAGTAATGGTCCTTACAGCTATGCCGGACAAGGTGGTATCTTTAATGGCCAGGTGGAAACGCCGCTGGCAACTTTGTACGGTGTGGATCCTGCCAAAGAAAACCGCGGTGAATTTGGTGCTTTTGTAACAGCCACCGTTAAAAAAGATATCTTCAAAAACACGTCTTATTACAGTAAACTTGATCTTTATTCAAACTACCTGAAGAGTCCGCAAAACGTGGATGTTTTCTGGACCAACCAGTTTAAAGTAAGGCTTACAAAATGGCTGAATGTAAATTACCAGCTCGACATGTTGTATGATGATGATGTGAAAAACCCGGCTCATCCATCCAGTGCTATCGGCCTTCAGTTATTATCCACATTTGGCGTGGGAGTTTCAGTTAAAATGTAATTCTCAGGCAAGTTTTAATACATTTGTCTCCCGCCTAAGCGGGAGATTTTTTTTACATAAAGCCGCAATCAGTGAACACTGCATCCTACCAGATAAAGCTGGAACAGTTTGAGGGACCATTCGACCTGTTACTTTTTTTCATTGAAAGAGATGAACTGGATATTTACAATATTCCCATTACAAAAATCACCAACGATTTTCTCGACTTCATTCATCATTCAGAAAAGCTGAATATTGAGCTGAGCAGTGAGTTTATCCTGTTCATCAGCACCCTGATGCGGATCAAAGCGAAAATGTTGATTCCCCGTAAAGAACTGGATGCGCAGGGCAACGAGATCGACCCAAGACAG
>CAYVLT010000021.1:0-30262 GCA_964452405.1 uncultured Ferruginibacter sp.
ATCATTCAGCACCAGGTCGTTTTCCACCTCTGCTATGCCAATCACTGCCGCCCCAACGGGGGTAACATCGGTGCCCAATTGTGCCAGAACCCCGGCCATGTTATCCAGTCGTTCCCTGTACACCTGCTCGGTATAATGGTAACTGCCCGCCGGTGTAAAATCTTCATCTGCCTTGGTGGAATCATCGGAAGGATGAAAGAGATTTTCAAGGTTGTAAAAACCAACTGCCAGCACTCTCTTGCGGCTTTGTGCATCGGTCATTGCGATCACTAAAAAAAACAGCACTGTTAAAACCAACTTATTCATATTGAAATTTATTTGTATCTATAGTATAAAAAAAGGAGAATGGTTGACCCATTCTCCTCCTATAAAAATATCTTTTTCATCAGCTCACTTTACCCATCTTGGCTTCTATGCTCAAGGTTGCATGCGGGACAGCACGAAGGCGGGCTTTATCTATCAGCTTACCGGTTACACGGCAGATACCATAGGTTTTGTTTTCTATACGCATGAGCGCTTTTTCCAAATGGTCGATAAAAGTGATCTGGCGACTGGCCATCTGGCTCAGTTGTTCCCTTTCCATACTCAGGCTTCCGTCTTCCATGGTCATATAACGGTTATCGCCTTCGTCACCACCCATATCGTCTTTCCGGGTAATCAACCCCTGCAGGTAAGTGAGTTCTTTTTTTGCTGCGTCCAACTTACGTTGGATCAGTTCCTTAAACTCAGCCAGTTCACTATCACTGTAGCGCTGGGTGGGGGTGCTGTGCTCCACCGGTGCCTGGTCTAATACAGATTTGGTGAAGTCAGGCTCATATTTACGGGCAGTAGTGGTTGTGATCTTGGGTATCACTACTGTTTTTGGAGCAGGAACTTTGATATCTTTTGCCTTGGTGTCAGCGGCCACTTTTACGGCCGGTGCTTTTTTCGGTTCTTCTTTTTTTGCCATAGGTTTTTGTGCAGATTTAACAGCAGCCTTTACCACTGGTTTAGGCTTTGCCGGAGCTTTCTTTGCGGGAACAGGTTTCTTGGCCACTGGTTTAGCAACAGGCTTTGCAGCTTTTTTAGGAGCGGCAACTTTTTTTGCAGGCGCTTTGGCCACCGGTTTTTTAACGGATTTTGGTGCTGCTTTTGCAGCAGGTTTTACCGCTTTTTTCGGGGCAGCTTTTGCTGCGGGTGCTGCTTTTTTAGCAGCGGGTTTTGCTGCCTTTTTTACCGCAGCTTTTGCTGGAGCTTTACCGGTTTTAGCCTGGACATGCTTTTTGGTTGCCATACTATTTTCCTGTTTTAAGTACTTTCACTTTTAAAATGGCATTATTCACGTCAATTTCCGTTCCGGTGTCCAAAACGGTCATAAAAGCAAGCGAATCTGCCAGAATTTCGGCGCAAATATAGTCTTTATATCGAATTAAAGATGGTCGCAGCCCGGCATTTTCTAACACTTCCACATTTATCCTGTCAGTAAGTGCAAAACCACTTTCTTTCCTGATCCCCTGCACTTTATTTACAAATTCACGGGCGTCTCCCTCCTGTTTCAGATCGTCTGTTACGGTAATGTCGAGTGCAACCGTAAGACTTCCCTTTCCGGCAACTTCGTACCCTGGAATTTCATCGGTAGTTACTTCGATATCCTCGGCAGTGATGAGGATGGCTTCCTCAGCATTGGCTTCATAACCAGGGTTAAGCAGGTAGGGGCCTGCCAGTATTTTATCAATAGTGGCCCCATCCAGCGCCGCAATGGTATCGGCCGCCCATTTCATCCTGGCACCCAGCTTTTTACCGAGGGTTTTAAAATTCGCCTTTGCTTTTTTCCTGATAAAATCATTGTGCGCCCCCAGTACTTCCACCTCTTTCACATTTGTTTCAGCCTTAATGATGGCTTCCACATTCCTGATCCGGCCTGCCATTTGGGCATCCATTGCCGGAATCACCACCTTCTGCAGCGGTTGCCGCACTTTTATATTTACTTTTTTTCTAACTGACAAAATGAGTGAGGATGCATCCTGTGCCAATTGCATCCTTTGTTCCAGATCGGTATCGATCACTGACTCATCAGCTTTCGGAAAATCAGTATGGTGCACAGATCCGCGGGTGGCCCTGCCGGTAACTTCATTCAGGTTACCGAATAACCAGTCGGCAAAAAATGGTGCCACAGGTGCCATCAGTTGGCAAAGCGTTTCAAGGCACTCGTATAAGGTTTGGTAGGCGCAGATTTTATCGTGCTCATACTCTCCTTTCCAGAAACGACGCCTGCACAACCTTACGTACCAGTTGCTCAGGTGTTCATCAACAAAATCTTCTATTGCCCTTCCTGCCTGGGTGGGTTCGTAATCATCGAAGTAACGGGTGGCGGTTTTAACCAGTGTGTTGAGAGAGGATAAGATCCATTGGTCAATTTCAGGGCGCTCAGCCACCGGTATGGAGGCTTCACTAAATTTGAATCCGTCCACATTTGCATAGAGCGCAAAAAACTGGTAGGTATTGTAAAGGGTTCCGAAAAACTTACGCTGTACCTCCCGTATACCTTCCACATCAAACTTCAGGCTGTCCCAGGGAGAGGCATTGGTAACGAGATACCACCTGGTGGCATCGGCCCCGTAATTATTGATTGTGTCAAAAGGATCGACCACATTGCCCAGCCTTTTGCTCATTTTGTTGCCGTTTTTATCCAGAACGAGTCCGTTGCTCACCACAGTTTTATAGGCAACACTGTCAAATAACAGTACCGCCAGGGCATGTAACGTGTAAAACCAACCCCTGGTTTGATCCACCCCTTCCGCGATAAAGTCTGCAGGGAAACTCTTTTCGAATACCTCCTTGTTGGCAAAAGGAAAATGCCATTGGGCATAGGGCATGGCGCCACTATCGAACCAAACATCTATCAGGTCGGGTACCCTTTTCATGGGTTTGCCGGATGCGCTCACCAGCGTGATATCATCCACATAAGGTTTGTGAAGATCGAGAATGCCATTGTGCAAATAGTGCTTGTTGGTTTCGCCACCCAGCACCTCTGCTGCTTTCCTGATCGCGGCGTTTAACTCATCAATACTTCCAATGCAGATCTGCTCACCGCCTTCCTTTTCATCTATAAAATTACCAGCTTCATCCACTGATTTCCAGATGGGAAGAGGCGTGCCCCAAAACCGGCTGCGGCTAAGGTTCCAGTCAACCATATTTTCCAACCAGTTACCAAAGCGCCCTGTACCGGTTGCGGCCGGCTTCCAGTTGATGGTTTTGTTCAGTTCCACCATCCTGTCTTTAACCGCGGTGGTTTTAATAAACCAGGCATCCAGCGGGTAATACAAAATTGGTTTGTCTGTTCGCCAGCAATGTGGATAGGTGTGATCGTATTTTTCTTTGCGGAACAGTTTTCCTTCTTCCTGTAATTTCAATACAATGCGGTCGTCAACACTGAGGTATTTTTTAAGTTCTTTTATTTTACCATTGGCCTCCAGTATTTCTTTTTGCCGCTCAAACTCAGCCTGCTTTTCGTCGTCTTTCAGGTAATCTTCCTTTACATATTCATCTCCATACAAGAAAACACCATCTTTTACGCCCGGTAAAAAGCGCCCGCGTTTATCAACCAGTGTCAGTATCCCGATATTATTTTTCTTCCCTACACGGTAGTCATCCGCGCCAAAAGCCGGTGCGGTATGCACGATGCCGGTACCGTCTTCGGTGGTGACAAAATCACCCAGGATCACTTTAAAAGGCTGGGCACCCGGGCTTGCCTCTTCAATTTGTGCAGGATTGTTTGATTCAAATGGCAACAGTTGTTCGTACTTAAGTCCTTCCATTTCCGCACCACTAAATTCGTTCAATACCCGCCATGGGATCAACTTATCACCCGGTTGATAGGCCGAAAAATCGCTATTCTCCGCTTCTGGTTTAAAATACCTGCCCAGCAGGCTTTTAGCCAATACCAGGTTTACCGGCGCATGGGTGTACGGGTTAAAACTTTTCACCAATACGTAACGGATAGCCGGACCCACCGTTAACCCGAGGTTGGAAGGAAGGGTCCACGGAGTGGTTGTCCACGCCATGATGCCGATGCCGCTATCTTTGGTGACATCATCAGAATTTTGAAAAGCAACATCATACAATTGTTTCAGCAATGGATGTTGCTCATTGCTGCCGGTAAAAGGCAGGTTAAAGATCACGGTGGCGCTGGTATCCTTTACATCTTTGTAAGTGCCGGGTTGGTTGAGTTCGTGGGAACTGAGGCCGGTGCCGGCGGCCGGTGAATAAGGCTGAATGCTCACGCTTTCGTACAGATATCCCTTCTTGTACAATTCTGACAGGCACCACCACAGGGATTCAATATAGTCATTTTCAAAAGTTACATAAGGATGCTCCAGATCGACCCAGTAGCCCATTTTTTTGGTGATATCATCCCATTTATCCTTAAAGCGCATCACTACTTCGCGGCACTTTTTATTGTAGTCTTCCACCGATATTTTTTTACCGATGTCTTCCTTGGTGATACCCAGTTCCTTTTCCACTCCCAGCTCAATCGGCAGTCCATGCGTATCCCATCCGCCCTTGCGGTGCACCTGGAAGCCCTGCATGGTTTTATAGCGGCAAACCAGGTCTTTCAACGTACGGGAAATTACGTGGTGAATGCCGGGCATTCCATTGGCACTTGGCGGACCTTCGTAAAATACAAAGGGGGTATGCCCCTCTCTTAGCTTCACACTTGTTTCAAATGCTTCATGTGTTTGCCATTTTTCCAGGATTTCCTGGCTGATGCCGGGCAGGTTTAACTGCTGGTATTCCTTATATTTTGCCTGCATATGATTGATTGCGCTGAATTTAAAATGGTGGCAAAGGTAATAAAATCAGGTGTTGCAGTTATGTATAAATCAGGTGTTCATATTAGGTTAAATAAAAGATATTCAAGTTTTCCACATTTCCGTCCTTTGGCATAGTATTGGAAATTATCTCGCTGTGATCGGGCATAGCAAATGATCATCCATGATCCTGGCAACGTACCCTGCTTTCAACAGGTGGTGGATTTACTCCAGTGATCGGGTAAGATGAAATTAAAATCCTATTCATATTACAAACCGTACAACCATTGTTACCGTATTTTTTGATACTGTAAAAAAATGGATGCCTTATCAGCAGGGTTGTACAGTAAATTTTTTGCTGGTTTAAGGTTTTATTAGGGTAAAAAAACGGGAGTATTCCTGCTCCCGTTTACTTTTTTAAATCATCTGAACAATTATTGCTGGTCCCGTTTTTAATACCCCTACTCTTTACCGGATGTTGCGGCAATCAAACTGATTTAACTGATTTTGATAATGAGATCGTAACTGGCTTCATGAAACATCAAGGGTAAGTTTACACAGGTAAGTGCAAAGGCGTCTGTTTCAGGCGCCTTTTTTATTGCAGTGCTTTGTCGAGCTGTTGTTCAAAATTTCCGAGGGCTTCCTTCATCTCTTTCTCCAGCAGCGGGTTATCCTGGCTGCTGAGTTGGGTGGCATACCAGATCATCACCATGGCGATATAATCCTGCATATCTTTCCCGGCGAACTGCGTTTTGAATTCAATGATCTTTTCATTGATCGTTTTGAGTGTGTTCCTGATCGTACCTTCGTCTTTTGCCAGGGCCCGGATGCGGTAACTGCGGTCACCGATCACGATATTTACGGGGATCAATTCTTCCTGCATGGTTATTCACTTAATAAGGTGATGCACTTATCAATCTCTTTGATATACTGGTTGATGTTCTTTTCAAAAAGTTTTTTGTCCGCCTCCGGCATCTGCCCGGCGGCCGTTTTCAGAATCGCCACCTGCTGCTGCAACTGCTCAACATGCTGCTGTTGCAATTCATGTTGTTCCTGCAGTTTGGCCATGGACGCCCTCAACCGGTCATTGTCTTTCTGCAATGCCTGGTATTGCCGCAGCAACCGCTGCAGCTTTTCTGACACCCGTTTTATTTCGTTTTCCAGCAACTTCATAGCCTGGTTTGCGTAGGTTATTTTCTTACTTCGGCATTTAATTCCTTTTCGTAAGATGCGATGATCTTGGCCATCATCCCATCCACATCCTTATCAGTCATCGTTTTTTCTTCATCGGAAAACGTAAAGTTAATGGCCAAAGATTTTTTTCCGGCACCCAATTTTTCATTTTCAAACACATCAAAGAGGTTCACTGATTGCAGCCTGCTGATCTTTGCCGCAGCAGTGGCTTTTTCAACCAGTTCATAAGCAACTGCCTTATCCACAACAATCGCCAGGTCACGATGCACTGCCGGGTATTTCGGTATCTCCTTAAATACCAACTGTTGCTTTCGCTGGAAAACAAGTAACTTATCCCAGTTGATGTCGGCATATAATACCGGTTGTTTAATATCAAATGCAGCCAGTTGCTTTTTACTTACCATTCCCACTTCAGCCACCACTTCATTTTTTACCAGCACCTGTACAAACTGGTCAAACTTTTCGTGCGAAAGGTTTTGGTAGCCTGCCATTTTAATGCCAAGAAGCCGGAGTATCCTTTCCACTATCCCTTTGGCAAAATAGAAATCTGCTTTTTCTGAAGCTCCCTTCCAGCTATCTGCCCACCGCTTACCGGTAATATACAATGCCAGGTGCTGTTGCTCCTGGTACCTGCCCGGTTCGGGGGTATGATAGGTTTTTCCAAACTCAAAAAACTGCAGATCCTGGTTCTTACGGTTAAGGTTATACGCAACCGACTCAAGCCCGGTTTCCAACATAGCCGGGCGCATTACATTCAAAGATGCACTTAGGCTGTTGATCATTTTAACCGTTGTCTCCAGCACGTCCGCCGGGTAATAAGCGGCATTGGTAATGCTGTTGGTGAATATTTCACTGAAACCTGCCCCAATAAGATAGCCCGCCACTTTTTCCCTGCAGGCAGCTTCGCGGCCAAGGGTTTCCACCGCAGGTGAAATCGTAATGGCGGCGGGTATTTCCACATTGTCCAGCCCATCAATCCGCATGATCTCTTCCACGATGTCGGCCTTTAATGTGATGTCGGGTTTGCTGTAAGGAACCAGCACCCTGATATCATCCTGGCCTTCCTTCACAATTTCAAACCCGAGGGCGGTTAAAATATCTTTTACAGTATCAATATGATAATTTTTACCACTCAGCTTTTTGAGATAATGGTATTTTAAAGCCAGTTCAGTTTTAGGTTTGGGAGACGGGTATATATCAATAATATCTGAAGCGATCTCCCCTCCCGCCACTTCCTTAATCATCAAGGCGGCTCTTTTCAACACGTTCACCGTATTGCTGATGTCAACACCTTTTTCAAACCTGGCAGCAGCATCTGTTCTAAGCCCCAATCGAACCGATGTTTTACGGATGGATACAGGGTTAAACCAGGCACTCTCGAGGAAAATATTGGTGGTAGTTGGTTTCACCCCGCTGTTTATCCCTCCATACACGCCGGCCAGGCACATGCCAGCGGAAGCATTGCAGATCATAAGATCATCGGCAGTAAGTATTTTTTCTTTTTCGTCGAGCGTGATAAAAGAAGTACCGGCCGGAAGGTTCTTTACGATCACCTTTTTGCCTGCTACCTGGTCAGCATCGAATGCATGCAGGGGCTGGCCGGTTTCATGCAGGATGAAATTGGTTACATCCACAATATTGTTGATCGGGCGCAACCCGATACTTTTCAATTTCTGCTGCAGCCATTTTGGGCTATCGGTAACCGTTACTCCCTTCAGCGACACGCCACTGTAACGTTGACAGGCTTCTTTGTTTTCAATTTCCACCGCTATTGGCAATGCCTGGCTATCGGGCTTAAAAATGTTCTTAAACGGTGACCGGACGGCGCTGCCTTTTTTAGAATGATGAGACAGGTAAGCACATACATCCCGTGCCACTCCAAGATGACTCATGGCATCCATCCGGTTGGGCGTAAGGCCGATCTCATATATAAAATCAGTATAGGCTCCGAAATAATCTGCAGCGGCTGTTCCCACAGGTGTATCGGGAGGCAGTACAAGAATACCTGCGTGACTTTCTCCCAGGCCGATCTCATCTTCTGCGCAAATCATCCCAAAGCTTTCCACGCCACGGATCTTTGCCTTTTTCATGGTCAGTGGCTCACCGTTTACAGGATAAATGGTAGCCCCCACGGTAGCTACAATCACTTTTTGCCCTGTTGCCACATTAGGCGCACCGCATACAATTTGTAATAATTCCCCGCTGCCGGTATTTACTTTGGTCAGGCTCAGTTTGTCTGCATCCGGGTGTTTGGTACATTCCACCACTTCGCCCACCACCAGGCCCTTCAAACCACCTTTTAATTCTTCGTATGGCTCAAGACTTTCCACCTCCAGGCCAATTGAGGTAAGTATCTTACTCAGTTTCTCCGGTTCGATCGTTTCAGGCAGGTATTCCGTCAGCCAGTTATAACTTATCGTCATTTATAGATTGCTTAATTTTTTAATGCGGCAAAGATAACCATTGCAATTTAAGCAAGGGCATTTCGCTGATGGCAGGCTGTACTCCACTGATCGATTTTTTTACTGCTTTTGACGGAATAAATCAAGTTGAAAAAAATTTGTTTAAGGTGCAGAAAAACAAAAATTCTACCCTGCCTGTGTTAATAAATTATTACCTGTTCCCAATTTGTTTGAAAAAGGACTGTGCACAACCCTGTGAATAGACTGTGAATAAACTACATTTGCCTGTGAACAGACTGTGGGTAATCCGTATAAAAAACTTTGATGCCAGGTATGTGAATAATGCATCTGTTTTTTGCCGTTACCTTAGCCGCCCGATAAAAAATTGATTGTTTACCAGGTGCCTTTGCAGCTATGATCTTTAAAACTTACCATGCTGATTATGCGCTTTTTAAGGGATCAATTTTTTAAATAATATAACCACCCGGCATCATTGCTTTAATCTAGTAAAGAAAAATGGACTTAACTAACCTAAATAAGGACCGAAAAACCAGGAGAAAACCAACACTTGACCTTGGAAACATGGTGTTTGGCAAAGTACCCCCTCAATCGAAAGAATTAGAAGAAGCCGTACTCGGAGCGATCATGCTTGAGAAAAGTGCTTTTGATACGGTGATCGAAATTTTGAAGCCCGAGTGTTTTTACGTGGATGCCCACCAGCGCATTTACAGGGCCATGACCTCGCTGGCGCAAAAAAGCCTGCCGATTGACCTCTTAACAGTAGTGGAAGAACTGAAGGTAAAAGAGGAACTGGAACTTGTTGGCGGCCCCTATTATGTAAGCCGGCTTACCAATGCCGTGGTATCTTCTGCCAATATTGAATCTCATTCAAGGATCATCCTGCAGAAATTCATTCAACGGGAACTGATCCGTATCAGCGGCGAGATCATAGGCGATGCGTATGAAGACAGTACGGATGTATTTGACCTGCTGGATGATGCGGAGAGCAAACTGTTCCAGATCACCAACAATCACCTGCGTAAAAATTTCGATGATATCAATACGGTGTTGGTAAAAACCATACAGCGCATTGAGGATATGCGTAACCGTGATGAAGACATTACCGGTGTTACGAGCGGCTTTCCTTCGCTGGATAAATTAACTTATGGCTGGCAACCCACCGACCTGATTATCCTCGCTGCGAGGCCTTCCGTGGGTAAAACAGCCTTCGCCCTCAACCTTGCCCGGAGTGCGGCATTGAATACCACCAAACCCACTGCAGTTGCCTTTTTCAGCCTGGAGATGAGTGCGGGGCAATTGGTACAACGTATTTTAAGTGCGGAGAGCGAAATATGGCTCGAGAAGATCAACCGTGGTAAACTCGAAGAGCACGAGATGAAACAGTTGTACAAAAAGGGTATAGAACGACTGAGCAATGCCCCCATCTTTATCGACGATACTGCTGCCCTCAATATTTTTGAACTGAGGGCCAAATGCCGCCGCTTAAAAAACAAACACAATCTCGGTATCATCATTATCGACTACCTGCAGTTGATGAGTGGCGCCGGCGATAATAAGAACAGCAACAGGGAGCAGGAGATCAGCCGCATTTCAAGGGATTTAAAAGGATTGGCAAAGGAACTCCAGGTACCCATCATTGCCTTGTCGCAGTTGAGTCGTGAAGTGGAAAAAAGGAAAGAAGGCGCCAAGATCCCGCAACTGAGTGACCTGAGGGAATCGGGTGCGATTGAGCAGGATGCTGACATGGTGATGTTCCTGTACCGCCCTGAATACTATGATATCACCGCCAATGAAATGGGCGAAAGCAATAAAGGTGAAACCTATGTGAAAATTGCCAAACACAGGAATGGTAGTCTTGATACCATTAAGCTCAGGGCCCTCCTGCACATCCAGAAATTTGTGGAAGATGAGGATGGCGGGGACTTTGGCGGCGCCATTCCCGGCGGTAATTTCAGGCCGGTACGGGATGATGAAGGAGGTGATGCCGGCGCTAAATTATACATCCAGAAAGGCAGTAAAATGAACGACGGCAACTTTGACGATGATGCACCTTTTTAACTGATTGCAATACCACAACGCATGGAGAATGAATAGTACATTTGTTCTCCATTTTTTTTATGGCACTTCCTTTTTTCTATATCACTGAATTCAACAGCGGCGGTCAGCTCATTTTAAATGAAGATACCTCCAGGCACGTAGTGCAGGTATTGCGCATGCAGAACGGGGAGGCTTTGCAGCTGACCGATGGAAAAGGAAATCTATTAACCGCCACCATCACCGACAATAACCGAAAAAGATGTGCCGTACAGGTGACAGCACAAAAATTTCATCCGCGTACATCCGGTCACGTTAGCATTGCAGTATCGCCGGTAAAGAATAACAGCCGCTTTGAATGGTTGCTCGAAAAAGCTACCGAGATCGGGGTTAGCGAGATCATCCCGCTCATTTGCACCAGGACAGAAAAGCAACATGCCAGGTTTGACAGAATGCAGGGCATTTTGGTGAGTGCGATGCTGCAATCGCAGCAGGTATGGTTACCCCGCCTTCGGGAACCGGTAAAATTTAAGGAGCTGGTAACTTCTGCTCTGCCAGGTGAGCATTTCATTGCCCATTGCGAGGATGAAAACAGTAAGGTGCCACTCAGCAGCCTGGTTCAGCCATTAACAGACAGACTTATCCTGATTGGCCCGGAGGGAGATTTTACCAAAGAAGAAATTGAGCTGGCACTGCAAAACAATTTCCGGGCAGTGACATTGGGGAATACGCGGCTTCGCACCGAAACTGCCGCCATTGTTGCCGCCAGCTTACTTTGCCTGGTCTGAATACCCATCAGCTTTTTCTTCCTCCTGCATACGCGGTTCATTCAACTGCACCACCCTTCTTACACGGTTGCGTTTTCTCATCACCATATTAAGCATCTCCACTGCAAATGAAAAAGCCATGCCGAAGTAGATGTAATTTTTCAGGTGCATGTGTTCAGCCGCCTCACTATCCCACCCCTCGATGATTAAACTGATACCGATCATTACCAAAAAGGAAAGTGCGAGCATTTTAAGGGTGGGATGTTTTTGAATGAATGAGGCAATACCCGGACTGAATAAAAACATAATGATCATGGCGATCACCACTGCAGGGATCATGATCTCCACGTGTTGGGCCGTCCCACCCGCTGTGATGATACTATCAAATGAGAATACCGCATCAATCAGCATGATTTGCACAATCGCCTGTCCGAATGAAAGGTGTTTATTTTTACCATTCAGTTCATTGGGATCTTCGCCTTCCAGCTTACCGTGAATTTCCTTAACCGATTTATAGATCAGGAATATACCTCCCGCCAGCATTACAAGACTGGCGAGATCGAATCCTTTTTCAAACACTGTAAAAACAGCTTTACCTTTTTGAGAGAGGAGCCAGCCCAAACCGAGCAGCATCAGGCTTCTTGAAATAATACCGGTGATCATCCAGGCGAGCCGGGCTTTTTTCTGATCCGCTATTTCAGGCAGGCGGTTCATGATGATGCTTACAAAGATCACATTGTCGATGCCTAAAACGATTTCCAGGATAACCAGTACAAGAAAGCTGATGATGCTTTCACTGGTAAATAAATAGTCCATTGTTGAAATTTGAAGTGCAAATGTAGCGGTTGCAAAAGAAAGAGTGTCGCATCACTGCGGTAATAAGGAAAGGCAGATTTTTTTTATAATCGAAGGTCCAACGTAGATAAAGCCCGTCCACACCTGCACCAGCGATGCCCCCGCTTCCAGTTTTTCTCTTGCATCAGCACCGGTGAAAATTCCACCGCTGGCAATAATTGGTATTTGTCCGGCGGTTGCCTGGTGAATATACTGCACAAGCTCATTACTCCTTGCTTTTACCGGCAAGCCGCTTAAACCGCCGGCTCCCATTTTTGCCACCGCCGCCGGATCTGTTATCAACCCATTGCGGCTGATGGTGGTATTGCTGACGACCAGGCCGTCGAGCTTTATTTCAACGGCGAGGTCCAGTACATCATTTACCTGTTCCCGGCTGAGGTCCGGAGCAATCTTTAATAAAATGGGTTTCTGTTTGTGCAAACCGGCGCCTGTACCTGTGGCTAACTGATCATCCTGTTGCAGCAATTCTTTACGCAATGCCTGCAGGTTGCAAAGTATTGTACGCAATGAATCTTTTTCCTGCAGTTCCCGCAGACCGGGAGTATTGGGGCTGCTCACATTTACCACGAAATAATCCACATAAGGATACAGCAGGCGAAAACATTCTGCGTAATCTTTCCAGGCTTCTTCGTTAGGCGTGATTTTATTTTTACCGATATTTCCACCAATCACCATGCGTGACGGGGCCTTGCCGGCGGTTTGTTGCCGCCAGGCTTTTAGCCGTGCTGCCACCTTTTGGACGCCTTCATTATTAAAACCCATCCGGTTGATAAGTGCTTTATCATTCGGAAGCCTGAACAGGCGGGGCTTTTCATTTCCAGCCTGCGGCCTGGGCGTAACGGTACCAATTTCCACGGCGCCAAAACCCAGGGCTTCCAGCTCTTTTAAATAAGAAGCATTTTTATCGAAGCCAGCACCCAGCCCTACCGGGTTTGGAAATGATATACCTAAAAATTCACGTTGTAAGCAGGCACGATGCTTTGTATTTGCGGGCGTGGAAAAAAAGCGCTTCAGCAACGGTCTTCCGCCGGGCAGGCTGCTGATCAGCCGCAGGGCGTTCATGGAAAAATAATGCACTTTCTCCGGATCGAAGCGGAATAAAAAAGACCTAAGCAACTGGTACATGGTGTGCAAAGATAATTGGTTTGATTTTTTGATTGGAACTGTTATCTTTGGTATATAAAGTTGCATAAACAACTATTTTTTGTCTGCCGGGATATTTCCCCTGTACAAGTGTGCGACGCCTGTGAAGTTGCTGCCTGTACTGCTGCCCGGTTCATAAAAATTTTCATCATGCAGGAAGCATACATTGTTGCGGGTTTCCGCACCGCGGTAGGAAAAAGTAAAAAAGGTGCCTTTCGTTTTACCAGGCCGGATGACCTGGCCATTGAAGTGATCAAAGGATTGCTGGCCAGTGTACCACAACTGGATGTAAAACGGGTGGATGATGTAATTGTAGGCAATGCCGTTCCGGAAGCAGAGCAGGGTTTACAGGTGGGGCGTATCATTGCGGCCCGTGCCGTAGGTATTCATGCGCCGGGAATTACCATTAACCGTTACTGCGCCAGTGGATTGGAAAGCATTGCCATGGCCACCGCCAAGATACGTACCGGTATGGCCGAATGTATTATTGCCGGCGGAACGGAAAGTATGAGCCTGGTGCCTACCGCAGGTTGGAAAACATCCCCTGCTTATTCAATTGCTAAGGAAGATCCGGACTATTACCTGAGCATGGGACTCACTGCGGAAGCCGTTGCGAAAGAGTACCAGGTGAGCCGGGAGGACCAGGACTTATTCAGTTACAACAGTCATTTGAAGGCAGGCCATGCTATTAAAGAAGGCTTTTTTAAAGCAGGCATATTACCGATAACGGTGGAGCAGGTGTTTTTGGATGAGAAAGGAAAGAAACAGAAGAAATCGTACGTGGTGGATACCGACGAAGGTGTGCGGAGCGACACCTCGCTGGAAGGGCTGGCCAAACTGAAACCTGCTTTTGCTGCAGGCGGCTGTGTTACCGCGGGCAACAGCTCACAAACCAGTGATGGTGCGGCTTTTGTACTGGTGATGAGTGAAAGAATGGTGCAGGAGCTGGGATTAAAGCCAATTGGCCGGCTGGTCAATTGCGCCAGTGCCGGTGTAGCGCCCAGGCTCATGGGCATTGGCCCGGTAGAAGCTGTACCCAAGGTATTAAAGCAGGCAGGAATGTCGCTGCAGGACATTGACCTTGTGGAATTGAATGAAGCTTTTGCTTCGCAATCATTGGCGGTGATACGGGAATTAAACCTCGACCCGGGCCGCGTGAACATTAATGGCGGCGCTATTGCGTTGGGGCATCCACTTGGTTGCACCGGCGCCAAACTCACCATTCAATTGTTAAACGACATGAAGCGGCTGGATAAAAAATACGGACTGGTAACCGCCTGCGTGGGGGGTGGGCAGGGCATTGCAGGAATTATAGAACATATAGGGTAAGTGTAGGCTGCCGTGCGGCGAAGCATATTTGCACCAGCTTTATCCGCCAGGATAAAAAAGGTTGGGCGCCTTTGTGAAAGGGGTTATTTTTACAATCATTAAATGGATTGTTATGATGAAGGAAACGAAAAGACAGCGGCAGGTGGCCGGTTTGATCAATGAAGAGCTGAACGATATTTTCCGCAGGATGGGTTTGAACATGCTGGATGGGGGGATGGTATCGATTGCTTCAGTAAAAATAACACCCGATCTTTTTGAAGCGAGGATCTACCTCAGCATGTTCCAGGTAAAAGATACGCAGGCAGCCCTGCATCATTTCGAGGAAAAATACAAAGAGATCAGGAACGAACTGGGCAAAAGAGTAAGGCACCAACTGAGAAGCATACCCGAATTGAAATTCTACATCGACGATACGCTCGACTATGTATTTAAGATGGAAGAACTTTTTGATAAGATCAGGAAAGAAGATAACGAACACAAAAAATAAGAACCGGTTACGCTACCGGTTTTTCAGCACATTTTTAGGGCTGTTGAACGCAGAGGACTCCATTCATTTTTGACCACTCACCATGTATTTAACTTTCGCCTGGCGATACTTCAAAGCAAAAAAATCTGCCAATGCCATTAATATCATAGCCTGGGTAACGGTGGGAGTAATTGCTTTTGCCACAGCCTGCCAGGTGTTGGTGCTGAGTGTATTCAATGGCTTTGAAGGATTGGTGCAATCACTTTACGGCGCTTTTTATACTGACCTTAAAGTAACGCCGGCAGCGGGAAAAACCTTTCTGCTCACTCCCAAACAAATACAACAGGTAAAGGCCATTAACGGCATCAGGGGCATTTCGATGGTGGCAGAAGAAAAAGCACTGCTACTGAACAAAGACCAGGAAAATGAACAGACGACGGTGTACCTGAAAGGCGTAGATGAAAATTACCAGTCGCTTACCGGCGTTGCGGCAAAAACCATCCAGGGAAAGTTTGAACTGGGTGATGCCGAATCACCGGGACTGGTGATTGGCTACGGCATCCAGAATGCAGCAGCGATCAGCGTGGGGAGTGGGTTACCGGGTGCTTCGGTACTCACGGTATTTTTACCAAAAAAGGGAAAGGTAAACATCAATGACCCGATGGGCTCGTTGAGTGAAGGAAATGCACTGGCAACGGGTGTGTTTTCGATACAACAGGATTTTGATAACAAATACGCCATCACAAATATTGCTTTTGTTAAGCAACAGATGGGTTTTGCAGCCGATGAGTACAGCGCCTGCGAAATTCAACTTCAGCCAAATAAAGATGGGGTGGTGGCGCAACGCCAACTGCAGGAGCTGCTCGGAAAATCCTACACCGTGCAAACCAAGTATCAACAGAATCAAAGTTTATACAGCACCATGAAGATGGAGAAATGGTTCATTTATGCTGTACTCACCCTCATCCTCCTTATTGCGGCATTCAATATGATCAGCGCACTCACCATGCTGGTGCTGGAAAAACAAAAGGACATCAGCATTTTACAGGGAATGGGTGCCTCCCAACGCATGATCCTTAAAATATTTTTAAGTGAAGGATTGTTACTCGCGGCCATTGGGGCGGTAACAGGCATTGTAATGGCGCTGATCATCTGCTGGCTGCAGGTGCACTTTAAACTGGTGAAATTGCAGGGCGGTTCTTTTTTGATCGATTATTTCCCTGTGAAATTGCAGCTTTCCGATTTTGCCCTTGTAACCGCAACTGTTGCTTTTATTGCCTTTATTGCCGCCTGGTTACCTGCCCGTAAAGCATCCCGCCAACAGATCGGTTTGCGTTGATCAACCTGCAGCGGATTAAGCGTTTTTTTGCGGCGAAAAAAGCCAACCCTTTTGGAGTTGGCTAATGACTTGCTGAATATTTACTTTTTTCAATAATCGCCCAGGGTTTCCGGTAATTGGGCCAATGCTTTCGCCAGTTGTTCGTCGTTAGGGGCTATTCCGTGCCACTCGTGGCTGCCTTCCATAAAATCCACGCCTGCGCCCATGGCGGTTCTCATCAGGATCACCACCGGCTTTTTATTACCCAGTAATGTTTTGGCATATTGCAGGGTGCTCACCACTTTTTCTACATCGTTCCCATTTTCAAGGTGCACCACTTCCCAACCAAAAGCATCAAACTTAGAAGCCAGGTTGCCCAGACCCATTACCCGGTCGGTGGGTCCGTCAATTTGTTGTCCATTCCAGTCAACGGTGGAAATAAGGTTGTCCACCTGGTGATGGGAGGCAAACATGGCAGCTTCCCAGTTCTGTCCTTCGTCCAGTTCACCATCTCCATGAAGGGAGAATACCACGCTCTTATCACCATTCTGTTTTTTTGCCAATGCTGCACCCAGCGCCACACTCATGCCCTGCCCCAATGAACCGCTGGCCACACGCACCCCGGGCAGGTGTTCGTGGGTAGTGGGGTGCCCCTGCAGGCGACTGTTTATTTTGCGGAAAGTTTTCAGTTCTTCGATGGGAAAATAGCCGCTCCTGGCGAGGGTACTGTAAAAAACGGGGGAAATATGCCCGTTGCTGAGGAAAAACAGGTCTTCCCCGATACCATCCATACTGAACTCTGGATTATGGTTCATTACTTCAAAATACAGGGCTGTGAAAAATTCGGTACAGCCAAGGGATCCACCCGGGTGGCCACTTTGACAACCATGCACCATTCTTACAATATCCCGGCGTATTTGGGAGGCGATTGCGGCTAAGTCTTTCATCGAAAAAATATTTTTTAGTTATGACGCAGTTTTTTATCGACCCGATGAGTCTACAGTAAAGGCACAAATCTTCTTCTTACAGATGATCGTTTTTTTGTGGGGCAAACCTACTTTAATTCGTCGCAATTGCAAAGTATAAATTTCAAAGAATTGCAGCCACTGATAATAAGATCAGGAATTTGTCGTTTCATAATTCAGGTAGCTGGTTGAAGCCTCGAAAACAGGTAGAATTTTAAGGCAAAATTTTAAAAATCGACCTAATTTACCTATGTTGCATTGCGGAATCCGGCGATGCCTGAAGTACCCCACTGAGAGCGTTTTAATTTGTAAATCATTAACTACCCCCTGGCATGAGTTATATTTTTTTAAGTGGTGTTTTAGCTTTTTTGATTACATTTTTTTCTATCCCGGTGATTATCCAGGTGGCCAGGCAGAAGAAAATGTTTGATGAGCCGGACGAGCGGAAAGTGCACAAAATGGTGATCCCTACACTGGGGGGCCTGGGCATTTTTGCGGGGTTTATTTTAGCCACTTTATTAGGAGTACCGCTTTCAAATCCTGAATTACAATATTTCGTTGCAGCAGCAATCGTAATTTTTTTCCTGGGTATCAAGGATGATATCCTGGTATTATCTCCCGCCAAAAAGTTTATCGGGCAGTTAATTGCTGCCGGCATCGTGATCAAATTCGGTGGCGTACAGATCACTTCCATGCATGGATTTTTAGGCATTGGTCATTTACCAGAAATGGCCAGCATCGTGTTTACGCTTTTCACCATTATCGTAATCACCAATTCTTTCAACCTGATCGATGGCGTGGATGGATTAGCCGGCAGCCTCGGGTTATTAACCGCCGTTGTGTTTGGCAGCTACTTCCTGTACATTGAGCAATGGATGTATGCGGTAATGGCATTTTCATTGGGCGGCGCCCTGGTTGGCTTCCTTATTTATAATTTCTCCCCGGCAAAAATATTTATGGGTGATACCGGCTCCTTACTGATTGGGCTGGTAAACTCCATACTTGTAATTAAGTTTATCAATATCGCCGGCACGCCCACCACCAAGCTTGCGTTTGAAGCAGCACCGGCCATCGGGTTTTCCATCCTGATCGTTCCCTTGTTTGATACGCTGCGGGTTTTCAGTCACCGCATTCTCGACAGGCGCTCACCCTTCAGTCCCGACAGAACCCATGTTCATCATTTTTTACTGGAACTTGGCTTCAATCATAAAAAGATCACTATGTTTTGTGTGGCCACCAACATTGCGTTTATCGGCTTAACGCTGGCACTGCGGAATATGGGCACCACCACGGTGATCGGTATTGTATTGGCTGTGGCCAGCGTGATGATCGCGGCGATTTATTACAGCCGTCCTTCCAGCAGGCTGAAAACTTCTAAAAAATTATTACACGAGGAGAACCTGATGAAGGCAAGAAAGATATTATCCCTTTCACCTGAGATCGAGATAGCAGAAGCGGAATAAATCTCAAAACATATTTTTTATATACTGCCCGGCCAATGCCGGGCAGTTGCTTTTTAGCACCGGGGCAATTTATTTACATATCATTCTTTTCTTTAGTTTTGCACCACTTAATTTACAACTATGTCAGAAGAAATAGCATTGATACAATCAGATACAACTTCCTCAATGGAAAAAGCCATCAGTCATCTTGAAACAGAGCTGGTGCGGATAAGGGCTGGCAAAGCCAATCCTAATATGCTGGATGGCATTGTGGCTGAATATTACGGAAGTCTCACTCCTATCTCCCAGATCGCCAACATATCTGCCCTGGATGCCCGTACCATTTCGGTACAACCCTGGGAAAAAAATATGCTGCAACCGATTGAGCGTGCCATTATCGCGGCCAACATCGGTATTAACCCGCAAAACGATGGTAATATCATCCGGTTATTTCTGCCGCCCCTTACCGAAGAAAGGAGAAAGGAGCTGGTGAAAAAATGTAACAACGAAGGAGAAAATGCAAAAGTATCCATCAGGAATATCCGCAGGGATGCCATTGAACACATAAAAAAATTGCAAAAGGATGGCCTGAGCGAAGATTCTGCGAAAGATGCTGAAGATGATGTACAGGAACTCACTAACCGGTACATTGCCCTGGTGGAAAAGCACCTGGCAGCAAAAGAAAAAGAGATCATGGCGGTATAACAGGCCCCGGTTAACCAAACAGAACAAATGCCTTTTGAATTCAATGAACATACCTTTATCGGCATCAGCATTCCACTGTATGCCATTGTGATCGGAACGGAGATTGTGTTGAGTAACCTACAGGTGAAAGGATATTATTCGGTGAAGGAAACATTGGTAAATGTATATTTCACGTTGTTGAATGCGGGTATAGATGTTTTGTTCAGGAGTATTTACCTGTTCCTTATTCTGCAGTGGTTTTACGATCACCAGTTTTTTAACCTGCAGGCTTTCCCGGTTGTTTACTGGCTGCTTTTATTCATTTTTGAAGACCTGGCATTTTATGCAGAACACCGCGTGGATCATTACTGCCGTTTTTTCTGGGCCGTGCATGTAACCCACCATTCCTCAGAAGAATTCAACCTCACCACCGGTTTCCGTTCATCTGTTTTTCAACCCTTGTACCGGTTCATTTATTTTATCCCGCTCACCCTGGTGGGTTTTAAACCGTTGGATATTGTACTCATGTATTCCATCACCCAGGTGTACGGCATCCTGGTACATACACAGATGGTTCAAAAAATGCCCCGTTGGTTTGAAGTGCTTTTTGTAAGTCCGTCGCATCACCGCGTACATCACGCCAGTAATACTGTATACCTCGACAAGAATATGGGCATGTGCCTGATTATTTGGGATAAATTATTCGGCACTTTCCAGGAGGAACTGCCGGCCGAACCGGTACGGTACGGGCTTACAAAGCCACTGGAGCAACCCCATCATCCATTTAAAATTATTTTTCATGAGTGGTGGAGCATTGGTAAAGATCTTTCTAAGAAAACGTCGTTCATCAACAAGTTAAAATACCTGTTTATGCCGCCGGGATGGAGCCATGACGGGAGTTCTAAAACCGCCAAAGAGTTAAGGAATGAATTGAACCAGGCAAATCAGAGTGATGGCAATGCATCCACTAAAACCAGTTCACTTTCACTACAGGCAAAAGCATAACAGCTGGTACCGTTGGTAATAACGAGGTAGGGTACCCGCAAACTGATGTTATACCGCAATACCTGGTCAAGCACTTTTTCATTCAATACCACGGAAGTTTCTTTGCATTCAATAATGATGTGAGGTTGATGCTGCCGGTTGTACACGACAATATCAAAACGTTTTTTTAATTCGCCCAGGGCAATCTCTTTTTCAATGGCAACAAGGGAGGGTGGGTACTTCATAACCTGTACCAGGTATTGTAAAAAATTCTGGCGCACCCATTCTTCCGGGGTGAGCACCACCCATTTTTTCCTGAGCTCATCAAATATCAGTTCCCTGCCGTTTTCAGTTTTAATACGCGGTTGATAGGGAGGATACAGTATCTTAATCATACAACAGCGAAAAAATTTGTACTTTTATCCTTACACTTTTTTTTAGCGTACACCCTGGTGTCGCCTGCAAATAAACGAATAAATAAGAAGTATGAAGACAAAAGAAGAAATTGTACAAAACTGGTTGCCGAGGTATACCGGTGAAACACTTGAAAATTTTGGCCGGTATGTATTGCTCACTAATTTTTCCAATTACGTGGAGATGTTTGCGGAATGGCATGGTGTGAAAGTGGTGGGTAAAGACAGGCCGATGCAATGTGCCACGGCCGATAATATCACCATCATAAATTTTGGGATGGGTAGTCCAACCGCCGCCACGGTTATGGATCTTTTAACCGCCATCAAACCTAAGGCAGTGTTGTTTTTAGGCAAATGCGGCGGCCTGAAAAAACGAAATAAAATAGGCGACCTCATTTTACCAATTGCGGCATTGAGAGGGGAAGGTACAAGCAACGATTACTTTCCTCCTGAAGTACCGGCGCTTCCGGCGTTCATGCTGCAGAAAGCCATTTCAACCACCATCAGGGATTATGAATGCGATTACTGGACCGGCACGGTGTACACCACCAACCGCAGGGTTTGGGAACACGATGAAGTGTTTAAAGAATACCTCCAAAAAGTTAGAGCCTACGCCATTGATATGGAAACAGCCACCATCTTCACAGTTGGATTCTACAATAAAATATCTACCGGCGCATTGCTGCTGGTAAGCGATAGCCCGATGGTACCGGAAGGTGTAAAAACGGAAGAAAGTGATAAAAAAGTTACTTCAGAATACGTGGAGCGCCACCTGAAGATCGGTATTGATTCATTAAAACAATTGATGAATAACGGGCTTACTGTTCGCCACCTTCAATTTTAATAAAGCGGATCATCCAGCAAATTCAACACAGGGCGCCAGCCTTAATAGTAAACTTGTGTAATGGCAGCATTCTATTCTTACGAACAACTGTATCATTTTACCCGCCAGGTTTTTTTGCAGATGGGCAGCAGCCAGGTAAATGCCGGTACGGCTGCGAAAGCATTGCTGGCCGCCGACCTGCGTGGTGTTGACAGTCATGGTATAGCCCGGCTGAGTGGTTATGTGCGCCTGTGGAAAGCTGCCCGTGTGCATATTAACCCGCAGGTAAAAGTGGTGCATGAAACCCCCTCTACCGCAGTGGTGGATGGCGACAAAGGCCTGGGCCTGGTGGTAGGTGTTTCAGCCATGCAGCTGGCCATTGATAAAGCCACCCAGGTAGGTACCGGCTGGGTGAGCGTAAAAAACAGTAATCATTTCGGCATTGCTGGATTTCATGCCATGATGGCTTTGGATCATGATATGATCGGTATTGCCATGACCAATGCTTCCGCTACGGTAGCGCCTACTTTCAGCAAAGAAAGATTGTTGGGCACCAACCCCATCGCCGTGGCGATACCTGCCGGAGATGAGCCTCCCTTTGTAGCTGATTTTGCCACTACCACCGCAGCGAATGGTAAGCTGGAGATGCTGCAACGAAAAAACATGGATGCACCTAACGGTTGGGTACAGACGAAAGAGGGTCTTCCTTCCAACGACGTAAACGAATTAAAAAAAGGAGGCGCCATGCTGCCGCTTGGTGGCGACCGGGAACATGGCAGCCACAAAGGATACATGCTTGGCTCCATTGTAGATATTTTTTCTGCTGTATTGAGTGGCGCCAATTATGGTCCCTGGGTTCCACCCTTCCCTGCCTACCTTCCCATGCCGGAACAAATGCCAGGCGAAGGCATCGGGCATTTTTTTGGCGCTATGCGGATCGATGCTTTCAGGCCCGCGGATAACTTTAAACAACACATGGATACCTGGATCCGACGCTTCAGGCAGGCGGCTCCTGCGCAGGGATTTGAAAAGGTGATCATCCCCGGTGACCCGGAACGGGAAATGGAAAAAGAAAGAATGGAAAAAGGGATCGAACTGCTGCAGCCGGTGGTGAATGACCTGCAGGAACTGGCCGCTGCTTTTTCTATCCCTTTTCCCTGAATCAACAGTTTGCCAGCTTGATCCCGGTCCGGTCCATGTCAGCATTTGAAGGTGCTCTCCCCTGCTTCTTTTTCCCGGTTCCACTTCCTTATTTGTTATGCCGGTAAACTGCGTTTTATATTGCGATAACAAACAGGCACCTGCAGCCGTTTGACAGTACCCTAACCCGCCGGCAACATATTTTTTCTTTGGCGGCGGCGCAGCCTGGCAACCATTGTTCAGCTATGCTATATTTGCAGCTCAAAACAAAATACAAGTTCGATGAAAGTAATGAAGTTTGGCGGCACCAGTGTGGGAAAGCCAGAGCGCATGCACGATGTGGCAAAACTCATCACCCGAAATGATGATCCCAAGATCGTGGTTTTATCCGCGTTGAGCGGTACTACCAACTCGCTGGTGGAGATCAGTAATTCACTGTCGCATGGTGATCGCCAGGCAGCCCGCCAACAGATCGCAGCGCTGGAAGCGCATTATAACAACTTCTGTTCGCAACTGGTGAGCAGCCCGGAGGCATTGGCAAAAGCCCTGGCAATTGTGCAGGAACATTTTGAATTTCTCAACATCATTTTAAAAATTTCTTTCAGCGAGGCCCTCAATAAAGATATCCTGGCGCAGGGCGAGTTGCTAAGTACCCGCTTATTCTCCTGCTATCTCGAAGAAAAGAATATCGACCACCTGTTGATACCTGCACTTGATTTCATGTCGATCGATCATTATGATGAACCGCAGATCGGTAGTATTAAAGTAAAGCTGGCGCAACTGCTGCAAAAAAACAAAGACAAAAAAATCTTTATTACGCAGGGATATATCAGCAGGAATGCAAAGGGTGAAGTAGATAACCTGAAACGTGGTGGCAGTGATTACTCCGCGTCGCTCATCGCCGCTGCCATCAATGCCAGCGTATGCGAGATATGGACCGATATCGACGGCATGCATAACAATGACCCGCGGGTGGTGAAAAAAACAGTGGCAATTGAGCAACTGAGTTTTGAGGAAGCTGCAGAGCTGGCGTATTTTGGTGCCAAGATCCTGCACCCGGCAAGCATTTGGCCCGCACAGTTTTTCAATGTGCCGGTAAGATTATTGAACACCATGCAGCCTGAAGCACCCGGTACTTTGATTGCGGAAAAAGCCGGGGGCAACGGCGCTAAAGCCGTTGCAGCTAAGGATGGCATCACAGCCATAAAAATAAAAAGCAGCAGGATGCTGCTGGCCTATGGTTTCCTGAGAAAAATATTTGAAGTATTTGAAAAGTACCGCACGCCAATTGATATGATCACCACTTCTGAAGTGGCTGTATCGCTTACCATCGATCATGACGTGAACCTGCAGGAGATCATCAAGGAACTGGAGCCATTCGGTACAGTGGAAGTGGATGCCAACCAATCGATCGTTTCAATTGTTGGCAACGAAATCAATGAATCAAAAGATGTGATGGAAAAGATATTCAGCTCACTGAGCGGTATCCCGATCCGGATGGTGAGCTATGGCGGCAGTCATCACAATGTATCCCTGTTAATTCCGAGGCAATACAAAGAGCAAACCCTCCAGTTGCTTAACAAAGGGATTTTTGGCCTCGATTGATACCTTCCGCCTGAAATTTTTTGAAAGCTTTGACCCGATCTCTATTGGGTTCAAAGCTTTTTTTATTGCCTAACTTACTGGAAAAGAGCAGTTTTATTCTAATTGCTGGAAAAATTCCAGAAAAAATAAAAAAAACTGACTTGTACACAATAATAGTTTTACCCATCCGTTTTATAATTGGTTTTTCATAGGATATTGGATTTAAAACGGGCAGAGATTTCCATCTCCGCCCCTTGTTTTTTTATCACGGGTTACCTCCCAAAAAAAACTCCCCGATTCGAGGAGTTTACAATTATTTAGATTCCATCCGGGGCCATACAGCCCGCTTTTTCATCAGATCACCATCATGGCATCGCCGTAGCTGAAGAAACGGTATTTATCCTTGATCGCTTTTTTGTACGCTTCCATTATCAGGTCGTAACCGCCAAATGCGCAGGTCATAATCAGCAGGCTGGTTTTTGGCAAATGAAAATTAGTAACCAGCGAATCAGCAATTGAAAAATTGTACGGTGGGTGGATGAACATATTGGTCCATCCTTCAGAAGGTTTTAATAATTTCTGTGCCGTAAAAGATGATTCCAGTGAGCGCATGGTGGTTGTACCTACGGAGCAGATACGGCGTCCGTCGGTTTTAGCTTTATTCACAATGGCGCAGGCTGTTTCATCAATGGCATAGTATTCAGCATCCATCTTGTGTTTACTGAGGTCTTCCACTTCAATAGGCCTGAAGGTTCCCAGGCCGGTATGAAGTGTAGTTTCAGCAAAACGGATTCCTTTTATTTCAAGACGCTTGATCAATTCCTTACTGAAATGAAGGCCTGCCGTGGGCGCTGCTACAGCTCCCTCATGCTTGGCATACACGGTTTGGTACCTTTCTTTGTCCTCTTCATCTGGCTTGCGTTTGATATATTTCGGCAGTGGGGTTTCGCCCATAAAGTCGAGCATCTTGCGAAAATCTTCTTCAGTGCCATCCCATAAAAAGCGGATGGTACGTCCACGGCTGGTGGTATTATCAATCACTTCTGCCACCAGTTCATCATTTTCACCGAAATACAATTTATTACCCACCCTGATCTTACGGGCAGGATCAACGATCACATCCCACAAACGGTTGGGCTTGTTCAGTTCACGCAACAGGAACACTTCAATTTTTGCACCTGTTTTTTCTTTGCGGCCATACATACGGGCCGGAAAAACCTTTGTATTATTCACCACCATCACATCCTTGTCATCAAAATACTCCATGATGTCGCGGAAATTCCGGTCTTCAATTTTCCCGGTTTTACGATGGATCACCATCATCCGGCTGTCTTCTCTTTTTTTGGTGGGGTTTTGGGCGATCAGATTAAGGGGCAGGTCGAATCTAAACTGGCTTAATTTCATGTGAATCAAAAAGTTTTTAAGTTGATAATCACATGCCTGTACTGTTTATTGACAGAGATAGAAGCCTTTGCAGGCACTTATCATGTTACGGCATGATTTTGAAAAGAGTGCAAATCTACTATAAAAAGGTATTCACGGCGTTAACCGGCCCAAAGAAACTGGCGGAACCCGTTAAAAATCTGTTGAATCATAGGCCTTTATTTTGCAGTGCAAGCGCTTAGCTGCATCTTTATAGATCAAGTTCCTGTTAACAATTGCCCTTATGTACAAAACATTCTGCTTATTGATCTGTGCCTGCTGTTGCCTGCACCCCTTGCTGGGACAGGTTTTTACGGAAAAAAAATATCCCAGCCTGCTGTGGGAGATCACCGGAAACGGCTTGCAAAAACCCTCCTACCTCTTCGGCACCATGCATGTGAGCAGCAAAATGGCTTTTCACCTGAGTGATTCCTTTTACCTCGCCATAAAAAATGTTGATGCCGTTGCCCTGGAACTGAACCCGGATGTATGGCAGGAACAGATGGTGAAAATAGAAGCCATTAAAAACGCCTACCAGCAGTACAGCACGCGGATGCAGGGCGATTACCTGGGCAGCCGTTCCTTTCGCCTGAACGATTATACCAGCCAGTTAAAAACAGCGCTCAGTACAGCGCCTGTGTTAGTGAACAGCCTTTTGTACCGCAGTTTTAAAGCCCGCGAAGATTTTGAAGAAGATACTTTTTTAGACCTGTACATTTTTCAAACAGGACGCAAGCTGGGAAAAAGGGGAACAGGGGTGGAAGATTATTATGAAACGGAAAAGATCGTGATGGAGGCTTATGGAGATATGGCCGCAGAAAAAAAGAAGAAGCGTATTGATACGGATGCTGAATCGTTAAAAGATATTTCAGAAAAGATACAGGACGCTTATAAAAGAGGGGATCTTGACCTGTTGGATTCGCTCGACCGGAAAATAGACCGCTCGGATGCTTTCAGGGAAAAATTTTTATACTACCGCAACGAGATCCAGGCCAACTCGATGGACTCGATCATGAAAAAAAGCTCCCTGTTTGTGGGGGTGGGCTCAGCTCATTTGCCCGGGCCCAGGGGCGTAATTGAATTGCTTCGTAAAAAAGGATACCACCTGCGTCCGATTGCGATGGCCGACAGGAACGCCAATCACAAAGAAGAAATTGATCGTTTAACAGTGCCGGTGCAATTTCGTTCTTACACCGCTAAAGACGGATCCTTTACCGTGTCGGTGCCGGGAGCCCTGTACACTACTTCGGAAGACTACAGTAAGATCGATCGGCTGCAATACGCCGACATGAGCAATGGCAGCTATTACCAGGTGGCACGGGTTAAAACCCATGCGGCGCTGCTGCACCAGGACAGTTCAATGGTGAGGCAAAAAATCGATAGCCTCCTGTACGAAAACATCCCCGGCAAAATCCTGGAAAAAAAATGGATACAACGAAACGGCTTCAATGGTTATGATATCACCAACAAAACCCGCCGCGGCGACCTGCAACGCTATAATATTTTTATTACGCCTGCTGAAATACTGATCTTTAAAATGAGCGGAAAGGAAAATTATGTTGGTGGTGCGGAGGCCGTTGCTTTTTTTAATTCCATCAGCCTGCGCCAGCCTGCAGCCGGCCCGGTAACCTACACCCCCGCCCAGGGTGGTTTTTCGGTTAGGTTGCCACAGGAACCGGTTGCACTGCTGAATGAAAAAACCAGCGACCAGGTAAACCAATGGGAATATGACGCCGTTAATGAAACTACCGGTGACGCCTACCTGCTGGTAAAAAAATCGGTGAATAATTTCGGGTTTCTTGACGAAGACAGTTTTAACCTTCGGTTGATGGAAACATCATTCAGTTCTTCAGATTATTTTCAGCGGCAGATCGGTCAATACAATGGCTTGCAGGAAGGATACCCTTTTTTACAGGTGCAGGAAAAAATGAAAGACAGCAGCCTGTTAACCGCCAGGTTTTTGATAAAAGGACCTCATTATTACGTAATGGCCGTGCGGGCCAATGATACCACCGTGGCAAATGCTTATTTCAATTCGTTCCGCTTCGTGCCTTATCAATATGGCGACGCCCGCTTTTTCAGCGACAGCTTTTTGCATTTTTCCGTAAGCAGCCCGGTGACACCCTTGCTGGACAGCGCCTACAGGGCCATTGAAGAGAAGGCCGGAGAGGAAGCCACGCAAAGTTTCCGGAACCCCGATGCCGTGATGCCAACCTATCGAAATGCGCTGTTCGTGAGCGACAGTACCGGTGAAGTGATTTCGGTGAATGTTCAGAAACTTCATCCCTATTACCATGTGCGGAAACCTGAAAAATTCTGGGAGGAGGAAATTAAAAATTTCGACCGTCAACACCCGATGTTGTTGTTTGAAAAAAAGGAAGTGCAGCGGGCAGGTAACAGTAGCGGTTACACGCTTACCTACAGGGATACCGGCTCCTCAGCAACCATCTACCAGCTCCTGCTGCTGAAAAACAATTATATCTTCAGGGTGACAGCGATGGGCGACACTGCCGGTTCCCCGGGTAAATTCATTACAGGGTTCATGAACAGTTTTACACCTGCAGACAGCTTACCTGGCAATAACATTTTCGATGACCAGCTCGACAGATTTTTCACTGATCTGTTCAGCACCGACAGTACCACGCAGGCGAAGGCCCGCCAATCGATCAGCTATTTATATTACGGCGAAAAAGGAGTGCCGAAAATCATGCAGGCGCTAAAAAAACTATCGCCGGCATCAAAAGATTATTTTGAAGTTAAAACAAGACTGATCGCGGAGTTGGGATATATTAAAGACAGTACAAGCCCGGTTGTGGTGAACAACCTCAAAAAAATATATAACGAAACGGCAGATACCGCCATGTTCCAGAATGAAGTGATACAGGCGCTGGCCAGGAACGGATCCAAAGCTGCTGCAACGGCTTTTAAAGAACTGGTGCTGCAGGATCCTCCCGTATTCGACAACCAATACCTTTACACGCATCTTTTCAGCAATTTTGAAGATTCTCTGCCACTCGCTGCCACGCTGTATCCCGACATTTTACAACTCACCACACTGGAAGACTACAAAGAACCCCTGTTGAAATTAATGGTAAGGCTGGTTGATAGTGGATACCTGGGTGCAGCCCGGTATAGCCAGTGGTTCAATAAAATATTCTTTGATGCCAAAATAGCGCTCAAAAAACAAAAGATCGCGGACGAAAAGAAAATGGAAGAAGAGCGTAAAAGCAAGGATGATGAACAACCATATGCTTATGCACCAGGCGCATATAATAACAATGTTGATGACCAGGAAGACCTGGCAATTTTACTGGCGCCTTTTTATAACCAGCGGCCGGCAGTACAGAAATATTTTTCCCAACTTTTACAGAGCAGGGACCAAATGATACAACTGAACACTGCCTTGGTATTGTTGAAAAACAGGCAACAGGTTGCAGACAGTCTTACCAGGGAATTAGCCGCTAACGATCAGTTGAGGGCAAAACTTTATGCCGCACTTGAAAAAATGAAAAGACCCAATCTATTCCCGGCCATATTTAAAAAACAGGAAGCAATGGCAAGAAGTGTCCTGGCAGGCATTAAAGGATATGATAAAATCGACTCGATCAGCCTGGTTGGTAAGGAAACAGTTACGGCCAATGGAAAAAAAGGAATTGTGTACTTTTTTAAATACCGGGTAAAACCTGAAGACGACTGGAAGATAGGCATCAGTGGTATGCAACCCGAAAACATCCACGAGGTGAGCAGTGATGATTCCCTGGCCAGCAGGACCGGGAAAAAATTAAATATGCAGGAAGATGAGATGGCGCAATTCAGGGAGCAATTGAAAAGAATACTTTTTGACCTTCATCCTGCTGCAAAAAAATTTTTTGATGAGAACCTTTATGATTACCTGCATTAACCCGCAGTACATCCTGCGTATCTATTTCTTTTGCAATGTTTTTCCGGGAATGGCCGCCACCAGTTGTTGCGTATAGGCGTTAGCGGGAGCATGGTACACCTGCTCCGCAGTGCCGGTTTCCACTATCCTGCCTTCCTTCATTACCATGATACGGTCGCTGATATATCGCACCACCGACAGATCGTGCGAGATAAAGATGGAGGTAAAACTGAATGCTGCTTTCAAATCATTCAGCAGGTTTAACACCTGGGCCTGCACGCTCACATCCAGTGCACTTACACTTTCATCAAAAATAAGGAGGGATGGGTTCAGCGCCAGCGCTCTTGCAATGCAGATACGTTGCCGTTGTCCCCCACTAAACTGGTGAGGGAACCGGTTGTAGTGTGCTGCATCAAGACTCACCTTCCCGAGCAGTTCCATCACTTTTTCTTTCCGTTGCCGGCTGTTGTTAAACAGGCCATGCACCTGCATCGGTTCTGCAATGGCGTCGCCGATTGTAATTCTTGGATTGAGGGAACCATAGGGATCCTGGAAAACCACCTGCATATCTTTCCGGAGTGGGGTGATCCTGCCGGCCGGCAACTG
>CAYVLT010000022.1:0-30228 GCA_964452405.1 uncultured Ferruginibacter sp.
CTGTCTGATGCCATGAGCAAAGACCTGTTGAAACGGGGATTTAAGTTTGCCGGTTCCACCATTTGTTATGCTTTCATGCAGGCGAGCGGAATGGTGAATGATCACCTGGATGACTGTTGGAAAAAGAAGAACAGCAAGTAATCACAATAAAAAAGCCGTGATGAAAAATCACGGCTTTATGTTCACTGCCTGTATTATTATTTCGCAGAAAATCTTTCAGCAACTTTATTCCAGTTCACCACATTCCAAAAAGCAGCCAGGTAGTCGGCCCGGCGGTTTTGATAGTGCAGGTAATAAGCATGTTCCCAAACATCCACACCCAGCAGCGGGGTTCCTTTTACCTCAGCTACATCCATCAGGGGATTGTCCTGGTTAGGAGTTGAGCTGATCTCGAGTTTACCGTCTGCAGCTAACAACCAAGCCCATCCGCTTCCGAATCTTGTCATACCCGCATTGGCAAATTTTTCTTTGAATGCATCGAATGAACCGAAGGCGGTATTGATTGCATCACCCAAAGCTCCAGACGGAGTTCCGCCGGCATTTGGCGCCATGCTTTCCCAGAAAAAACTATGGTTCCAGTGTCCTCCGCCATTATTCCGCACAGCAGGAGATATTGTTCCGGCAACTTTCACCAGTTCTTCGAGAGATTTTGATTCGTTGGGAGTGCCGGCAATGGCCTTGTTTAAATTATCTACATAAGCTTGGTGATGCTTACCATGATGGATCTGCATTGTCTTAGCGTCTATGTGTGGCTCCAATGCTTCGTACGCATAAGGAAGAGCCGGTAGTGTAAATGCCATAATCAAAATTTTAGTGTTATTTATAAATCGTTGGATAGCAAAATTACATACTGTGCCAGCAATATGTTTATTTAAAAATTAATTCTTTCTTATTTCGAAACTATCGCCTCGCTGCAAAAAAATCTTTCATCAATTGCGCACACTCATTTGCCAGCACGCCACTCTCCACGATGGTTTTAGGATGAAAAGGACTGTGTGTGCCGGTAACATGCCGGTAACCATTTTTTTCATCCGCTGTGCCATACACCACTCTTCCTATTTTACTCCAATACAAAGCGCCGCTGCACATTACACAGGGTTCAACTGTTACATATAAAGTTGCTTCCGGAAGATATTTGCTGCCCAGGAAATTAAAAGCGGCGGTAAGAGCTATGATCTCCGCATGAGCGGTACTGTCGGTCAATTTTTCAACCTGGTTGTATCCCCTTGCAATGATCCTTTCATTCATCACAACAATTGCACCAACCGGCACTTCTTCTTCATCAAAAGCTTTTTGGGCCTCCCTGAGTGCCTGTTTCATGTATTGTTCATCCGTCATTGCAGGTGGTTAAAATTGTGTAGCAGCAATTATTCCATCTCACTGGCCTTTGCTGCCTGAAGCCTGCCGGAATATTTAATGCAGCAGATTGGTAAAATCAACGGCACAAAATAGTACGCCTGCCATTAATCTGCTAATTTTATTTTTACTTTATTGTTGACCTTAATATTACGATCATGCTTGTTCAGCAATTACAACAAATGCGCCGGTATTTTCAATCAGGCGCTACCCGATCTCCTGCATCCAGGAAAGCGCAACTGAAAAAATTAAAGCAAAGCATCCTGCAACACGAAACGGCTTTGTACGATGCATTGTATGCTGACCTTAAAAAAAGCCGGGAGGAAGTATGGGTCACTGAAACAGGAATTGTAATTGCAGAAATTAATACCGCCCTAAAAAATATCGGGGCCTGGATGGAGCCGGAATCTGTTCCCACCAACCTGCTCAACCTTCCTTCTTCGAGCCGTATCTTAAAAGAACCCATGGGGGTTGTATTGATCATTGGTCCCTGGAACTATCCTTTCCAGTTATTGTTCAACCCGCTGATCGGCGCCCTAGCTGCCGGCAACTGCGTGGTGCTGAAACCAAGCGAATTTGCGCCTGCCACCACATCAGTGATGGCCAGGATTGTTGCAGATTGCTTTCACCCGGATCATGTTTTTTTTACTCCCGGAGACGGGGCAACAGTTGTGCCTGACATGATGAATAATTTTACATTCGACCATGTGTTTTATACCGGCAGCACGGGAGTTGGAAAACTCGTTTATCAAATGGCGGCGCAAAACCTGGTGCCGGTAACGCTTGAACTGGGCGGCAAAAGCCCTTGCGTGGTGGAAGACTCTGCAGACATAAAAGTGGCCGCCAGGCGCATTGCGCTTACAAAATTCAGTAATGCCGGGCAAATGTGCGTGGCGCCTGATTATGTACTTGTGCATGCATCTAAAAAAGAAGCGTTCACGAATGAATTGAAAAAATGCCTGCTCAATTTTTTTGGTGAAGATGCATCCACCTGCGAAAACTATGGGAAACTGATCAACGAAAAGCAGTTTAACCGGGTGATGGGTTATCTTTATAATGGCGATATTGTGTACGGTGGCCGGCACGATGTGGAGAGATTGTATATTGAACCTACCCTGTTGCATAACGTACAAATGCAGTCGCCCGTGATGCAGGAAGAAATATTCGGACCGGTTTTGCCTATGATTGATTTTTCCACCATGGAAGAAGCCCTCGGTATAATTGACCAACACAAAAACCCGCTGGCTTTTTACCTGTTTACTTCCAGCACACGCAGTGAAAAAGAATGGATGGAACGTGTTGCATTTGGCGGCGGCTGTATCAACAACACCAGTTGGCACCTGACCAATCATCACCTGCCGTTTGGAGGAAGGGGATTTAGCGGAATGGGACAGTATCATGGAAAGGCATCTTTTGAAATTTTTTCACATAAAAAATCAGTGATGAAAACTCCCACCTGGTTTGATCCCGCAATTAAATACCCGCCTTTTAAAGGAAAGTTGAAATTATTCAAGTGGATCATCCGGTGAGAAGAATTAAAAAAATATTCGTAGTTGTATTCACGCTTGTACTACTATTTTTATTGTACACATTGTACGTCACCCGAAATACGGAGCAGATGACAGGCAGGCAAAAAATACTGAAAGCAATTTACCCGGTCGTGATGTGGTTCAGCCATTTCAAAAAGAACAAGCTGGAAACCCTGCAGAACAGTACGGTTACTGCTCCGGTGTCTTTTTACGGACTGCAGTGCAAAAAAAATGACGGAACCGGTTTGGATCTTACAGCCTTTAAAGGCAAAAAAATACTGATCGTTAATACAGCGTCGGATTGCGGTTTTACTGACCAGTATGCTGAACTGGAAGCATTGTACCGGCGGTACCCGGGAAAACTTGAAATACTGGCCTTTCCGGCCAACGATTTTAAGCAGCAGGAGCAGGGAGATGATGCTTCTATTGCTGCATTCTGTAAAAAAAATTATGGAGTGAGTTTTACCATGATGGCTAAATCAATCGTAGTTCCCGGCAGGGAACAGAATGCCGTTTTTAATTGGCTCACTGATCCATCGCAGAACGGTTGGAACAGTAAAGCTCCCGGTTGGAATTTCTGTAAATACCTGGTAAACGAAAAAGGGATGCTAACCCATTATTTCGCCACTACCGTTTCTCCTCTATCCGGCACCGTTACCAGGGCAATCGACCAGGAATAAACTCAGAGCATTCTTTCCATTTCATAAGAATAGATAAAACGTTCAAGCCCGGCGGATAACAAAAAAGTTTCAGCCTTTTCTGATCCAATGTGCACAGCAGTTAATTCGCTGCCAATGTTATCAGCCACCTGCATAAACAGGGCCTGGAGGTGATTTTCATTTTTGCTTTGGTCTGTTGCACCAAACAAAGCGATCCTCCCGTTGGTAGGATTATAGAAAGTAAAAGCGGCTGGTTTATTGTTCTCCAACGCATATAGCAGTTTGTATTGCCTTGCAGCTCTTTGTAATGTTCCGTGACTGTATTGCCAGGCCGGTTCCCAATATTGAACCTTGCTGATCCAGTCCCAATCGGGCTGTTGATCATCCTGGATATCGAATGCAGCAGGATTAATGGAAAAACCAGGTCTTCCTTTGAAACTATTGAGTGCACGGGTGACGGTCAGCCCCGCACGTTCGTAGGTTTTGATGGCTTGTTTATTCTGAACAAATACTTCGAGTAAAGTTTTTTGAATGCCGGCCAGTTGCAATTGCTCCAGGCAATGGCGGTACATGGCAAGGGAAACAGCTTTGCCCCGGTAAGCAGGCAACACACCGGTGCCACCATTGTAGGCGGTGCTTATTCCCTTAACGGTGTCCACGCCGTTCAGGATAAGGCCCACCAATCGATCACCATCAAAAGCGCCAAAAGACTTTGACAGATCAACTGCTTCCACCGCTATTTTATTCTTGAACTGTTCCTCCGACAACTGGAAGGGCACAAAATAGTCTTTGAACGAATCGTTAAAGCAAAGCCGGATCTGCTCTGGCGGTACATGTTGAAGTGATTGAAATGTCAAGGCCTGCTAATTTGAAACTAAGATAAGATGGAAATTTTTTTGAGTGCAACCGGTAAAATAATTTTCCGGCTGCACACCATTTCCTCCTTTTGAAAGGTTTCATTTCGTGAGGTACCCGGCAAATATTTATAACTTCCAGCGCACAGAAAGGTTTAAAACCCGGCCATCTATAGGCGCCCAAAGCGGTTTGAATACAGGATTAGATACAGGGCCTGTGTATAATGCCTCTACCTTACTTTGCCGGTAGTCGAACAAATTTTCGCCATTCAACACAACGCTGATATGACTTCCCAGTTTTTTTTCTACCATCGCTGCCATGAAGAAATAACCCGGTGTTTTGCTGTAATCATCACGGAATTGATAACCGTTGTATGACCCTTCAATACCCAACCGGAACCCTGCATCTTCAAAATCTCTTACTAATGTGAATGCAAACCTGTTCCTGGGTGTAAGTGGAATAAATTGATTTTGGCCAAGGTATTTTCGTTCGGCAATTGTATAGGTATACCCGGCATACAATTCCCACTCATGGATAACCGCCTTGATGTAGGTGTCAAATCCCTTTGTAATGATCGGCTTAGATTCATTGTTAAAAAATACATCACCAGTTGAGGAAACTGTGGCAACAACAGGGTCGTTGAGCTGCGTAAGAAAAAACGCCTGGTTTACAAATAACTCATTGCCTTCACCCCAGCTTGTTTTGTAATTCATTTCTGCATTATAGCCGATTGATTTCTCAGCTTTGATACCGGCGGGTAGTGTCATTATTTTCTGGATGGAGAAATCCGTGGTTTGTGGTGCCAAAGCATTGGGCACTTTGTAACCAAAGCCAATGCCGGCCCGGGTGGCCCAATGTTCATTTAACCGGTGAAATATTGCCAGTCGTGGCAGCAAAAAGTTTCCGTAGGTGAAATGATAGTCATTACGTACGCCAGCTTCCAGTGTTGTTTTGTCTTTGAAATTCCAGGTGTTTTGAATGAAGGCACCAATCGTATTATTGGTGAAATCTGCTAACGGGATATTCTGTGTAATTTTTTTGAACTGGTCTCCTGTTGCATTTATTCCGATCACCAGGCTGTTTTGGTCATGGGGAACCAATAGAGACAATTCAGTATAATAATTTTGCTGGCGCCCGGTAAAAGCCAGCTCATTGTTGTTAATAGCCCGGTTAAATAAACTAAAGCTGCTTTTAAAATCGAGCTTTTTGTTTCCCTCCAGGTTTCGTTGTGCTGTAAATTCCCAGCTATTTCTTTTAATCGTGTTTTTTTCGAAGTATTGATGTGTTGCATCTGTCTTTCCCGATAGCACCAGCATGTCGCCACCGTTCCTCTTTTCAAATGTTCCGGTATATCCTAATACCATCGTAGTTTTATCATCCGGGTAAAAAAAGAACCGGGGATGAATCACCAGTCCGCTTAAATCGGTTACATCAGAGAATCCATCCTTATTAACATCCACCGCTTTCTGAAAATTGTATCCACCGAAAAATGTGTACCCGGTTTTTTTATACCTGCGTGACAGGTAAGTGTTGAAGTTGGTTTCTTTTAAGGTTGTTTGGTTGATGCTCACCACAGCCTCCTGTTTTGCCGTCGGGCGGCGGGAAATAATATTCACCAGGCCACCGATAGCGCCGCCTCCGTATAATGTAGAGGCAGATCCTTTTATCAACTCAACCTGCTTCAGGTCTAATGGAGGAATGCTTAGTATGCCGAACCCACCACTGAATCCGTCATATAGCGGCATCCCGTCTTTCAGTATTTGTGTATACCTGCCATCAAGGCCCTGAATCCGCACATTGGCATTTCCATTGACCGCACTGCTTTGCTGAATTTGTACGCCGCTTACGTCACCCAGTATACTTGCAATGCCGGCCGGCTTAATGGTGCTTTCTTCGTCCATTTCTTCTCGTGCCAGCACTTCCACCTTCAGGGGAGAATTCTCTATGCGTTGATTGTTTCTTGTAGAGGAAACGATGGTAACCTCGTCCATTTCCTTTTGGGAAGGAACCATTGCGATGTGAAGCGTATCCTGGTTTGGCAGTGTTATCGTTGTATCCACACTCACAAATCCTGCCGAGGTGAATAATAAATGTGTTTTTCCAGTTGGCAAAAAGAGAATGCAACCGCCATTTTTATCTGTATTTTTTACCACGGCGCCTCCTGTGGCAATACTTACCGCCTCAAGCGGTTTGCTGTTGTCGGCATTCACTACCTGAACCGACAGTTTGTTTTGTGCATAGCAGAAAGTAGTTAACAATAAAATAGCTGCAATCAGAATAGATCGTTTCAATGGTTCCTGTTTTTTGTGAATGAAATTTTACTCGCCCAACACCAGTACCTGGAAGGTGCCTGGTATCATCTTTGGTCTCCCTTTAGCTTCTGCAGGTTGTGATTCAAATGCAGCGGTGGGTAAATACAGCCAATGGGTTGCAGGGTCAAGGGTGATGGTGCGGGCACCTCTTTTTGTGATTACATTTCCGAGGGATTCGTATTGATCAGCACCTTTGATAAAAACGACACTCATGGTACCTTCGCCATTGGCGGTATAAATGATCTTTTTTTCCTGGTCAAATGCAACGCCGTCACACCCTGCTCCAATGGGTATACTGGTTACAATGGTACCGTTGTCGGTGTTTACCACCACCAACGCGTTTTCGCAGCCGGCAAAAAGCCTTTTTGTTGTTGCATCATAAGCTAAACCTGTGGGCCCCTCAGCCGGTGCAATACTCCAGTGATTCATCACCTTGAATGTTCTGGTGTCTACCTGAACAATTTCGTTTTTGTCCTCAATGTTTACGAAGAGGTGGCCATCCGCATCACTTACCGCTGTTTCAGGTTTACCGCCTACATCAATGCTGTCAATCAACTTGTCTGTTGATGGATCAATAATGCCCAGGTTTTTGCTGCGCCCGTTGCAGGTGATTATTTTTTTAGAAAGCGGTTCATAAAGTATCGCATCAGGATTTTGACCGGTTGCGATTTGTGCGATTATTTGATTGGAATTAATATCAAATACGGTTACCGAGTTGAGCCTGCCATTGCTCGTATAGCCTTTACCGGTAGATACATCAAACGCGATCCCATGTACCCCGGTTGTATTGGGTATAACGCCTACCGAATCGCCCGTAGTTTTATGCAGGATATTAACCTGTGTTCCATGACTCACATAGAGCCAGTCTTTCACAGGAGACACTGCCAGGTAATCCCATCCTCCTGCACTGGAAATATGAAACGTATTTATTACATGTGGCTTTTTTATTTCCTGGGCTTTGACCGTGCAACTTAAAATGATTGCCCACGCAGCTAAAAGTGCCAGTTTCATAATATCAGTATTTAAGTAAGTAATTGTTTAAAAAAATATCAATCTTTCACCTCCCTGAGAAACGTACCATTTTCACTAAACAAAAGGTCGTTTCCGTTAACTTCCGCTTCGTAGCTGACTGTTCCGTCAGCTTTAGTAATTTTTGCAGCTTCTTTTATGCGCATTCCTTTGAAATGCTCTTTGATATAAGAAACTATTTCTACCGGCAGGCTTTTGATTGCAATTTCTGTTTCAATCTCCTTCATGCTGCCATCCGGTTTATACAATACACTGTAATGTTTTCCATCCCTTTTGAACCCGGCCTCGTAGTTGCCTGCTTCTTTTTCCCATTGAACCCCTGTTCCCGGGTATTGTTTTGCAAAAGCATTTTTTACGGATGCCGGCACCTGCTTTTCTTTCAACTTTTGGGCGCTGGCTCCTAAGGCTGGCGCAATAAATGCAACCGCCAATACCATTACGTTTTTCATTTCATTAAATTTTGACCGTTAAAATGTAAAGCTGGCTGCTGAATCTGAATAAATTCTGAATGCCCATATTTTTTATTTGAGTTTTCCGATCAGTTATTCCGGGAAAAGAATCTTGAAATAATGTTTGCCGGCAGCGTATTGATAGGAAAGTTCATACCCGTTATAACGGGCAATCTTATAAGCAATCTGCAAACCGAGGCCAAGCCCGGGGGTAGCTGTAGATTGTTTTTCAAATCGCGTAAACAAACGTGTTTGATCAAGAGCGCTTTTTTCTGCGGTGTTACTGATTGTTAGTGACCTATCCCTGATGATCGCTTCTACAATGCCTTCCCTTACTGTATGCCGGATGGCATTGTTTAAAAGATTGCCAACCATAATTTCAAAAAGGAAGCGGTTGGCAGTAACCAGCATTTCACCGGAAAATTCTTTGTTGATGACAATGTTTTTTTGGGCAGCCTGAAATTGGTATTGTTCAATAAGGCTGCTGGTAAAATCCTGTAAAGAAAAGTCCTGCAGATCCGCAAATTGATTGTTCTCAATTTTTGTAAGCAGCAACATGTTTTTGTTCAGGTAGCTCATGCGCCGGTTTACTTCTGTAATGCCGGATATCAATTCAGATTGTTCTTCGGTAAGCGGGGCGGTTTGCATTAATAAATCCACCTTTGCCTGAAGTACAGCCAGGGGTGTTTGCATTTCATGGGAAGCGTTTTCCGTAAAATCCTTTTGTGATTGATAAAGTGAAGAGTTTTTTTCTGTGAGCTCACTGATCGCTTTGTTAAGATCGGAAAACTCCTGGACAGAGGTTGCCGGCAATTCAATTGATTTCTTTTTATCTACCCTGAAATCATGCAATTGGCGAAGCAATTCATAAAACGGCTTCCAGGTGCGTTTTGAAACATAACGGTTGATAAGATAAAGCCCTGCGATGATGCTGATAATAATTGCCAATACAATTTTAACGATGCCTTCAATAAGGTCTTCGGTATCAACCAGCGAATCCTTTAAAATAAGTTTATAGGGCTTCCCGTGCAGCAGCATGTGACTCTCCGATATACGGAAGGGGATGAGTTCGTCAGAAATACTATCGTACTGTTTTGAAACATAAATTGTATCAAGTGGAGAAAACTTTTTTATGGGAGTTAAACTGATACCTGTGGACAATAGTGCAAATGTGGTATCATCCGGCACTACTGCCAACCCATTCAGTTTTGACAGGAAATCAGCTTTCCTCAACACCAGACTTTCATCGGCATCCTCTATTACAACATGGTGAATACTGAAAAATAAAAGCGGAGCTGCTACAAATAAGATGATCACCGCATAGATCACATAATATCCCAATGATTTATTGAGCAGTTTCATATTTCAAATTTGTAACCCATGCCGTAGATGGATTTTATATAATCATTGCACCCGGAAAGCAGTAATTTCTTTTTCAGGTTTTTAATATGAGCGTAGATAAAGTCAAAGTTGTCAAAAAAATCGGTCTCGCCGCTTGTCAGGTGCTCAGCTATCGCATTTTTTGATACCACCCGGTTTTTGTTTGTTGCGAGGTACAGCAGCAGGTCGAATTCCTTACGGGTGAGGTCTACTGCAACTTCATTTACTGTTACTTTCTGTGCAAAGGAATCGATACAGATTTCGTTTAAAATAAAAAGGGAATTGCCATCAAATTTTCTTCTCCTGATAACGGCTGTTACCCTGGCGCTCAGCTCTGACAGGTGAAAAGGTTTGGGCAAATAATCATCCGCTCCTAATTGAAGGCCCTTGATGCGGTCGTCGATAGAATGTTTGGCAGAAATAATGATCACGCCATCTGTTTTTCGGTTTGCCTTTAACTCTTTTAAAAGCTGTAGTCCGTTACCTCCGGGCAAACTAATGTCGAGCAGGATACAGTCGTACTCAAAAACTTCTGTTTTTTCGATGGCGGTATTAAAGTCAGCAGCTATTTCACAGGTATAACTTTCCTTTTGCAGGTAAGCAGCAATGCTTTTGCTTAGCTCCGGCTCATCTTCAACAAGAAGAATTTTCATTCATTGGTTTTTTGCAAAAATAGGCCGTGAATGCTGAATAAAATCTGAAGATTTGCGGTGCATTTTCCGGGAAGGTAGTGCCTGAACCCTGTGTAGTTTTCAGTAAAAATGCCCTGGTAAATGACGTTGAAGAAACTTTGTTCCCTTTTTGTTTTTATTCTGCCTGATGTCAATTGCTTTCCTGTGTTTGCGGTATTGGCATTCCACCTGCGGCGGCAGTGGCACCTTCCTCCAAAGACCCTTCAGCAGCTTTGGTTTTCATTACAGGCAAGGCATTCATTTTTACACCCAGTATTTTACCCCAGGGTTTTAAACGTTCTACCCGGTCGAAGATAATTTTGCAGATGGCAATCATCGGAATGGATAAAAACATCCCCGAAATTCCCCACATTGCCCCACCCATCAAAACCACGATGATGGAAACAAAGGCATTTACATCCACTTTAGAGGAAACAATTTTTGGTACCAGCAGGTTGTTGTCTACAAACTGGATAACGAGGTAACTTCCCACGATGAGCAGCGGGGTACTGATGCCGCCGTCTCCCGACACCATCGACAGCAACACAGGCAGTGCAATAGCAATGATGCCCCCGATGTAAGGGATGATGTTGAGGATGGCACCGATTACACCCAACAATACCGCATACTTCACGCCCAATAAAAGTAACGCAACGCTGTTCATTACTGCAACCACCACTGTTTCTATCAGCAGTCCGCTTACATAGCTCTGCACCGATTTTTTTGTTTCTCCCAGTATTTCAGCCACTTTACGTTCATGCCTGTCCTCAAAAACTTCGTAAAAGAAATTCAGGAAAAGCGGCTTATAGTAGAGGATCAGGAAAATGTAAACCGGCAGCAATATCAATACGCTGATAACAGCCATCAGCGAACCCAGTGCACCCGTAAGATAGGGTTGCAGGTTATTGGCTGCATCCTGTAACAGGCGGTCCTGTTTGGCAATGGAATAATGCAGCGATGATTGTATCCATTGTTGCAACGAGTGTGCCAGCTGACTTCCGCGTTGTTTAAACTCGGGCGCCATTTCACTGAAATGAACCATTTGAGCGGAAAGAAAAAACATGACCCCGGCGAAAGAGAACACTGCAATAAGCACTGCCAGCAGGATACTAACAGGACGGGGTATCCGCCATTTAACCATCCTGTTTACAATTGGGTTCAGTAATATCGCAATCAACCCGGCAAAACAAACCGGCACCAGTATGCTTTGCAACAGAACCAGCATATAAATAAAAAGAAACAGCGCCAGGAGTACCGCGGCTGCTTTTATATAAAATGGATACTGTTTTATGTTGGAAGCTGGTTTATCCCTGCTGTTGCTGTCGTCATCAACAACCCCGGTTTTTGGTAACAGAAAACTAAAAATTCCCATGGCTTTATAAATAAAAAAAATCATGCCAATCGCCGGGGTATTGCGCAGAGATTATATTGCGCTTGTTGGGAGAGCCTGTAAAATCCTGGCCAGGAAAATAAAAACAGGCCGGCTTTGCCCGAACAAAGCTGCTGCGGTCTTGTTGATGCCTTTTCAAATAAACAATATTGAGCGAGGCTTTTATTTTATTCCCAAACTGTTTATTCCGGGATGTAAACCCGCTAAAAAATTCCGTTCAAATTTTTCTTGTTGAAGAATTTTTGTTTTTTAAAATCTATAAATTCCACAAGCAGAAACTCGTTTTTCACCGGGCCTCCATGAAAGCCTATGAGAATTACCTGCTGCATCATCGCTTTACAGTAGAGTATATCTCCACTACCGAAGCCATTTCAGATATACGGCAGCTGTTGGTCCATTTAAAAAGCAAAAAGATCACGCGGGTGCGGGTATATGACCCCTGTGACAACTGGTTGGAAAAAAGGATAAGGGAAGGTTGCATGCAAAATGGTATTGAGGTTGTAATGGTACCCAACCCGTTGTTCATTAATTCCACGGCGGAACTGGCCTCCTACCAGGAGAAACGGAAAAGATATTTTCAAACTGATTTTTATATCCACCAGCGGAGAACAAGAAAAATTTTAGTGGATGCATCTTTACAGCCTTTACAGGGCAAATGGTCATTCGATGCCGAAAACCGTTTGAAATACCCCGCCTCAAAAATTCCTCCGGCAAAGGAAAACTACTTATCCATTTACCACCAGGAAGCAGCGGAATATATTGAACAATATTTTGCCGGTAATTATGGCGAGGTACACCCGGAATATTTTTATCCTGCGGATCACGACCAGGCTGAAACAGCATTGGCAGCATTTTTAAAGCACCGCTTTGATGCGTTTGGAAACTACGAGGATGCCATCGTACAAAAAGAGATGCACCTGCATCATTCTGTTTTATCTCCCCTGATCAATGCCGGTTTGTTGTTGCCGGTACAGGTGGTGGAACGAGCCATTGAGTATGCCACTGAAACAGGTATACCATTTAACAGCCTTGAAGGTTTTGTAAGACAGGTACTGGGCTGGCGTGAATTTATCAGGATGCTGTACCTGCAGGAGGGGAGCAAACAAAGAACCCGTAACTACTGGGGGTTTAGCAGGAAAATCCCTGCCTCTTTTTACACCGGCACCACGGGAATTGAGCCTATAGACAGCACGATTAAAAAGCTTATAAAATCAGGCTACAATCACCACATTGAAAGGTTGATGATCCTGGGAAATTTCATGTTGCTCTGCGAATTTGATCCTTGTGAAGTGTATAAATGGTTCATGGAAATGTACATCGATTCCTACGATTGGGTGATGGTGCCCAATGTGTATGGCATGAGTCAGTTTGCAGATGGCGGATTGATGTGTACCAAGCCTTACATCAGTGGCAGCAATTACATTTTTAAAATGAGTGATTATAAAAAGGGCAAAGCATGGGCTCCTGTTTGGGATGCTTTGTTCTGGCGTTTTTTGCACGTGCACCGGTCGTTTTTTGTTCAGAATCCGCGGTTGGGTATGCTCGTAAAAACTTTTGATGCATGGACGGAGGCAAAGCAGAAAAAGGCACTGCAAACTGCAGAAGATTTTTTAAGTAAACTGGATAAATAATTTAACCATGAAGAATATTATCGTGATCGGTGCCGGCAAAGGAATCGGCCTTTCAACAGCCCGGTTGCTGGCACAAAACAACCAGGTGGTGGCAGTCACAAAAACAGAGAGCCCTCTACTGGAATCTTCCGGCGCCAAAATATTGTATGGAGATATTTTGAATGATAAAGACTTTGAGCCAGACTACCTGTTTGAGGTGATTGATGGACTGGTGTACTGCCCGGGCTCGATCAACCTGAAGCCATTTTCAAGATTAAGTGCGGATGATTTTTTGCAGGATTTTGAACAGAATGTATTGGGCGCCGTTCGGGTTATTCAAAAATGCCTGCCCGGACTTAAGCGAAGCAAAAATGCCGCTGTGATTCTTTTCAGTTCCGTTGCAGTTAAGATGGGCATGCCTTTTCACAGCAGTATAGCAGTAAGCAAAGGAGGAGTGGAAAGCCTGGTAAAAAGCCTGGCTGCAGAGTACGCCGCTGCTAACATACGGTTTAACGCCATTGCACCTTCGTTAACAGACACGTCCCTCGCTTCCTCTTTGTTAGACACAGCAGACAAAAGAGCGGCTGCTGCCAAACGACATCCACTTCAAAGAATCGGCAATCCTGGCGAAGTGGCTGCATTGGTAGCGTTTCTTTTATCAGCCGATGCAGGTTGGTTAACAGGACAGGTCATCGGCCTGGATGGCGGATTCGGTACCATTAAATAAGCTGCAATGAAACCGGTTAAAAAAGCTGATTTGCCAACAAAGACCTGTTTAGTGTGTGATCGTCCTTTTGCCTGGCGAAAAAAATGGCAGCGGGTATGGGGTGAAGTAAAATATTGCAGCAGGCGTTGCCGTAACAGCAAAGCGGGTGTTACAGGTTACCCGGTCGCATACCATTCAAAGCAGAATAAATAGTTGCAGTGTAGTATTATAACAGGATCGCCATGAAAGATTTTCCCGTTCAATATGATGATATTTTAAAAAGGATAGAAGCAGTTAACCCCGACGCCTATGCGAAAACACGGAACTACCTGGATGGGGCAGTAACGTATTTATCACCTTATATTTCCCGTGGCGTAATCAGTACAAAGCAGGTGTATCAAGCACAGTTAAACAAAGGTTACCCCAAAAAACAGGTGGAAAAGCTTTTGCAGGAACTGGCGTGGCGTGAGTATTTTCAACGGGTATGGCAGGCAAAGGGCCATTTGATTGAAACAGATTTACAACAAGTGCAAACCGGTGTGCTGCACAACCGGATACCGGAAGCGATTGTAGAGGCAGAAACAGGTATTGCCGCCATTGATACGGCTATCCGGCAATTATACGCCACCGGTTACATGCACAATCATGTACGAATGTATGTGGCTGCTGTTACCTGTAATATCGCCAGCGCTCATTGGCTGCAGCCGGCTAAGTGGTTATATTATCATTTGCTGGATGGAGATACAGCCAGCAATAACTGCAGTTGGCAGTGGGTGGCTGGTAGTTTTTCATCAAAAAAATATTATTGCAACCAGGAAAACATCAACAGGTTTACCGGCAGCGGTCAACAGCACACTTTTTTAGACAGGCCCTACGATGAACTAGTGACGGGCATCATCCCGGATCCGTTGCTAACTACAACGGATATAGTATTAGAAACAAACTTGCCCCGAACTGCCTTACCGGTGATTGATGACGAAAAGCCAACCCTCATTTATAATGCTTATAATCTTGACCCGCTGTGGCGCAAAGATGAACAGGTGAACAGGGTCCTGTTGCTGGAACCGTCACATTTTAAAAATCATCCTGCCAGTGAAAAAGTGATCTCATTTATAACCGGGTTATCGGGGAATATCAATAATATACAACTCTACTGTGGTGAATGGGATCACCTGCAATTGTTATACAAAGAAAAGCAACGGGCTGATTTTATTTTTAAAGAACACCCGGCTTTTGATCACTATAGCGGCATGGCAGATGAGCGAAGCTGGATATTCCCGCAGGTGAATGGATACTTCCCTTCCTTTTCTTCCTACTGGAAGCAATGCTGTGTTTACCTGCGCGGGTAAATGGCAAGCAACCGACCAGTGCACCCTGTGATATTGGTATCTATAACTCCAGGCTGGTGGCCGGTTTAAACAATCATAAAAAGAGTGCAGGTAAAAATGCAACGGGATAGGCTTCGCTTTAACCGGGGTATTACTTTGTTCGGTTCAGCTTCTTTCCCTGATTGTTATCACCACTATTGATATTACAAATGCAATGTGGGCGATCAGCCAAAGCTTTTGCCAAAGCGGCCGTTTTCCAAAGCTTACCGACTGGTTAAAAGGATCGAACGCCAAACCGATACCGCCGAATATAACCGCTGTTGAAAAATCACTCCGCAGTGAAAAAATAATAGCAACGATTAAAAAGGCCGCATAGATCATTTTGTTTGGCAATTGCCTGGCTTTTTGAATTTGATTTTCCATGATGTTAATATTTTGCTGTTAAGTATTTGCTTTCAGCCTTTCAATATCTTCTTTTAACTGATCGGTATATTTCCCGAAACTTTTTTTAAACATCCAGTTGGCCAACCGAAAACAAAGTGGAACCAACAGTGCAGTGATGACTACCAGGAAAATGATTATACCGGGCTTTTTCATTACTATGTCAATCGGCATTCCGGCGCCCAGCGATCCACCGATCATAAAACCGCCCGCTGCCGCTGAAGGATATATTAACCAGCCGGCCAGTTGCTGTAAACGCATCCATTTCGTTACCCCCCAATAGTACCTTTCCAACTGCTGCAGCAATGCATGCTCTGCAACAGGTTTTGTCATATCCAGGTACATCATCAGCGCCCGTATGGTAGCCCACAGCGTAAACAGTAACACGATGCCGATACATGCCAATACCTGCCATACCGGGAACTTGGCCAGGATGAAGACATAACCGATCGATATGATAAAGCCTAATATGGAATTCGTTAAGAGGTTCTGCGTTATTTTTTTCAATGGATCTTTTGAAGTCTTTGCAGGTACCCCTTTTTTTATCAACGCAGATAAATCCTCATCATCTACCGCTATATTTTTCCATTGTTCTTCCAGGTTCATCTTTCGTGTTTTAATACTTTTGATAATTGTTGTTTAATCCTGTGCAACTTTACGGCAACATGGTTGCTGTTGATGCCAATCATTGAGGCAATCTCACTATTATCATATCCATCCAGGTGAAGGGAGATGATGGCCCGGTCTGTTTCATGCAACAGCCTTATTGCCTGCTGAATATTACCTGGCTGCAACTGGTATGGATCGGCTTGCAGCGAATCATTGAACTGCTCCAGTGAATCCCGGTATTCAATCCGCTGTTCCTTGCGTTTCTGCGTGAGAATGGTGTTTAAGGAAACGCGGTATAACCAGGTGCTGAAGCCAGAATCCTTTCTGAATTTTCCGAACGATTTCCAGGCTTGCAGCAATATTTCCTGGTACAGGTCTTTTTTTTCTTCAGCATCACCCGCATAGAGAGAAACCAGTTTGTATATTATGCCGCGGTGTTGCTGTACCTGCGTTAAAAATTCCTTTTCACTCACAGTTTCATGTTTTGTGCTGTTACTTTAAATCCCGCTTGCCGCAGCTGCGCCACCAACCCCGCCGGACCGGCAAGATGCAATGCTCCCACAGCAATAAAAGTTCCTTGTTTTTTTATGATGGAAGGAAGTACTTTCATCCAGTTCCTGTTTCTGTCAGTAATTAAAAAATCCATATCACCTGTTAACTGTTGCGATGCCAGGTAGCTGCTGTAAATTTTGCTGAGATCGTTTTCAAAATATCTTTTCAGCAACTCATTACCGGCTTGTATGTTTTCCTGTTTTTTACGGATAAATTGTTGCAACATTTCCGCCTGCTTTTCGTCGGGCATACTGTTGAACAGAAAGTCCATTTGTTGGGTGACGGTTTCAAGCGGAATTACTGTTTTTGCAGCAGAACGGCTCCTGGCAACGAATGCAGCATCGAGTGGAATTCCGCTGTATTTTTTCAGCAACGCCTGGTTATCTTTAAGCAGGTGAATCATAGAAAGACTGAGCATCACCGCCATCGGCTTTAAAGACTGAAACTGCAGCAGGCCCTGGCCTACATCTGCTTTTAAATAAGCATCCAGGCTGTCAGCAAATTTCTCGTCAAGCAGTTCCGTCAATCCTTTGTTTTGTAAAAGCGCTTTGCTGTTGGCCATACTCATTTCAGCAGAATCCATCACCACTTCCACTACGGTTGCTTTTGCATGGTTAAAAGCGTTTACCACTACAGGTAATTCATCGAGGTATGAATCGTTTATCAAATGATAGGTGCCGAAAATCCAGGATGTGTCACTGCTGCCATTACCGGTAACGACATAAAATACGCCTGGTACCGGTTGGGCATATGCGAGTTTACCTTGTAAAAACGACAGAAATAAAACACCGATAAAAATTTGTTTAAAAATTACTCGTTTCATTTTTCATTTTTTTGAACATTCTTAAATGGCCCAGGCTTGTTACATAAGGTTAGTATCAAAAAGAGGCGGGTAATTACAGGCAGTGTAATTTTTTTTCGGTGCGGGTGTTGTGCAGGTATTCTTATTATGATCCCGGACATAGCCGGGATTAACAAACCAGGTGCATTGCTGCAAAGCCGGCGAACGCATGAATGCAGTAGCACGGGAACGCCATGCGAATTGGTAAAGAAAGCGGCGGGATCCACTTTTCACGAAGCCCATTTTCCAGCTAAAAAAGTGACAATAATTTTTTGCGAAAAGCATTAACTAATGATCCCGGTAAACATCAAATTATCATACGGGAAAAGCTGGAAGCTGAATTGAAGACACCATAATTCGCCAGCCCGGGGCAAGGGGCTGAATGGTTTGGGGTAAAAAAAATGGCCATTTAATTAAATGACCATTTTAAAACTTGTAGTCCCGACAGGAATCGAACCTATATCTAAAGTTTAGGAAACTTCTATTCTATCCATTGAACTACGGGACCAGCATTGTTCCTATTCAGAACAGCGGCTGCAAAAGTAAGGAACTACCCAATAGCATCCAACAGTGATCCCACTAAAAAATTCTGCCTCATTTGCCGAAGGCCGGCTTTAAATTAACGGATCGATACTAACGGTTGTTAGTATTTTTGGTATCTTTACCTGTCAAAAAAAAATATTTATGGCAGTACAGGATCTGGATCAGTTATTCCAGGATACAATCGATGCGGAAATAAAGATTGAGCCGAAAGACTGGATGCCGGAGGCTTACCGCAAAACAAATCTCCGCCAGATAAGTCAGCACGCCCATAGCGAAGTGGTCGGGATGTTGCCTGAGGGAAACTGGATCACCCGGGCGCCTTCTTTGAAGCGAAAGGCTATTTTACTGGCAAAGGTGCAGGATGAGGCCGGTCATGGTTTGTATTTATACAGTGCTGCCGAAACGCTCGGCATGAGCCGCGATGAAATGATCAACGACCTGCACAGCGGTAAGGCAAAATATTCATCCATCTTTAACTACCCCACCCTGACATGGGCTGATATTGGTGCAATCGGCTGGTTGGTGGATGGTGCAGCGATACTGAACCAGGTAATGTTGTGCCGCACGAGCTACGGACCTTATGCAAGGGCGATGGTAAGAATATGCAAGGAAGAAAGTTTTCACCAGCGCCAGGGGTTTGAAAGCCTGTTGGTATTGTCGAACGGCACTCCCGAACAAAGAGCCATGTGCCAGGATGCCATCAATCGGTGGTGGTGGCCGAGCCTGATGATGTTTGGCCCGAAGGACAGTGAGAGCACCAACAGCGATCAAAGCATGAAGTGGAAAATCAAAAGAAAGAGTAATGATGAATTGCGGCAGCAATTTGTAGATATGATTGCTGAGCAGGTAAAAGTACTCGGCATGCAGTTGCCGGATGATAAGCTTGTATGGAATGAAAAGCGGGGACATTATGATTTTGGCGAGATCAATTGGGATGAATTTTGGGCGGTGGTAAAAGGAAACGGACCTTGTAACAAGCAGCGTCTTGAAGCCAGGCAGAAAGCCCATGAGGAGGGCAGATGGGTAAGAGAAGCCGCCATGGCTTACGCAAAAAAGAAAGCAGCCTCCAAAAAAGCGGAAGCGGCATAACCTAACAATCTAAGCAATGAATACAGCAACCAGGAAATTTTATTACGGAGATATTCCCGAGGAAAAGGCAGGTGGCATTGAATTGCAACCCGTTCCCTCAACGGCAGGCAATGGTGCCGATAGCTGGCCCTTATGGGAAATTTTTATCCGCAGCAAACAGGGGCTTGATCACAAGCATGTGGGAAGCCTGCATGCAACAGATGCCACCATGGCCATTGAAAATGCCAGGGATGTATATACACGGCGCATGGAAGGCGTAAGCATCTGGGTGGTGGAAAGCAAATACATCACTGCTTCAAACCCGGAAGAAGCCGGCGAATTGTATGAACCGGCGGCAGATAAAGTGTACCGGCATCCGACTTTTTACCAATTGCCGGATGCGGTGAATCACATGTAATGAATACAGCGGGCACTCAACAGTAAAATAAATTTATGGCATCCATTACAGCAGATTATTTACTTCACCTTGCCGACAGCAACCTCGTGCTATCGCACCGCAACAGTGAATGGTGTGGTCACGGGCCCGTATTGGAACAGGATATTGCCATCACCAATATTTCACTTGATCTGCTGGGAACCGCCCGTCAATTATACCAGTATGCTGCAGCAATGATCGGAGATACGAACGAAGATCAACTGGTGGGCCTTCGGAATGAACGGGAATTTAAAAACCTCTTATTGGTTGAATTACCGAAAGGCGATTGGGCGCAAACCATCCTTCGCCAGTTTTTGTACAGCCAGTTTCAATATCTTTTATTTGAACAACTACAGCATCATACAGATGAACGACTCGCTGCAATTGCGGCAAGGGCGATAAAGGAAACACGCTACCATGTGCGTTGGAGCAGCGAGTGGGTACTCCGGTTGGGAGATGGTACTGCGGAAAGCAGCCAACGAATGAAAGATGCAATTACCGAATTGTGGCCCTTTACCGGTGAGTTGTTTTTGCCGGCTGAATATGAAACAGCAGCAGGCATCGAGCTTGAAAGCATCAAACTCAACTGGCAGCAAAAAGTGAGGGCTGTGCTGGAAGAAGCAACCTTACAGGTACCCCTGCACGCTTTTGTACAGTCAGGGGGAAAAAGCGGCCTGCATACCGAATACCTCGGTTATATCCTGGCAGACATGCAATACCTGCAAAGGGCTTACCCGGCCTGCGAATGGTAAACACAATGCAATGGCAACCTACAACAATACCACTAATACACCGCTGAACGAAAGGGTGATCATGGGTTATCTTGAAGAGATCAGCGACCCGGAGATCCCTGTATTGTCGATCGTAGATCTTGGTATTGTACGCGGGATAGCCTTTAACGAAGTGGCCGGTGAAAAAGAGATTGAAGTATTGATCACCTCAACATATACCGGTTGCCCGGCCATGGATATGATCGCCACCGAGATCCGCATCATGATGGCCACGCTTGGGTTTAAGCATACAAAGGTTACCCAGTTGATTTCCCCGCCATGGACTACCGCATGGATGACAGAAAGCGGGAAACAAAAATTAAAAGCCTATGGTATTGCACCACCGGAAAAGCGCTTTGAACTACCTGCTGACGGTGTCGCCTGTCCGCATTGTCATTCAACCAATACCAAACTCGTCAGTGAATTTGGAAGCACAGCCTGCAAGGCCCTGTACCGCTGTGAAGATTGCCTCGAACCGTTCGACTATTTCAAATGTCATTGAGCCTGCATCATTCCTCATAAGTAACCAGTAACGTAATCGGCCTTGCGCCAATATTAAAACTGTTCCCATTTTTATTCAGGATCGTGATTCCATTGTATTGCACCTGGATATGATATTCGTAGCCCGGTGCATCTGTGTAGCCAGGGGGTATCTTCGAAGTGCCTCCCGGGTAGGTAAGCAGTGCACTTACCGCAAGCACTTTACTGTCGGTAATACCATTGTTCAATGGAATGTTCATCGTGGCATTTTCAATCGGTCCTATGGGAACGAAAATTTTTTTCATCTTTATTCCCGGCGAACCATCCGATGCCTTACCCATTCGCACAAAACCTGTTACATCGGTATTGCCGTTTACATCCACGGTCAGCAAATTACTGCGGTTGGTGGCAGAAGTACCATTGCCGATAACCAATAAGCCTGTTGGTGCAGACAGGGTGTCATTGAACTGGCCGAGTACCAGGCTGTTTTTTGCTTTTGCCACGGTTCCCAATCCCAGTGAAAGGGCATTGTCACCAAGTGTTCTGGTAGAATTGCCCAAAGCAGCGGAATAAAGGCCGATACTGTTGGTGGAGTAACCTGCCGCAAATGACCCTTCACCCAAAGCCTTTGCCTGGTAGCCGGTTGAAAAAGAACTTTGTCCACCGGCAAGTGTATTTCTTCCCAATGCAATTGCGTAGGTGCCACGTGCTACATTTTCCATGCCCGCAGCAAAAGAGAACCCGCCGGTTGCTTTGGAATTATACCCGATCGCATTGCTGAAAATGCCGATACTGTCTTTATCCCATTGATTGCCCTCCACTGTACCTACCCTGAATGCTCCTGAAAAAGGTATCCACATCAGCCGGGTGCCTGCACCCGAAAGCGCCAGGTAACCATTACCGGTAACATCGTTTACAGTTGAAAAAATTACATTACTGTCTGTTACATGCAACCTGGCTGCAGGGTTACTGATGCCTATGCCAACATTTTGGGCCAAAGCGGAGGTAGCAGTCAGGACAATCAGTGTAATCAAACCGAAGAAATATTTCATAGCATTTAATTTGAGTTACCGGAGGGTAAATAAATTATTCAGGCAGGAATACCTTTTGCATTAGCCTTTAATTACTTCTTTGCCTGAATCCAAACGATATGGCCTGCCAGGCACCGCCGTTATTCGAGGTAACACAAACTTTTTATTCTGCCAGGTAAAACTTATTGGTTATACAAATTCGCATCCGGGATACCGTCGCCATCAGCATCAAAGCCCGTTACTTTGATCTTGATCTTTAAATAACCATTGTCACCGGTGGTACCGAAATGATCCAGGATACAGATCAAACCATAGGCAGTGCGGTTGCCCATTTCTGTTTTCACAGCGATCACTTTTCCGTTCAGTTTGGTCCGGCTTTCCACTTTTTGCCCAAAGCTTTTTACCTGTTTTACAACAGCTGCCAATTGTTTGTTGGTCTGAATCTTTTCAAACTGTGCCGGTGTAAGTGTCGTCATTGATACTTCCGACTCATTTACCTGTTCCCATGCAGCAGGGGGAATATTGCGGTCCTTGTATTTTGTACCCTTGAAAAAGTTATAGGCGAAGGCATCGTTTTTTACGTAGGCCGGCGTAAGAAATGCATACATCGGAACCTGTTCATTAAAGGCATTGGTTGCTGTAAAGATCAGGTCTACCGAACCAGGTTGTCCTGCTGCATCTACATCGTCCATAATTTCACCTTTCATTACATCAATATAACAACCGTAGCTGTTGTTGTTCTGTGATCCGAGGTTTGCCGTACCGTCGGTATTGTAAGCCGCACTTTCAGTAGTTATGGGCACTCCCTGTGCAATATCATTTTGTGTTACATATTGCGCTGGGGCGTCACCGTAAGTTGCTGCAGGCAACTGGGAGTTGCTGGTACCGGTATCGGCAGTTTCGGTGGAGGTTGGTGCAACGGTTTCAGCACTATTATTTCCTTCATTGGTACCGGTTTTCTTTTTCAGGCGAAAGCGCAGGATGGGTTCAAAAATTTTAACGATGGTTTTTACATTCGCCGCCACCTGGTTTACATTGTTGGCAGTTTGCTGCGCCTGGTCAACCACGGAGGCACTGGCCTCTGCAGCTTTCTGTGATTGCTGGTTTACCTTTTCTGCTGATTTTACCAACCTGGGGGCAGGCTTTGCTTCCTGGGGTAAAGCCTGCAGGCAGGTCATTGAAAATAAGAACAGGAATAACGTATGCTTTTTCATTGTGTTTGTTTTTGATGTTTGATCATTTGCAAGGAGTATAGGGAAGGTCCATGGCTGTGGAACAACTCTTGTCATTCAGTTTGTAGCGGACTATCGCCAGTACCTTTGTTTCAACAGGTGGTGCCTGTGAAAGTGCAGTGGAGAAACCCAGGGAGATCCCTTTTGTTTCCGTTTGAGGAAGCGTCTGGAATGCAGGCACTTCAACTGTTTGCCCGTGTACGGTGATCGTTTGAACGGTAAGAATGCAGTTGGATTTATTAACGATGCCAAACTTCAATACATAACGTCGCTGGTTACCCGCAGATGGAAGACATTCCAATCCCCCGTTGATATTCAGGTCAGCATTGCCGGGGGCTGTTTTTGATTTGAGGGAAAGTCCGGAACAATTGCACACTGTCGTGTTGCACCTGGGTTTTACCTTCACATGAATACGCCTGCTGCAATTACCGGCACTGCCGCTTGCAGGCTGGGCTGATACAGTTAAATTAACATTGTACCATTGGCTGCAACCGGGAAAGCGGTAAGTTATTTCATTATTTTTTCCTGCTGATTCATACACTTTTGTTCCATGGTCATCCGAAATATAAATGCTGTAAGCGGTGGTACAACCGGCTTTAGGTACCAGTTGAGGGATAATAAATTTTACCGGTTGCAGTTGGTTGGGCTGAATCTCCATGTCTCTTGACAATGCGATGCCCACCGATCCATAAAAGACCTTTGTTCCCAGCATAAAATCCGGCGATACGGCAGAAGGGAAGCAGGTGCAGATGCGGCTGTCGACCGAACCTTGCGAAGCAGCCTGATGAACCAGTGAAAGCTGCAGCAGGCAAAACAGGGCCGATTGCATGACGTGTATAGCATTCCATTTTTTTTTCATGATCCTGGTTTGTATTTGATTATAATTTTGTTACCGAAACAGCATCTACATAAAACTCAGCATCCGCATCTTTTGAATAGATAGTAACCTGGTTGCAGGCAACTCCTGCTTTCTTGATCATTTCCAATTTTTCCCATTTACATCTTGTGGTTGAATAACTTCTTACCAACCCTGTACCTGTTGGCCCAAAAGCAAAATCCACCTTACCCTTTATCACATACACCCAGCAGGAAATTTTTACAGTGGCGGTGCCTGCGGCAATATCGGAATTCACAATACCGCTGCCACCCAGCATTGTTTTTACATGCATCATATTTCCGGAAACATAGTTAGGCCATGGCGGAACGCAACTGGAAGATGCTTTCACTGTTTCAGTCAACACACCTGCCTGGTTGGTGAGGCTTCCCAGCCACATGGTCCAATGCTGGCATTGGGTATACCGGAATAAATTTTCAAGACAGCCACCCTGGTATTTTTCCATTTGCGGATTTTGAAATACATAGGAGGTGGAGGAAGGTCTGCCCGTCTCGAATTGCGGGTTGGGAACAAGGTTTTGTGCTTGCACTATAGCGCAGGTATATAAGGCGGCAACAAAGCAGGCTATGTATTTTTTCATTGTTATGATATTATTTGGTTGATAAGGAGCATTGATCATTGCCTGTATAAAAGAACAGGGTTGTTGGAAAGATCGCTTCCGCACCACATGCCTTCATCGTGGTTCAGGAATTTTATCGATCCGCTTTGTGCACCCATGCGGATCACCACTGCAGCATCAGGGGTTCGTTGGGAAACAGTTACCGGAATGCTGCCGGATCCAAAGTTGAAAATGCCACCTGCAGTTGTACTGTTGGCGCCCGGGACAAACCTTACAAACCCGGATTTGGTACCCCATTTAAGGTTCCAGTTGTTGTTGGCAAAATTGCTGAACAGCGCACCTGAAACTCCATGATCCAGGTAGGCTCCCTTCACAGCATAACCACCGTAGGTCTTTCCGTCGGGATCGCGGTGAAAGCCACTCATAATATCCTGTGCCGGGTTGAGCACGTAAGAAAACGACCTCCCTTTCAGTTCATCCCACCGGAGGTTTGGGGAAGAAAGATCAAACCAGAAGTTTATCCTGTTGCCGGTGATGGTGCCGTTTACGCGGAATGCATGCCCTGCTTCATCATAAAACACACCGATCCGCCTGTCGGTTACTGAGCGTCCGCCGTTAGTGGCAAATAATTCCGGGTTATGAATGCCGGGAATATGATACACATCCAGCCTCCCTTTGTGCCCGTCGAAATCCAGTTTCCAGGTGCCGAGGAAGGCCAGTTCAGGAAATGCAGAAGGCTCACTTACTTCGGTGATGTAATGAGCATCACTGATCATACCTAACAGTGAAGTGTATGCGATTGTATTGCAATCTCTCAAACACCTTGTACCAGGCGTTTCATAACTGTCTTTTACAAAAAATACCGGACCTCCCAGCGCCGACTTGTCATAGCCAACCACAACATAATTATGGGCAATGTTGAGGTCAACATCAATCTCATAACCCAGGTTCAGCAATCGTTCATATTCCGCTGCCGAGCGTTGCAATGCTGCCGGAACCTGTTTTGCAGAACTGGCCCCATAATACAGAGGCGATTTCAACACCGCATTGGTGAAGAGTGAATTATTAAAGTCATCAGCGAGGCGCTGGTCCCTGGTGTCCCAGTAATCAGGTCCCTCGAAGGCAGGTTTAAAAGGAACATTTGATTCAAGTGGAACTTTTAAACCGATCGTTAGCCAGTCAACACTGCCGCCTCCCTGTAAGCCACCCAGTTGATTTTCGCGGTAATTACTGTTTTTTATATCGCTCCAAACGGGGTGCAGGTAAAGGGCTTTCGCCATGATGGTGAAAAATTCTTCTGAGAGGTCAAGTTCGCCGTAGCCTCTTTTTTTATACGCCGCTTCAAGCACCGCCAGATTTCCAAAAAAAGTACAGCATCCCCTTTCCCTTACAGGCGCCTGGTGTTTCAGCGAGGATTGATTGCGGCGCAGATCAACTTTATCCTGCAGCACTACTGCACTATCGTACGATTTCACCAGTGAAAAAGTTTGCTGCGCTGCATTGCTGTTGTCCTGTACCTGCATGGCAATGCCATTCCTGTCAATGATGCTGCCGGCGACGCTCAGAACTTTATCGCCAACAGCAGCTGCACAACGAAAAGTGTATTTGCCGGTGCCTGCACCCTGCATCAACCATTTCTGGTTTTCTGATGCAGGATTAACGGTTTTTAACTGAACCGTCGCTCCTGTTGCCGGTGTTCCATCAGTACCAGCCTGTACAGCTTTACCGGATCCCACATTAATGATATAATATTTTCCGTTGCCTGCCTGTTTGATATCCCATAGCTGGTTCAGTGTATAATATTTGGTGCCTGTTTGTACCCGGGCGCCATCATTTCTGAAACTGGTGCTTTCTGCTTCCATGATTTTGCCACTTGCTAACTGCAGCATATACCTGCCTTCATCAATCCGGAGGTTTGTTCTTACTGTCACCTGGCTGGTTGCAGCAATTGTGGCACTTATGGCAACGCTGCCGATGATTGCATGTTTGAAAAAAATTTTTTTCATGAACCCTGTTTTATTGTTTGGCTGTTTTTTACAGGGTAAAATTGATGTTTAGCAGTAAAAAGGAAAATCCCATAATCGGGTTAAGGCAGGAAAAAATATAGCCGTATAAAGGGGTTATCGTTGAGTGGATTTATACACCGCTTCTGTAGCGCTGTTTACATGAAGTTTCCGGTAAATTTTTTTAATGTGCGATCGTACGGTTTCAAGAGCGATGTTCATTTCGTCGGCGATCATTTTATAGCTATACCCACGAATGAGGAATTGCAACAGTTCCTGTTCACGGGTGGTTAAACCCGCTTCTTCTGTATGCATGCCGATGGCCGGTTTTGGAAATAAGGTCAACACCTTCCTGGCCACGGTACTTGTCATTGGCGCACCCCCGCTGAGTACATCTTTGATGGCAGGGATTACCTGGTCGAAATTTTTTTTAAGAATGTATCCGCTGGCTCCATTGCAGATCGCATGGTAGATATTGTCATTGTCTTCAAATACTGTAAGCATGATCACCGGCAGATCAGGGTGCTTTTTACGGATCATTTTCAACGCTTCAATGCCATTTATTCCAGGCATATCAATATCCATGAGGATAACATCCGGCTTAAAAAAGGCTATGTCATTGATGGATGTGGCTGCATCGGGAAAGGCAGCAACAAGTTCCGCATCGGTTTGCCATTGCATCAGTGATTTCAGGCTGTTCCGGAGATTCTCATTGTCTTCATATAATAATACCTGTATCATCAGTTTGTAAAATTAGACCTGGTGCCGTTATATAAGCATGCCATATTTATGGTATCGGAATATGTAGCAGTACGGTGGTGCCGCTGTCTGTTCCGTTAATCTGCAGGTGTCCGCCAAGCAAAGCAGCTCTTTGTTTGATACTGGAAGTACCTGTACCGCTGGATGCTTCCTTTTGTTTCCAGCTGCCATTGTCTGCCACCTGAAGTTGCAGCCCGGCTGGTGATACGCTTAATTGGATGGTTACTTCTGTGGCGCCGGAATGTTTTAAAACATTGTTGATCGCTTCTTTATAAATCAACAGGATCTCTTTGCGGTGCTGCATCGGGAGGCTGCGACCCAATGCTTCATCAGTTACATTAAAATTGGTTTTTATTTTTTGTGGTTCCAGCGTTTGAGCGATGTATTCCCGCATTCGAACCAGCAGGTTTTCCACTTTGTCATTATCCGGCCTGATCGCCCATACAATGTCGCTCATGTTCTGCTGTATGGTTTTGCTTTGCGCCGATATCTCCTCCACCATCTGCCTGGCCTGACGAGGATTTTCATCAATTGCTTTTTGCGAAACGGTACTTAATATCTGGATACTGGTAAGCGTGCTTCCGATATCGTCATGAAGATCTCTCGAGATCTTGTTACGCATCGTCAGCAGGCTTTTTTGCTCTTCCAGTTTTTTACGTAACTGGAAACGGTTGAACAATAATATTCCAAATAACACCAGCACAACTGCACCGCCTATTGTGGCGTTCCTGATCAGCCGCTCTTTATCGAGCTGCCGGATACGCAGTTTTTTTTCGTTCTCTGCAATTTGAAGCTGCTGTACCGAAAGAAGCAGCTGCTGTTCGTTGTTCTTATTTTGAAGTACCTGTTTTTCAATTTCTTCCTCCTGTGTTCTTAACTGCACATCCCTGAGCTGCTGTTCCTGCCGCAGTAATTTTATCTGGGATTCTTTTTGCAGCACTTCTGTTTTATTGCCGGCTATCAGTGCTTTCTGTTTTTCTATTTCCAGTGTTTTAATCTGGCTTTCACTGCCCAGCCTCGCAATCTCGTAATCTTTTTTTTCTGTTTCATACCTGGTTTGCAGGGCGGCAATATTGGAAAGGGTTTTCTCATTCACAATACTGTCGCGGTATTGATGGTAGAGAAGACTGTTAAGGTAAGCCTGGTTAAAATTGTTCCTGCTTTTATAAAAATCGGTTTTTTGCTGGTAGAGATTCTGCATCAGGTTTTTACTATTGGTGGCTTTTGCCAGCTGTTCAGCTTTGGAAAAATAATTTTCCGCTTTTAATGAGTCATTCAGCAGGTTGCAGATGGCGGCGGCATTGATGTAACGGGTGGCCAGCTTTGTTTTTTCACCTGCCTCTTCATACAGCGCAACAGCCTTCATTTCAAAATCCATTGCTTCTTCATATTTTTTTTCTGCAGTGAGAATCGAAACGGTGTTTACACAAGCCTGTGCCTTGTTTAACCTGGCCCCTGATTTTTCGGCATATGCCGTTTGAAGGGCCAGGTATTTTTTCGCCGAGTCGATGGAACCCGGAATAAACAGCATCGTGATATTACCATAAATTGATGCCAGGCCTTTAACATCTCCCAACCGTTCCCTGGTTGCGGCCGACTCCCTGAAAAGCTGCAATGCTTGCGGGTATTTATCCATCCTGAAAAAAATAATTCCGAGATTTCCTTTTGTATTGGCTGCCTCTTTTTCAGCGCCTATTTTGCCGTACAGCGTAATGGCCTTCAGGTCGTATTTCACTGCATCGTCATAGCTGCCCTTTTTTTCATTGATAAACCCCAGTTCGTTGAAAGTAACAGCAGTGTAAAAGGTGCTGTCTGTTTTAGAAAAATAATTTTGCGCCAACGAATAATTTTTTTCTGCACTGGTAAAATCTGCTGCCTGTGCTGCCTGTTGTCCCCGCTGAAAATAGCAGAGGCCAACCAGGAAATCGTCATGAATTTTTTCCCCGATCCGGATCGCTTTGTCGTAGTATTTTGAAAGTCCGTCAATGCCTTCCTGTTTCAGTTTGAGATCAGCCGTTTTTAACCAAGCAAATCCTTCTCCCCGGGAAAAATTATACCGGAGGCTGAGCGTCATTGCTTTTTCCACGCACCGCTTTGATTCATCAAGGTTTCCTTCAAAGTCAGCATCATCAGCCCGGTTAAGCCAGTTGTACACTTCAATGGAATCTTTAGCAGTATATGCCTGCTGCGCAAAGATCTTTCCATGTAAGGTGAGCAGGATGGCCGTAAAAAAGAAAAGTGGTAAAAGATTTTTTTTCAACACCATTGCAGTGAGTTTACAAAAGAAATGTACGCAATAGTTCTCAATTGTAAAATCAACGAATCTTGTTTTGGTTGGTGGTTGCCGGAATTGCCAACACCAATAATACCGCTTGATTATTTGCCCGCACGAAAAATCGTTTATAGTTTTGATCTTTACCTAAATTTAATTGCCATGGCATCCATCGAATTTGATATCAAACACAGTATTGCATTCATTACCCTCAACCGCCCGGAAAAATTCAATTCCTTTAACCGGGAGATGGCGTTGTTGCTGCAAAGCAAACTGGATGAAGCGGCATCACTGGAGGAAGTGAGGGCCGTGTACCTGACCGGTGCTGGCAAAGCGTTTTGTGCCGGGCAGGATATCAGTGAACTGGTGGGCGATAACCCGGTTGAGATCAAACAGGTGCTGGCAGAACATTACAACCCGATCGTAAAACGCATCCGTACGATGCCCAAACCGGTGCTGGCCG
>CAYVLT010000023.1:0-30192 GCA_964452405.1 uncultured Ferruginibacter sp.
ATAACAAAAAAGATTTTTTAATGCTCAGTTGAAAAATTCCTCACCGCCGGTTTCGTCCTTCATGTATCCCCCTTTAAATTTCATTTCACCGAAAGGAAGTTGCCTGAGGCGTTTGCCGGTGGCCGCAAACACTGCATTTGCCACGGCTGGTGCAGTTGGCGGAAAACCAGGTTCACCTACTCCGCCCATTTCCCCACCGGTTTCAGCGATATGAACATCAATCACCAGCGGTGCTTCGTGCATGCGTAAAATTTTGTAATCGTGAAAATTACTCTGTTCCACTTCGCCGTTTTTAAAAGTAATGGCCCCATAAAAAGCTGCCGACAATGCGTAGTTAACGCAGCTTTCTACCTGGGCCCGCACCCCATCAGGATTTACGGCAAGTCCGCAGTCAACTGCAGCCGTTACTTTGTGTACTTTAATTTTACCAGCGCCATCAATTGATACTTCCGCCACCTGTGCCACAAAGCTTTTAAAAGAAGCATGTACCGCAACTCCGTGGAAATGCCCCTGCGGCAGTGGTTTACCCCAACCTGCTTTTTCTGCTGCCAGGTTCAACACCCCGAGGTGCCTGGGATGATCTTTTAATAAAAGACGCCGGTATTCAACAGGATCCTTACCCGCCAGGTGCGCCAGTTCATCTACGGCTGTTTCCATCACAAAAGCGGTATGGGTATGGCCAACAGATCGCAACCACAAAGTGGTGACCGGCAGCTCTATGCTGTGCAGGTTGATGGAATAATTTGGTATGGATTTTAAATAGGCAGCATCGCTGATCCCCTCGGTAGCAGCGCCGCCGTCGTCCATCGGAAGATTTTGGCCAACCACTTCATGCTGCCAGAACAAAGGCAAACCACGGTCACCAATACCCGCTTTTATGGCATGCAGAAAAAGAGGCCGGTAGTAGCCTGCTTTCATATCATCTTCCCTGCTCCAGATCATCTTAACAGTTTTGCCGCTGGCTTTGGCAATATGTACTGCTTCCACCACAAAGTCTGAAGCCGGGTTGGCTCTTCTGCCAAAAGCACCACCCAGGAAAACGGTGGTAACACTTACCTGCTGTGGCTTAAAGCCCAATACACGGGCAGCGGCTGCCTGGTCCAGGGCGGGCATTTGAGTACCCGTCCAGATTTCACATTTATCGTCACTCAATTTAACGGTGCAATTCAGCGGTTCCATGGCAGCATGTGCCAGGTAAGGCAATACGTATTCGAGTTCCACTGATTTAGACGCTGCACCTGTTGCAGCAGCAACATCACCGGCTTTTACCACGACCTTCCCGGGTGAAGCCGCCTGCTTCCTGTATGTTTCCACCTGTTGGGAAGTGGTAAGATTGGCGTTGGCGCCCGGATCCCAATCCAGTATCAATGCTTTTTTGCCTTCGGATGCTGCCCAGTAATTAGTGGCCAGTACTGCCACCCCATTGGGAACCTCCACCACCTGCACTACGCCTTTTACCTGTTTTGTTTTGGAGTCATCGTAGCTTTTCAACTTACCTCCCATCACGGGTGAATGAGCCACCACTGCAATCAACATTCCATCCTGCTGCACATCCATTCCAAAAATAGCACTGCCATTCACCTTAGCCGGTGCGTCGAGTCTCTTTACTCCTTTGCCGATATATTTCCATTCACTTTTTTCACGCAGTGGTATTTCTTTTAACGCAGGCAGTGCAGCCGCTGCTGCCGCAAGCTCACCATAACTGAGTTTTTTATTGCCGTATTTTACAAACCCATTGGACGTACTGCAAGCTGTTGGTGATACCTTCCAGGTGGCAGCGGCAGCCTGCACCAGCAATATCCTGGCAGCGGCGCCAGCTTTACGATAGCGGTCGAATTCGGAGTAGGTGGTGGAAGATCCACCTGTGATCTGCATTCCCCATTCAGTATGATTGTAGGCTTTGCCCGGCGGTGCGTGTTCAATGGAAACCTGGCTGATATCTGCATCCAGCTCTTCGGCCAGCAACATGGTAAGTGTTGTCCAGATCCCCTGCCCCATTTCAACATGTGCCAGTATCACTTTGATGCGGTTATCAGTGGTGATCTGTAAAAATGCATTGGGTGAAAATACTTCTGCTCCTGCCGGTTCATCCACCAGGCTTTTCAATCTTCCTGCCCTGGCTGGGATAAAAAAAGAAATCACCAGCCCGCCGCCCAATACAGCGCCCGATTTCAAAAACCCTCTCCTGTTAATGGTATTGCTGTCTCTCATTTATTACCTCCTTCTTTTTGCAACTTTGCAGCGGTGTGAATGGCTTTTCGGATGCGGGGATAGGTACCGCAACGGCAAATATTTCCTGCCATCGCATCATCAATATCTTCATCAGTGGGGTTTGGATTCTCCCGCAATAATACCGCGGCACTCATGATCTGTCCTGACTGGCAATAACCACATTGCGGAGCATCTTCTATCAGCCAGGCCTTTTGTAACGGATGACTGTTATCGGCTGATAAACCTTCAATGGTGGTGATGTGCTGGTTGGCAGCCCTTGATAGTTTTGTAACACAGGACCGCACCGCTTCGCCATTCAGGTGCACCGTGCAGGCACCACATTGTGCCATACCGCATCCATACTTTGTGCCCGTGAGGCCCAGGATGTCGCGTAGCGCCCAAAGCAAAGGCATTTCGGGAGGTGCGTCAATACTGTATTGCTTTTGATTCACTGTAAGCTGGATCATATAATGCCGTTATGTGATGAGAATGAAATTCCTGGTGCAGGTTTCGGGTAACAACAACCACAGGTTATTGTTTGGTTTTTGAAAAATACAATTTATTACTGACAAATGAAACCTGTTTACAAAAAAGTAAATACTCCATCCTGCATTGAGATACCTGCGCTCATTTCATACGCCCATTCACGCAATTCAATACAAGCTTCCTTCCGGGGCCGTACCCCTGCCCTATTTTCGCCCGCACAATTAAAAGCCATGAACAAAAAATTATTGCTCTTACTGCTGGTACTTGCACCGGCCATCACCAATGCCCAACTGGGTGGATTATTAAATAAAGTGAAGAACAAAGCTACTCAAAAGGCCAGCCAGCGCCTGGATAACCATATTGACAAGGCGATTGATGAAGGATTAGATACAGTTGAAGGAAAAGGTGTGGACAAAAAAGAAAAGACAGAAACAGCCGCAGTTACAGGGAATGAAAAGGAACAAACGGAACCGGGTTTGTCTGCCTATTCGAAATATGATTTTATTGCCGGGAAGGAAATTGTATATGATGAAAACTTTGACCGCGAATTAACCGGCGAACTGCCCACCGGCTGGAATACCAATGGCAGTGGAGAAGTGGTGACCCTTGATAAAATTCCGGGTAAATGGTTGCGCATACATAAGAATTTCATTTACCTCTCAGCCAATGAAAAAAATTTCAGCGAAAATTTTACAGCCGAATTCGACGTGGTAATGCAATTGAAAAACAATGGCTGGATGTTTCCTGCATTCAGCGTGGGTGTACTTGCTACCGCTGCTGAAAGCACCACCGGCAACAACTTTTTAAAAGAGTACAATAAATATGCTTCCGTAGAAGTGAAAATGCAACCCGGCACCTACAACAGCAGCAACTTGTTGGTGGAATCTTTCACGGATGCAAAACCATATTTTAAAAGTGAACCGAAACAATATGCGGCACTCGAAAATTATTTTGGCAGGCCGGTACATGTTGCCATACAGGTACAAAAACAACGATTCCGTATCTGGATCAATGAAACAAAAGCATTTGACGTTCCAAAGGCGATTGAAGCCGGTAAGTTGATGAATCAATTGTTTTTTAAGATCGGGTCCACCAATTACGCTGAAGAACAGTATGGGTTTTATGTAAGCAATATCAAAGTGGCCAGGGGAGTGGAAGACAGCCGTAACCAGCTATTGAAAACGGGACATTTTAGTACCACCGCTATTTTATTTGATGTAAATACAGCCACGCTCAAACCACAATCGACCGGCATCCTAAAAGAGCTGGCGGGGGTTTTAAAAGACCAGCCGGGGTTGCGCATTAAGATCACCGGGCATACCGACAGTGACGGGGCCAGTGCTGCCAACCTGGACCTTTCCCAAAAAAGAGCAGCCGCTGTGAAAGATGCGCTGGTACATGATTTTGACGTGGATGCCACCCGTATTGAAACCGATGGAAAAGGTGAACAGGAGCCCGTGGCCGACAATGCGACCAAAGAAGGAAGAGCCGCCAACCGGCGGGTGGAGTTTGTGAAATTATAAGGTGGCAGTGTCTTTCATCAATGGGGGCTTCGGGTGGGAGCTGCCCGAAATTTATCTTTTATAATATCGGTTCGTACTACTAAGTTTGCCGGCAATTTTGAACCGATGGAAAGCAAGAGAAAGGTAAGCCTGGTGATGCGGCCACAACAGTTAGTGCACAATGATGATATCCTGCAGGCGCAGCATTATGTAAAAACCGCCACGGGTTTTGATTATGTGTTGCATGAGCTAACCGTACAGGAAGTGAATGAATCATTTGCTGAACTGCCCCGGCTTGCTAAAGAAGTGCTGGTATCCTTCAATAAACTTCAATCGGGTAAAAGACACACCAACATCGTAAACCGTTATAAAACAGCCAAAGGCGGCATTGCCTTTGAAACATTTTACGGGAATGCCCTGCTGAGAACATTGCACGGTTTATTTGAGCAGTTGAAACCTTTTGCTTCCCTGTTGAAATGGCAACACAAAATTTTAATCAACAAACAAAATACAAAAACGGCTCCCTGCAGTTTCAGTTCCTATAAACCAAAACTGGAGTTTGAAGTGGTGAAAAAAAGCGAAGCGCTTCATCTGCAAACCAATGTACTGTTGAACGGCAGCGTTTTCCCGCTGGAAGATTTTACCCGCTATGATTTTTTACTATTGAGTAATAACGAGTATTTTTTGCTGGCCCATAAAGATTATAAAACTCTCGAATGGCTGCAATCGAACGATCCGGCACAATACAGTAATGATGCGGATGCACTCGCCCGGCTGGTGCTGGCCCGGCTTGAAGAAGACTACCCGGTAAACCGTAATAACTTGTTTAATCAGGATGTGATTGATACAATGCCGGTAAACAGGATATTGTTGAGCGAGATCAGTGACTCCTTCCTCGTACTTACGCCGCAATGGGTGTATGACGGATTTGTTGTGGACGGCGAATGGCAGCCGGTGTATAATTTCACCAGGGCCGGTGCAGCCTACAGTATCCTGCGCCATAAAGAAGCAGAACAACAGTTTTCCCGACAACTGCAACAAATGCACCCGAATTTTTCAAGACAGTTGAACGGGTATTATTATTTATCGTTTGCAGATGCACAAAAAAAACAATGGTTTTTAAAAACCTATCACCAACTGCTGGAGCAAAATATTCCGTTGATCGGGATGGACATGCTGCAACATTTCCGGTACAGCAGTCACAAGCCGGTAACCAATTGTAATGTGTTGCAGGAAAAAGACAATAAACTAACACTTGGTTTTGAACTTTCATTTGGCAGCGAGGTCATTCCCCTGCACGACCTGCAAAAAACATTGCTTGCCAATCAAAAAGCTATTTTATTAAAAGATGGAAGCCTGGGCATATTGGGGCAGGAATGGCTGGAACAGTTTTCCATGTTGGTAAAACACGGTCGCATTCTTAATAAAAAAGAACTGGAGGTGGCCAGGTGGATGCTGCTTACAGATGCGGAACAGCCAACCAGTGAAACGGGCTTCAGAACAACGATCAAGGCAGACTGGTGGCAAAAATGGAGTCAGTGGCAGCAGCCCGAAACTATTTTATATCCCGTGCCGGCGGGTATCAACGCCGTGTTGCGCCCTTACCAGCAAAAAGGGTTTGAATGGATGGTACTTTTGGCAGAAGCCGGCGCCGGCACCTGCCTGGCAGATGACATGGGCCTGGGAAAAACACTCCAAACGATCTGTTTTATTGCTTATGCCGTGCAGCAACAGCCCCAACAAAAACACCTGATCGTTTGCCCATCGAGTCTCCTGTACAACTGGCAGCAGGAGCTGGAAAAATTTGCGCCACACCTGCGTGTATTAATCCATCATGGCGCGGGCCGTGATGTGATGAATATTGAACATGGGAACGCCGAGGTGATCCTTACCACCTACAGCACACTCAGAAGTGATATCGACAGCATTGCTGCCACCCACTTTGGCATTGCGGTGATCGACGAAAGTCATAATATTAAAAACCCGGCGGCGCTGATCACCAAAGCAGTGAACCTGGTAAATGCCAACAGCCGCGTGGCGCTGAGTGGCACGCCGGTGATGAACAACACTTTTGACCTGTATGCACAACTAAGTTTTTTATTGCCAGGCATGTTTGGCAGCCGCGAATTTTTTAAACGGGAATATGCGGATGCGATCGACCGGGATCAGGATCCGGAAAAAATTGCGGCACTGAAGAAGCTTACCGCCCCCTTCATCCTGAGGCGCACCAAAGAACAGGTGGCAACCGATCTCCCAGAAAAAGTGAACAGTATTTTATGGTGTGAAATGGGCGCCGATCAAAAAGCAGCCTACGAAACGATCAGGGAAAATATCCGCAGCAGCGTATTCATTGAAATAAAAGCGAAAGGACTTAACAGTGGCAAACTGAGTGTGATCAATGGATTACTGAAACTGCGACAGGCCTGCAACAGTTGTGAACTGGTAAAAGACGAAGAACTTTTTACTTATGATTCTGTGAAAACAGAGGTGTTGATATCGGAACTGCTCAACCTTATTCCGGCACACAAAGCATTGGTGTTTTCGCAATTTACCGGCATGCTCGACCTGTTGGAGAGAGATTTTATAAAACATGGTATTCCTTACTGCCGTCTGGATGGCAGCACGCCAGTACCTCAACGACAGGAACTGGTGAACAGCTTTCAACAAAAAGAAAGTGTTGAAAAAGTTTTTCTGATCAGCTTGAAAGCAGGCAACGCCGGCCTCAACCTCACGGCGGCCGAATACGTTTTCCTTTTTGATCCCTGGTGGAATACCGCGGTGCAGCAACAGGCGATCGACCGTACCCACCGCATTGGACAGGTGAACACCGTTTTTGCTTACAGCCTTGTTTGCAAAGGAACCATCGAAGAAAAGATCATGCAGTTGCAGCATCGCAAAAAGAAACTGGCCGATGAACTGGTGAGCGAAGAAGAAAGTTTTGTAAAGGCCCTGACGGAAGATGATATTGAATTTTTGTTCAGTTAAGCCTTGTTATAAAATTCTATTTGCAACAGCTTGTTTTCCTAACTGCATTTCATCCATTTGCCGGATAGAAACGATGCCGGGCTTTTTCCCTTTTTCAAAACTTCCCAGCTCCCCATCCATCTGCAATGCTTTTGCACCATTGAAGGTGGCCCATTGTAGTAGTGTTGCTGTTGAAAGTTGAGGGAAATGTTGTTGCAGTGTTTTCATTTCCTCAAGGATACCAAGCTGATGATTGGATGCAAGGCTGTCGGTGCCTAACACAATATTGCATTGCTGGCGTAGCAGCAGATCTACATCGGGTAAGTTGCCGGTAATATATAAATTGGCATTGGGGCAAAGGCAATAATATACTGATGGGTGATGAGTGATGGATGAAGTATGATCTTTCTCAAAACAAACATCGCTTTCTGTTGTACAAACATTGTGCACCAACAGGAGTGATTGCTGATTGGTGAGAAAGGGTAAATATGTTTGTAAGCTGGTTTTACCCGGGGGATTAAAAAAGGAAGTATCGATATTCAGTGTTTGGTACAAATGCCGGAAATCTCCCCCGCCATTTTCAAAAAACTCATTTTCTGCACTTGTTTCCTGGTTGTGAATACTGAGTACTTTATTATGTGCCTGCTCATTGATCATGGCGAACAATTCCGGCGAAACAGAATATGGTGCATGCGGTACTATACTGCTTTGAGCAAACAGGGCTGCATACTCATTGTAAAAATTTTGGCTGCGCTCAAACCGCATTGCAGACACTGAAGGAGGAAACCCGCTGGCCTCAATAAAATTATAATACCGGAGATTGTTCTGTTGCTTTTGAGGAATGGTGAGCGTATTATTACAAATATCTCCCACAGCCACAATTCCATTTTGCAACATTTCTTTTTCGGCTGCAGCAATGGCTGCTACAATTTCCGGTTCCGTAAAATGCCGTTCAAAAATAACTTTCAGTACAAAATCAACCAGCCCGGTCGTTTCAGGGATCAACCCTTTCATGTGGCTTAGTTCGAGGTGGCAATGGGCATTGATAAACCCGGGGCTCAGTATGCCTTCGAAATATTCAACATCGCCGCCGGCATCTTCCACAGGAACGATCTCAATTACACCGCCATGGTTATCTGTTACCAGTACATTACCGGCGTTCAACAGTTCATGCCCGGTAAAAATGTTATCTGCGCTTAATTTTCTGTACAAAATGATTGATTGATATCCTGTAATTTTGCCGCCGCCCCGGCAGGGGCAATTATTAGCCGCTCAAAGGTAGGCTGTACAAGAGTGCGACGCAACGATGCTGCTGTAAATTGTATGGCCCGCAACAAAATTATTCATATTAAAAGGCATTCGGCAAGCTGTTATGTTAGAGAAATTAGATGCGATAAAAGGTAAGTTTGAAAACCTGGGTGTGGCGCTTACCAACCCAGAGATTGTGGCAGACAATAAAAAGTTTGCAGCCATCAGCAAAGAATACCGCAGTCTTGAAAAAATTGTGCAGGCAAGGGATGCTTATGTAAAATTGCTGGATGATATTGAATTCAATAAAGAAGTGTTGGGTGGCGATGATGCTGAAATGAGGGAACTGGCCAAGCTCGAATTACCCGGACTGGAGGAACAAAAAGAAGCACAGGAAAAGCATTTACGCAACCTGTTGATACCAAAAGATCCCTTCGATGAAAAAAATGCGATCCTTGAAATACGGGCCGGTACGGGCGGCGATGAAGCTTCATTGTTTGCCGGTAACCTGTTGCGGATGTACCTGAAATATTGTGAAAGAAAAGGATGGAAAACTGCACTGCTGAGCGAAAGCGAGGGTACGGTAGGCGGTTACAAAGAGGTGCAGGTGGAAGTGGTGGGTGATGATGTGTATGGAACGCTGAAGTTTGAAAGCGGCGTACACCGGGTACAAAGGGTGCCCGATACGGAGGCCAGTGGCCGGGTACATACCAGCGCCGCCACGGTGGCTGTGATGCCGGAAGCAGATGAAGTGGATTTTGAACTGAAGGAAAGTGATGTAAAAATGGAAACGGCCCGCAGCGGTGGCGCCGGTGGCCAGAATGTAAATAAGGTGGAGACCAAGGTATTCCTCACGCATAAACCCACCGGCATTGTGGTGGTATGTCAAACAGAGCGCAGCCAGTTGGGCAATAAGCTGAAAGCCATGGAGATGCTCCGTACCAAATTATATGATGAAGAAGTACGGAAGGCAGAGGAAGAAATATCAAAAAGGCGCAAAAGCCTGGTAAGCACGGGCGACCGCAGTGCCAAGATCAGGACCTATAACTACCCCCAGGGCCGCGTTACGGATCACCGCATCGGCCTGACCGTGTATAACCTTGATGAAGTCCTGAACGGAGGTGTGCAGGAATTTATCGAGGCGCTTCAGTTTGCTGAAAATGCAGAAAAACTGGCAAATCAGCAGTAGATGCAACCATTTGCTATTTGAGACCATCTAATGCTTTGACTTGTAAAAAGAACTCATTACATTTAAACTCAAATCAGCAACCATGCTCGAAAATTTATTCAACCTGATCAAAGAAGAAGGTGTTGATTCCGTAATCAACAACCCGGCAGTTCCCAACGAACAAAATGATGCGGTACTGGCATCGGCCACTCATTCCGTAGCGGAAGAATTACAAGGAACGCTTGCGGGGGGCGGATTGCCCAATGTGCTGTCGCTTTTTGGCGGTGGCCAATCAACCGGCGGTAACAGTTTACTTAACAATCCCATTGTGAGTAATATCATCAGCAATTTTACCCAGAAACTCACCAACAATCATGGCATTGCGGGCGACCAGGCAAATGGTATTGCCGGCAGCTTAATTCCCTCAGTGATCAGCAGCCTGGTTGGTAAAACCAATAATCCCAACGACAGCAGTTTTGACATCAACAATATCATTGGTTCACTTACCGGCAATGGTGGACAATCCGGCGCAGGAGGGTTTGACCTGAATGGCATTTTGGGAAAACTGGGTGGCTCTTCGCTGGATGCAGACGGAGATGGTAAGATTGAGCTGAGTGATATCGTAAGCAAAGTTACCGGCGGGGCACAGCAGGCACAGGCTGGCAGCGAAAACGGCGGCTTGATGGATATGATAAAAGGCTTTATGAAATGATGAACGCAGGCTTAATAAACCTGCCTTTAAATAATTGTTAAAGCAAGCTTTTAATGGATGTATGGTAAGGATAGCATTAAACGAATGCCCTACCTTTATGTCAGATAAATGAGCGGAAAAACATAAAAAAGTTATCCTCTCAAAATAAACAGTTCTTTTTTTCGTTATATACCCGAAGCTGATAAAGCCTTATAAAAGTTTTAACAACAGGCTTTCAACGAATGGCACCTGATTTGCGTATATAATTGTAACAACATTTAATTTAAGATTTTCTCATAAGCAGTTAGTTTTGGTAAACGGCCCCGGTATCTACCGGGGCTTCTCTTTTACATCACTTTCCTTTTTTCTTCAGGTAACTGCCAATACGCAGGCTATAAGGATTTAGTTTTTTCGCGGCTTCAAAGTATTCCATTGAGGCGTCCTGCTTTCCGAGCTCATACATGGCAATGCCCTTTGTTTCCAGCATTTCCGCCAACTCAAAATTAGTATCAGCCCGTATGGCAAGGGCGATGTCGCAGTTTTTTTCTGCCTCAGCAAATTCGTGTTTATCAAGCAGCATCAATGCTTTGAGGTGATGGGCAGCGGCAAAAGCCGGCTTCAGGTAAATGGCATCCTCAATATATAAGGCAGCATTTTTTGCATCACCAGCCAGGTATAATACTTTCGCCAGGTTGTACCGCAGGAGTCCAATGGCGGGTTCCATTCCCGCTGCCTGGTTACAATAGTAAACGGCACTGTCAAATTTTTTCATCTGGGCATAAATCAATCCCTTTTCACTCACGGCTTCCGCATAGTCGGGTACTTCATTGAGTGCCTGGTTAACCAGCTCCATTTTCTCGTTCACGTCAACCTTTTTCCTCGATTCGAGTAAATCACCGTGGGCAAAACTTTTAGTGTCCGCTTCATTAAAACTCAGGGTTGCCAATGATACTTTGCCGGCAGCTTTATCCCAGCCCCGCTTAATGGCTTCGTACCGCCTCGCTTTAACAGGATGTGTGGGAGGGCCTTCTGTATCAGACAAAAAACTGAAAATGCCCTGTGCTTCCTGCAGGGTGGCGCCTAATTTCTGCAACACAAAACCGGCAAATTCATCAGCTTCAATTTCCTTGTTCGGCCTGCTTCCCACCCCTTCCACCGAATGGCCATTGAGGTGATGGCCGATTTCGTGTGCCAATACGCCCACCACAAACCATTTGTTGGCTGTTTGCTTTTGATAATTTTCAAGAAAAGCCCGGTCAAACTGGATGAACCTGTCCTGCCCGATATTATTATTCAGGCAAACGGCTGAGCAATTGTTATAATTTTTGAGGGCCCGCAACTGGTACCGGTTCTGGAGACCTGTTACATACATAATCTTATTCACCATGCCACGCATCCACCTTTCGGCATCCTCATCTTTGATCACAGCTGCCGGTGGTGGCAGGTAGGCGGCGCTGTGGTCAAAAAAATTGCAGGCAAAATTCAAATCCCTGTCTGCAAGATTTTTTTCAATATGCTTTACCTGGGCTTGTAGTGTAAGCGTGATAACAGACAACGCCAGCAAGAGCAAATTTTTCATGTTGGTAATTTTGCATGAAAGGTATTGCAATGGTGTGGGCAAACAATACCCTGCAGCGGGTAATAAAAAATCCGGCGCCGGGCCGGATGAAAACTGTTGCTGACTTTGATGATTCAGGCATTGAGCCTAAAGCCGATACCATGAATGGTTTCCAGTATCACGCTGGCATCTGCTTTAAAATGCTTTCTGAGTCTTGTGATGAACACATCCATGCTCCTTCCTAAAAAGTAATCATCTTTTCCCCATACGTTGAGTAATATTTCTTCCCGCTTCAACACTTTATTGGAGTGATCGCAGAAAAAGCGCAGCAGGTCAGCCTCCCGTTGGGTTAATGAAAATTCTTCCTCGCCGTTGTACAAACGGAGATTGGTATACGAAAAACGGAGCTTACCCAACTTGTATTCTTTCACTTCTTCTGAATGCATTTTTTTGGTACGCCTCAAAAAAACTTCCATCCGCATCAGTAGCTCTTTCATACTGAAAGGTTTGGTGATATAGTCATCGGCACCGGTTTTAAACCCATCCAGCTTATCCTGCTCGAGCGACTTGGCAGTGATGAATAACAAAGGAACCACATCACTTTTTTGCCTGATCTTTTTGGCAAGGGTAAAACCATCTTTCACCGGCATCATCACATCGAGCAGGCAAATATCGATGCCGCCTTTTAAAAACTGCTGCAATGCTGTTTCACCATCAGGGCTCCAGACCACTTCATAGCCTTCTTCTTCCAGGTTATCCTTAATAACAAATGCCAGCGATGTATCGTCTTCGGCGAGTAATACTTTTGCTTTGCCTTGCATGATGAATTTATTTTTTTGGTAATTGAATTTTGAACTCGGTGCCAATGCCCACCACGCTGTGAATACTTATTCTTCCATTGTGCGCATCGATCACTTTTTTAACAAAATTTAAGCCGAGACCAAAGCCGGTTACATTATGTACGTTGCCGGTGGGTACGCGGTAAAACTTTTTAAACAGGAATTTAATATTTTTTTCCTCGATGCCAATGCCGTTGTCTTTCACCAAAATGGAATAATAGTCTGAATCGCCATTCTTCAGTTCGATGATGATATGTGGCTGGTTACTGCTGTATTTAATGGCATTCTCCACCAGGTTGATCATCACCAGTTGCAGTTGCGATTTATCCGCATAGATCACCGGTTCATTTTCGTCGGGCACAAAATCAACTTTTGCCTGCCGGCTGCTGATGAAAGGTTCAATCTGGTCAAGTGCATTCTGTATCACTTCATTCAACTGGCAGGCTTCTTTTTTTACCGGCAGTTTGTTGTTTTCGATGGTGGCGGTTTTCAACAGCCGTTCCACCTGGTGCTGCAGGTGTTCGGTTTGTTCCTTGATCACTGTTCCATATTTCACCAAACGTTCCGGTTTGTTTTCGATACCCGGCTGCACCAGCACATCACTCGCAATCTTCATTACCGCCAGCGGTGTTTTAAATTCATGGGTGAAATTATTCACGAAGTCCTTCTGCAGTTCATTCAAAAATTTCTGCCGGTATAAATACAGCATGCTGATAGAAAGTGCGATCAAAATAAAAAGCAGCAACACGGCCGTTACGATCCAGAACAACATTTCCTCGATGATGTATTTGCCACGGTGCGGAAAATAAAGCATCAGGTAATCGTAATTTTTTTTGATCACCGTTTGCCGGGCATCCACCATTTTAGGGTAGCGTGATCCCGCTGCCGGTATGTAATACTGGTATTCAAATGAATTTTTATTGGCCCGGTACAGCGCCACATTGCAATCCGTCCACACATCAAAGTCCTCAAACTCGTTGGCCAGGTAAAATTTCACCGTATCCTTTGGCGGCACTGAATCAAGTTTTACGAGGTAGGTGTTGGCATCTTCCAGTTCCACTATTTGTTTAACCTGTTTTGTATCGTCTGCCATGTCCATATCATTGAACATACCCCTGATGCTTTTGAGCACCCCGTAATTGAACTGGTGTTCTTCGAGGGTGTACACCCGCTTGAGCCAATATAATTGTGCTATCAGAATCAACGCAATGATCACACTGCATCCAACCATGATCCATCTTAAAGTTGCAGACCTCATCGGTACAAAGTTCAGGCTATGGTTTTAAATCTGCACCGGGGGCAGGTTAACCACATGTTAAGTAGCATAAATTTACCTAAACGCCGCCGCTTTGTTTTGCAAAACGATGCATACTTCAATTATTTTTACACCCGATGAGTGGAAATGCGCAGATATTTCAAACAACCAGCCCCACCCGCTGGAAACGCTATAAATGGTCGTTCAGGATATTGCTGATGATCGCTGTATTCCTGGTGGCAGTGCTGGTGGTGGCGGTTATCAGCGCCACCAACCCCTCTGTTCCCAACCTGCAGGAAAAAGCCAGGGCCTACCAGGAAAAGCTGGACCCCGGAAACCCGTTCACCTTCAGGCAGAGTTTCAATAAAAAATATAAGGGGTTCAAAGATTTTTTATTTAAGAAAGCCAAAGAAGATTCCCTGAAAAACCTTCACCTGGCCGACAAAAAAATCACCGGTATCTCTAACATCAGGGCTGCATTTTATTCGCCCTGGAACGGCCAGACCTCCCTGGCAGACCTGAAAAATTACAGTAATCACCTGAATGTGATCTTTCCTGAATGGTTTTTCATCGATACCATCACCCACCGCCTGCAAACCCGTATCGACAGCGCAGGCCTGGCGATCATGCGGCAACGGAAACTGCGCATCATGCCCATGCTCACCAATTACAATTCCGCCAAAAAAAGCTTTGATGGGGCCCTGCTGCATCAAATACTCAATAACCCCGCCGTACAAACGCAATTTATTTCGCAACTGGCGGATACCCTTACCCGTTACCATTTTGATGGGATCAATATTGACTTTGAGGAACTGAGGGAAAACGGGAACACAGCCCTGTCGGTTTTCCAGGAAGCATTGTTCAAAACCCTTCATGCACGTAACCTGTCGGTGACAATGGATGTAGCGGTAAAAAATGATGATTATGATTATAAGAAACTAAGCGCTTGTAACGACTATATCGTGTTGATGGCTTACGACCAGTATGAATCTTCCACCGGCCCTGGCCCCATAAGTGCGCAGAAGTGGATTGAAGAAGCTGTAGACTGGACCGCCAAAAAAATAGAGCCTGAGAAAATTATCCTGGGCATTGCAGGTTACGGGTATGATTGGTATAAAACGCCTGCAGGAAAAGACACCTGCGTAACCATCACTTACAACGAAGCCATTAATAAAGCCCGGGTAAAACAGGCCGTTATAGATTTTGACAACGATACCTATAACCTGCATTATACATATAGCGAGGCGGCAGACAACGAAGAAGGTGAACCGTTAAGCATCCAACATGAGATCTGGTGTACCGATGCTGCCACGTCGTTCAACATTCTTCGGTTTAGTGATGAATACTCAACCGCCGGTACTGCCTTGTGGCGCATGGGCGGTGAAGATGCAAGGCTATGGACTTTTTACAGCCGAAACCTAAGCCGCGATTCATTGGCAGCAAAACCATTTGATTTCAACAGCATTTCCACTATCCCTTTCATCGCCAACAATGTATCTTATGATGGCGAAGGCGAAGTGCTGAACATTATCGCAGCACCGCAGGAAGGAAAGATAAAGATAGAACTGGATACTGCTGAGTTGTTGATAGCCGAACAAAACTATGAGCAATTACCTTCGGGTTACATCATTCAAAAATTTGCCGAGGATACCACCCCGCCAGGGCCCGGGCATAAACTGATTCTCACTTTTGATGATGGACCCGATGCCGAATGGACACCACAGATACTCGACATACTTGAAAGGGAAAAAGTACCCGCTACTTTTTTTGTGGTAGGCATACAGGCAGAAAAAAACATTCCTATCCTGCAACGCATCAACAGGCTGGGATTTGAAATAGGCAACCATACTTTCACTCACAGCAATGTGGCAAAGATGGGGTTGCAAAGAGCTGCCCTTGAAATGAAACTGACCCGCCTGCTGATAGAAAGTGTTACCGGCCGCTCCACCATTTTGTTCAGGGCGCCCTATAATGCCGACTCTGAGCCGCATACCTACGAAGAGCTGGAGCCGATTGAAAGAAGCCGGGCAGAAAATTATTTAACCATTGGCGAAAGCATTGATCCGAATGATTGGCAAGTGGGGGTAAGTCCCGATTCCATTGTTGCCCGAACGATATCCCAGGTGGAGAACCGGGGCGCCAGTATTATATTATTGCATGATGCGGGTGGATTGACCCGCCAGCCTACCATTGATGCATTGCCGAGAATAATTGACTACTTTAAAAAAAGAGGATACCAGTTTACCACTGTTGCCAACCTGATGGGAAAAACCCGGGATGATGTGATGCCACGGATACCGCCCACCAAAGATGCCTGGCTAACGAGGGTAAACTTCTTTTTCGCTGAAGCCTACTACTGGGGAAGCCACCTGGTGTTTTCTCTTTTCCTCGTCGGCATTTTTTTGTCGGTAGCCCGCATGATCGCCATGGCTGTATTGGCCTCCCTGCAAAAAAGAAAGGAAGCGGCAGCAACAGTCCTTGCTGTACTGCCGCCAGGCACACAACCCCTTGTGAGTATTATTGTACCAGCCTACAATGAGGAAGTGAATGCAGTAAGAACTGTAACCAGTTTACTGAACCAGGATTACCCACAGCTTGAGATCATTTTTGTAGATGATGGAAGTAAAGACAGTACGTACGAAAATGTTCAGCAGGCATTCCGGTATACAGCTAACGTGTTTGTATATACGAAAGAAAACGGGGGAAAAGCTTCGGCGTTGAACTTTGGCATCAGCCGGGCCAACAGCGACTTTGTGGTATGCATAGATGCCGACACGCAATTAAAGAAAAATGCGGTGACTGAATTAATGAAGAAATTTATTGTGGCTGCACAAGCAGAACCGGTGGGTGCCGTGGCAGGAAACGTAAAAGTGGGAAATGAAGTGAATATGATCACACGGTGGCAGAGCATTGAATATATTACGTCGCAGAATTTTGACAGGCGGGCATTTGACCTGCTGAACTGCATTACCGTGGTACCCGGTGCCATCGGCGCTTTCAGGAAGGAGGCCATTATTAAAGCAGGTGGTTTTACCATGGACACCCTTGCAGAAGATTGTGACCTGACCATGCGCCTGCACCGGAATGGTTACCAGGTGCGTAACTGCAATGAAGCCATTTCCTACACAGAAGCGCCGGAAACAATGCGGCAGTTCATGCGTCAACGTTTCAGGTGGAGCTTTGGCGTGATGCAATGTTTCTGGAAACACCGTGATGCGGTATTTAACCGGCGATATAAAAATTTTGGAATGGTGGCACTGCCGAACATCCTGGTGTACCAGGTGATACTGCCCTTCCTGGCACCTCTGGCCGACCTGTTGCTGGTGCTTAGCCTTATAGCGGCCGGGCTGGGTATTATCCCTGCCGATGCCGGCAACATCCTGTTGTACTACCTGGTTTTTACACTGGTGGATGTGGCGGGTGCAGCACTGGCTTTTGCTTTTGAAAAAGAAGACTATAAAAAACTTATCTGGATGATACCGCAACGATTGGTGTACCGGCAACTGATGTATTATATCCTTATAAAATCATTCAATAAAGCCATCAAGGGTGAATTGCAGGGCTGGGGAGTGCTTAAAAGAACGGGGAATGTGAACCAGGCCGCAGGCGCCTGACCACACTATGGTAAAAGAGTTTTATTTTTGCGGACTTAACATGTTTTAAGCTATTTAAACAATCTATCCTTTTGGCAACAAAATCATCAGAGCGAAAATCTTTTTTCAGCCGCATTCGTGGTAAAGCAGAGCCGGAACAGGCGGAGATGAGCTTTTTCGATCATATCGAAGAACTGCGCTGGCACATCATCAGGAGTGTGGTGGCATGGCTGGTGGCAGCGGTAACTATTTTTATTTATATCGACTGGATCTACGATAATATTATTCTTGCCCCGGCCAATGAAAAATTTATAACCTATACCGGCTTGTGCAACCTTGGCCACTGGCTGCATCTCGGCGACAGTTTTTGTATGCCCCCTGTGATGATCAGCTTCCAGGTAACTGAAGTAAACGGCACCTTCACTTCGGCCATCAATATTGCAATGATCGGTGGTGTGATCGCTGCCTTCCCGTATATCCTGTGGGAATTGTGGCGCTTCATCAAGCCGGCTCTCAGCGATAAAGAACGTAAATATGCCACCGGCAGCATCTTCTATGTTTCTGTTTGTTTTTTTTCCGGCGTACTGTTCGGGTATTATTTACTGGCCCCGTTTACGTTCAACTTCCTGGCAGGTTTTTCATTGGGCAAATCCGGCATGATCGTGTACCGCCCTTCCATTAATGATTATATCGACAGCCTTACAAATTTATTATTGGGCTGTGGCCTTGCATTTGAACTGCCGGTGCTTTCCTATGTACTCGCAAGGATCGGGATTGTAACCGGCGATCTCCTGAAAAAATATTTCAAGTTTGCCCTGGTGATCATCCTGGTGGTGGCTGCCGTTATCACACCATCGCCCGACTGGACCAGCCAGTTTCTCGTAGCCATCCCCTTGGTGTTTCTTTACTGGATCAGTATTTTGCTGGCCAGCAGCGTAGATAAAAAAAGAGCCAAAGAGGAGAAAGAGTGGAGCTGATAAATAACAACGGCAGCAATGAACCTGCTGCCGTTATCCAAAATTATTTTGAAGAAAGTATTTGATTGAATGGCTCTACAATGTTTCGCTGTTGTAGATAATTTCCTTTTTCAGTTTGTTGGGAGAATGCCTGAATTCGGGTAACATCTTTGTTACCAATTCCAGGATAGGTTCTGCATTGTGCGTTTTAGCCACTTCCAGTAACTCATTAAGAAGCGTGTAAAAATCGGGATTCTTGTTCACCGCTTTTTTAGCCCTTAATATTTTAGGGTGGTCGGTGGGAGCCAGTTCTTCCGAATCTTTAAACAACTCTTCATACATTTTTTCACCGGGCCGCAGTTGTGTGTATTTGATCTCGATATCCTTACCAGGTTCAAGGCCGGCGAGTTGAATCATCCGGGTGGCTAAATCGAGTATGCGTACCGGTTTGCCCATGTCGAATACCAGAATATCGCCTGTACGACCGATCTTACCGGCTTCCAACACCAGTTTGGCTGCTTCAGGGATGGTCATAAAATAGCGGGTGATATCGGGGTGTGTGATGGTGATAGGACCACCTTCAGCAATTTGCTTTTTAAAAGTTGCCACTACCGATCCGGCAGAACCCAACACATTTCCAAAACGGGTGGTAATGAAATTCGTGTTCGACTCAAAGCGGTCGTTGAGTGACTGGATATAAATTTCGGATATCCGCTTGGTGGCGCCCATTACGTTGGTTGGGTTTACCGCTTTATCAGTGGATACCAGCACAAATGTTTTTACACTGAATAAAACCGACAGGTCTGCAATCACCTTGGTGCCGAAAATATTTGTCTGCACTGCTTCTCCCGGAAAATCTTCCATCAACGGTACGTGCTTATAGGCCGCCACATGAAATACCACCGAAGGTTTGTAAGCGTTGAAGATCTTTTTTACCCGCTGGTAATCCTTGGCTGAAGCCACTTCAATATGCAGGTCGTTATGGTATCCTTTCTGACGTAATTCATATTCCATGTCAAAAAGACCTGACTCAGACTGATCAAGCAGGATAAGCCGTTTGATCTTTTGAGTGATCAGTTGCCGGCAAATCTCGCTGCCGATGGAACCTGCAGCGCCGGTAACCAGGATGGTGGTGTCGTTGTAATTGTTGTTGGTTAAGTCGTTGGGAATAATGATCTCATCTCTCTGTAATAATTCCTCAATATTCATTTCCCGCACCTGGTTCTTCTGGAATAAACCGCCCGACCATTGATTGGCATGGGGCACCACGTTGATCTTTACTTTAAAAGGCGTACATACATCTGCCAGCGCCATCTTTCTTTCCACTGAAAGTTTGTTGATGGCGATGTATATCTGCGTGATCTTTTTTTCACGGATCAGTTTGGTGAGGTGTGGATCAACGGCGTTGTAAATGGGTAGTCCCTCAATTTTCTTCCCGATCTTATAATAGCTGTCATCAATAAAGCCTACCAGGGTTGTGTTGATATTGATGTCCTGTTCCAGTACTTTCTTGGTGATCTGTCCCATCATGCCTGCCCCAAAAATAAGTGTGCGCTTGGCTGAATTAGGCTTTGATTGTGCCGCCCGGAAATAAATCTCTTTCACCAGCAATCGGAAAGACACCAACAGGAAGATAACCACAAACAGGTTGATGAGTAATAAAGGAACGGTGATATGCGATACAAATTTCAGTCCGCCGGACAGGTAAAAGGCCGACCAGAGACCGAACTGCAGGAATGCAAATTTGATGATGCGGATGATATCCTTGATCTCGGAGTAGCGGATAATACCTTTATAAATGGAAAGAGATGCAATACAGATGGTGCCGATCACTACATTCAATAACATTCCGGGAATGATCTTCACCATATCAGGCGTATCCACCGAGAGATGGTGAATGATGAAAAAAGATAAGGCGAAAGAAATGCTTATCAAAACTAAATCGCAGCAGAAAATTATCCAACGGGGGGCGAAATTCTTAAGGTATCTTTTCGGCATATCGAGTATTTTCTGTTACCTCCACTACATTGTCTTTGCAGCAGTCAGGAAATTGCACAAAAAAAGAAATCAAACCTCAACAGAAGTTGGTCGTAAGGGATCAAAAATGTTAAAAATTGTTAAAAGCGCTAACGAAAATATACCTTTTTTCATTACAATTCGCTTTTTTAGCCGGCAAAAAAGAGCTGCCGCTCATGTTGTAGCGGGGATCGGTGTCACCTTTGGAGTAAACCAGGGTTAAACCATTTGATTATAAACGATTTAAATGTGTTTGGTCAATCGTTAACCGTATGTTATGTATGTATTACCTTCCTGATAATGCCCGTAATTGTTTCCAGGTGATGGCTCAGCAGGTTACTTCCTGATGGAAGACAGAGCCCCTTTTCAAACAATGTTTCAGCGATGGCCTCTCCATAATAGGGATAATGTTCAAATATTGGTTGCAGGTGCATGGGTTTCCACAGGGGGCGGCTTTCGATATTTTCTTTTTCTAACGCCAGGCGAAGGTCTTCGCGGGTTTTACCTCCGGTAGCAGCCGGTTCCACTAATATGGTTGTGAGCCAACGGTTGCTGAAAGCCTGCGGGCTTTCCGCCAAAAAGCTGATGCCGGGAATATCCTGTAAGGCAGCCTGGTAATAATCAAAATTGCTTCGTCTTTGATTCACCCTTTCAGCGAGTACTTCAAGCTGTCCCCGGCCAATGCCTGCACACACATTGCTCATCCGGTAATTATACCCGATCTGCGAATGTTGGTAGTGAGGTGCGGCGTCTCTTGCCTGGGTGGCCAGGAACCTTGCTTTCTCCGCGTACACTTCCTTGTTAGAGATGAGGGCTCCACCACCGGAGGTAGTGATGATCTTATTGCCATTAAAAGAGAGTATGCCGATCTCTCCAAAAGTGCCGCAGGCTTTTCCGTTGAGTGAGGATCCCAACGCTTCTGCAGCATCTTCAATTACCGGTATGCCGAATTCGTTGGCCACCAGCATGATATCATTCACCTGGAAGGGCATCCCGTACAGGTGCACGGGGATGATCGCCTTAGGCTTTTTTCCTTTACTGATCCTGTCTTCAATTGCTGCTCTTAACTGTACCGGGCACATATTCCAGGTGCCTGGCTCTGAATCCACAAAAACCGGCGTTGCGCCCTGGTATACAATGGGATTGGCAGAGGCCGAAAAGGTTAAACTCTGGCAGATCACTTCATCGCCAGCCTCAACTCCCAGCATGATCAAGGCAAGGTGAATGGCGGCAGTTCCGCTGCTGAGGGCTGCCACATGGCCTGCGCCTGTTACTGCTGAAAGCTCTTTTTCAAAACCATCTACGTGCGGACCGAGTGGTGCAATCCAATTGGTGTCAAATGCTTCGTTTACATAATCCCGTTCTGCACCACCCATGTGTGGTGAACTCAGCCATATTTTTTCGTTCATATCTGGTGCTCAATTTAAAAAGTAAGACCGGCAAATACGATTGCCTGCCTTAAAGCGGCGTAAAGATAAGGCCAGTAAATACCATGGCAACAAAATTCGTTTACAACTTGTTATAATGCCCTGCCGGTAATATGCAATGGTTAAAAAATGTATCTTTGAACGTGTTGAAAAATCTGAAAAGGCTACCTCTGTAAAATGAAGCTGGAAAACATCAAAATTTATGCTGCGCTGCCAGATGCGAAAAAAATAATCGTAAAGTTTTTTATCAAACTGTCTGTTTTATTTTCCATTTGGTTCTTTTCCTATACGCTGTTTATCGGTCCTTCACTCATCATCGATCAACCTCTTACCGATTTTATTTCCATGTCGGTGGTGAAATGCATTAATTTTTTATCCCCTTCCCCCACGCCGGTGGTTTGGGGAGTTAGTACCATTTCATACGGCGACTACCTGATGCAGAACAATGAGCGGCTGCTGAATGTAGGACACAAGTGTAATGGTATCGACCTGATGTTTACCTATATCAGCATCATCGTGCTGCTGCCTTATCCCAATCCATTAAAAAGAAAAATACTTTTTTGTATTGGCGGCATTGTGGCGATCACCCTCGCAAATGTAGTGCGTATCTGCGCTCTATACTATATCCATGTTTACCAGAAAAGCGCCTTCGACTTAAGTCATCATTATCTTTTTACCATCCTTATGTATGTACTGATCTTTTATGGCTGGCTTCTCTTCGTAAAAAATAAGCAACCACAACCCAATACCGACGCCTGATGAAAAGAGCTGCCATTGTATTGGTTTGTTACCTCGTGTCGTTACTGGCCTTCTCTCTTTTTTTCAGCTGGCTGGGAGTAAGGGAATTTAAACCCAACCCCAGCACATTAAAAACATTGCAACAACCCATGATGCTGGTAACGATTATTGCGGGCCTGATAGCTTTGCGATTCACTGTTTCAGCACGATCTTTCATGGTGTTTTTTATTGTATACACCTGCCTTTGGTTAATCCGGATTCCGGTAAATTATGTTATTTCAACAGCGGCTGATAATATGCACTGGCTGAAAAAATATGCGCTAGACTGGGTGCTTTTTAAATACTACGACAGCGTAACAAGAATATGTACGCCACTCCCTTTTGTGATCTACTGGTTCATCATTTATTTTTTTGACATGGTCAGCAAGACTTTCAATAAGATCAGTGCCGGAGATACCGGAAACACCAACAATACCGGCAACAAAAGTGTAGCGGGCTAATACAAATACAATCCATTTATTTTAAAGGGAATTTGCAGCAGGAAGGATCGGCCAATGGCTGGTTATAAAGCTGCTTTTAGGCTACCGAGGTATTCATGCAATACCAGGTCGGTGAGGTCGATGTTGGTGGTGGAGGGCCACCATTTGAATTTGCCCGCGGAAGGGCTCAAAGGAATTTTGTAATTGGTGGGTGCGGGAGTCGGTTGAAAACCTTGTGCTTTAAAAAAATTCATTGCCCGTTGCATGTGCAGGGCATCTGTAACGATAATTAATTTTACCGCCGTACCATATTTTTTTTTGAGGTCTTTCGCTTCTTCAAGTGTAGTAGCCGGCGTGGTAAGTACTGCCGCCCTGGTACTGTCAATCCCAAGTGACAACGCAGCGTCAAGGGTTACTTCAGCCTGTGTTTTTAATCCCAGCATTGAATTGCCCGAACACACAATAGTACTGTTTGGCAGCGCATGATAGATACGTACCGCTTCCGTTAACCTGCCCAGTGCTACCAATGCAAGTTTCGCATTAGGAGGCAGGCGTTCATCTAAATTGTAGCCGCTGCCCAGCACGTGTATTAAAACAGGGTCACTTTTACCAGGGTAGGAAGCTGTATCGAATGGTGGGTATTTACTTTCTAAAGTTTGTGTGAGGTACCTGGGAAGGTAAGCAGTAGAGCTGAGTAAAAAAATTACAACACAACTGATCAACAATATACCGGTCAATTTTCTTTTCCTGAAACGACGGGCCACCGCCGCTGCCAGCAGCAAAAACAGTAACAGGGAGAGAATATTCACCTGCTGCTTGAGCAAAAAAAGAAAATGTTGCACGGTTTAATAGCAGGCTTTTAACAAGTCATGTTCCTTCATTAAAATGGGAAGAGCATCCACATCTCTTAAAAAAACCTGGCCCGGTTCAAATTCATACATTTTAAATTCCCTGTGGAAGCCCGGGTCTTCATCCAGCAGGCGAATGGTATCTTCTGCGAAATTAGCACCGGCAGCCGCAAAGCATTGTGTAAAGGCAACATGGCGTACATTGATCTCAGTTATATAAGGTTTGCCATTTTCGTCTTCTTTAAAATCCACGGTAAAAAATCCGTGGGCAGCTGCGCCGGAAATGCTGAACAATTCCGTCATAGCCATTGTAGCCACTTCCACCAGGGCGGGTTCATTGAGCAACCTCCCGAAAGAAGTGTTGCCGGTAATGCCAGAAGGCGCCACTTTGGCCATAATATAATTAACCCTTTCTCCGCAGGCTGCCCGCAGCAATCTGCCATTATGATACAAAAGCTTACAGGCCAGGTTGCGGCCCGGTAAAAATTTGCTGGCTAAAAACTGTTTTACACCCGGGTTTATCTGTATCCAGTTCCTCAATGCCGGCTCGTTTTCAACTTTCAATGAACCGAGGCCGCTGGTTCCAGAGGTGCTTCGTACCCAAAAAGGAAAGGGAAGTACTGAGAAGACATTTTCAAAACCGGCAGCATCACTGCTAAACTCAACGGAGGGTGGTACAATATCAAGGTGTTGTAACAGGTCTGTCATTTTTGATTTGTCCACCAAAATTTCGGCGATTGAAATATCGGGCAGTAATACCTTACATGGCAGGGGATGTGTAAGCTTTCTGCGACTCCATTCCATCACTTCCAGTTCTGGTAAAATAACGGCAACGTCTATCCCATTTTCAGCCACTATGCTTTCAATCACCTCCCAATACGAAGGATCGGAGGCACGGGGTATCACGTATGATTTTGCAAACAGGTCTTTTTGATACAGGCCCACCGATAGCGGGTTGATATCAGTTGCGATGATCTCAAAGGGCTGATAGCGGCTGTATTTTTTCAACGCAATCGCAAAGCTCCGGGGCGTTGGTCCGCCAACACCTGTCATTAATATTTTCATTAGCTGTTTATTAGAGGTATTGCTTCAGCATGGGTTTGAGGCCCTTTTTTGCAGGCAGTTGCCAAAGCAGTTTGCACCAGTCGTGGTTGGCTTCAATAAGTTCCGGTCCATTTTCTGTGATGGCCACGTCCCACCCGATAGAACGGTTACTGGTGTTCACCAGCGCTGCTTTTTTAATCATCTGGATGGTTTCCCGCCAGAAAGGCACCTGGAATCCTACGATCGCCACGCCGGTTACAGGGTGCGTATACTCGTCGGGTTTAGTGATATCACTGTATACTCCCGGACCGGTAACCACCCCTGTTTTATCATCTATAGGCGCCGCAATATTGCCGGCTGCCAGGTTATCAACAGAGGAGTTAATGGTAATGCGAAGGCGGCATCCAAGCAGTTTTACTTCATTATTCTGATCCAGTTGCGTGATCACCCGGATGGTATTAAGACCTGAAGGAGAGAGCGCCATCAGGTCAGGGTGTTGTGTCACAAATTCTTCAGCCAGGTCATTGTGGGTTGCTTTCATTGATTCAACCAATGAAGCCGGATTGAGGGTACGGGTTTCTTTCACCACGATGCCCACGCCGCATTGTCCTTTTGAATCTTTCAATACAATTTTTCCTGAATCCCCCGACAACATTCGCTCAGCAAGCGGACTGCTTTTCTGCAACTCGTCGATGGAAGCAAATCCATGTTTTACAAATACGCCATAATGTTTCAGGAACAAATGTTTATCAGAAAGCACATTTCGGCCCGCACGTGGATTCATCTTTAATTGGTATTGATACATGTAGCCCGTACCTGCGTATGCTTCTTTTTCTTGCCTGCTTATTTCGTAAAACCTGAAATTGAAATATTCAAGCAGCGAAATATTATAGCGGAGGCTGGATGCAAACACACTCAGCAGGATGGACATTTTTGACCGGCCTGTTTTTTCAGCTGTGTAGTTCAGAAATTTACTGAACTTCCTCCGGTCGAGTTCCTTCAGGTAATAGAGTATGTAAAAAAGTTTTTTCATTAGTTTAGTTGTTACCGGTGAAAGGCATCATCGGCCTGTCGGAACCCTGGTTCACCCCTTCTCTCAACAGTACTTTAAGTACTGTAAGCCAGGCAATCTTCAGATCGAGGAAAAATGAGATGTTGTCGACATAATATACGTCAAGCGAAAATTTTTCCTGCCAGCTGATGGCGTTTCTTCCATTTACCTGTGCCCAGCCCGTAATACCAGGCCGCACTTCATGCCTGCGCTTCTGCGTTTCATTGTATAAAGGTAAATATTTGAACAGGAGTGGCCGGGGGCCGACCAGGCTCATGTCGCCGGTGATTACATTCCAAAGTTGCGGCAGTTCGTCGATGGAAGTTTTACGTAACAAGGAACCAAAAGAAGTAATGCGTTGGTTATCGGGCAGCAGTTTTCCTTCTGCATCCCGCTTGTTGTTCATCGATTTAAATTTTACGATCCTTATTTTCTTCTCATGCCTGCCCGGACGTTCCTGTAAAAAAAAAGGTGATTCTCTTAGCTGCCAATAGTTGATAACGGCTACCAACAACAATACCGGTGATGCCAGCACAAGTATAATGGCTGATAAAAAAACGTCTATGAATCTTTTGAAAAATAACCGGTACATATTTTATCTGGCAGGCTGCATGAGCGCTGCTGCCTCGTTGGCTGCCATAAATTCTATATCTGGCCATCGGGCAATTAATTTTTTAAGTAATAGCTGCAGGTCTCCTAATCCTTTTTGCCGGTTAGCCTCATCAATGTACCCGCAAAAATTAACGCGGTGCGAACTGATGTTGGCAGGCCTATTGAATTTAAATGCATATTCCACCTGCTTCATACACAATCCAACAGCATCCTTGGTGTTAACAGTTGGTTCAAATACACAATTCCGCACAACAAAGAGCTGTCCAAGCCTGTTCTTTTTACCGGTATAATTGAACACCCTTTTGTATTTGCCCATTCCCTGGTGCTCCTGTTTCAACCAAGGTGTATCGATGTATTTTATGCCTGCCCTGGCGAGGGCGCTGTGAATGTACCGGTGTTCTCTTCCACCAGGAGAGTTGAAATGCTGTGCCCGGTAACCGAATACCTTTTCAAATGCATTGAGGCCTTCCTGTATCACATCATCGAAAGCATGATTCTCTTCAAACCTGTAAAAATCAAATGCCGCAGTATAAGAAATAGTGGGATATTTTTTACCGGAAATCCTTGCATAAGAGCGGTTGCGAAGTGCTTCCAGTGTATCAGCATGCCTGCTCAGCAGGTTTTCTTTGAAAACCTTCAGGTTGAGGTGTTCCCGGCCGTGGAATTGCGGAAGAAAAATACCTTCTGCAATACCCTGTTGAATTGTTTGCTGTACTGCTTCGTATCCTTTCAGTTTACTGAATGTAACCGGTAACAGTTCATAGTGAAATTCATTGAAACCCGATTCGATCACTTTTTCAAAGTCGATGTTTGCAGGCATGGCGAAAGGAGTAAAAACAGCGTGCCTTCCATTTTTGTCTTTCACCGATCGAAGGGTATCAAAAAGCGCATGCAGGTCATCGTTAGTTTCGAGTGTGTCATACACATCAAAATGAGAGGATATTTTTAATCCTGCTTTGTCCATGTTATTGCGGGCTTCCGGAGATCCCACCCGGACATTTCCATAGTCATCAATGGACAACACCACGATCTTCCGGTCTGTTTTCCATCCCCAGATATTTTTCACTCCCTGGGTGAGGTCCTGCTTTATGTTACCTAATCCCATGTTCCCTGTCACTTAAATAAATATCAACCAGTTTTGTGGCATTGTTTCTTTTGTAGTGTTCGGCAGCGGTAAGTGCATTGTTCGAATAATGCTGCTGCAGTTTTTTATCCGTACTCAGTTCGAGTATGAAATCAACCGCGGCTGAAAGGTCTGACTCACTGAAACATTTTCCGTGCTGATATTGGTCAGCATAAGCATGCAATTCCGAATCGGGTGAAGCAATGTACAGGGCAGGAATACCAAAGCTCATCAGGTTATAAGATTTACTTGGCACACTGCCTTTGGCCGTGAGATCATCCAGTATCACCACACCCAGGTCCGCTGCAGATAAGGAATACGGAAACATATCATCGCTTTGAAAAGGCAGAAAAATACAATTGTTCAACTCCTCCTCCTTCACCACCCGCTGCAGAGCCGGCACCCTGGGTCCTCTGCCAATGATCTGGAATAGTATTTCCGGGTGGTGCTTCAACTGCTTCGCCATTTCCACCATCAGCTCCACTTTATGCGTTAACCCGATATTCCCCGAGTACTGCACCACGAACTTATCCTGCAATGCATGCGTTTGTACAAAGGGATTCTCATCACGCGGTACTTTGGTATTTTCCTGGAAGATCGACCAGATAGGCGTTACAGCAATTTTTTTCCTATCAACATACTGCGCCACCAGGTCTGCCATCTTATTACCGATCGTAAACAACCGGAAGGCTTTCTTAAAGACCCTCTTATTTAATGCGGCCCACACCCTGTAGAGGGGATGTGTTTCCTTCATCCCCGTTATTTTAAATACATCAGGATACATATCCCAGATAAGTACACTGGTGCGTTGCGGCAACATCACCGAAAGCAGGTAAGCCATCGGTGGAATTGAAATGAACAACACTTCGTGCTTACGGTATTTAAACAGCAGGAGAAAATAAATACGCAGCGTACCTGTTACATACGCAATTAGTTTTTTTGATGCAGGACGCTCCACCCATTTATTTATGCGGCAGCAGTTTACCTGGTTACTCAAGGGAGCTCCCTGCACATGCACGCTGCCGGTAACCAGCACCACTTCATCCACACGTGTTGCAAACTCATTGGCAATATCAACTGTGAGGTAATTGACAGCCTGGTTTACAATCACTATTTTTCTTGGTTCAGTTCCTACGGGCATTCATTGCTTTTTTGCAGGCCGCCAGGTATTCCTCCGTTCGCTTTGCAGATGATCCAAAATAAGAAAGTCTTTGAGTGCCCCTGGTGACGAGTTCCTGCTGCAAGGCCGTATCGTTTTTCAAGGCTACAATTTTTTCTGCGATGGCCCGGGCATCAATGGGGTTAATATATACCGCGGCTGTATCACAAACGGTATGTGCAAAGCCCATATCGCTGGTGATGATTGGCTTCTGCATCACCATTGCTTCGGCATAAGAAGCAGAAAAGCATTCCAGCAGCGTAGGCAAAAACATTGCATCACACTCCTGGTACAAGGCAGGGGCTTCACCCAGTTTTACCGGCCCCACGTTGATAATATTATTGTGATAGGCAGCCGGCACTTCCCGTTGAAAAATCCCGTCGGGCAGGGTAACAACAAAAAAAATATTCTCTTTGTCGGGTCCGGGTAAACAGTCAATCACCTTTGGTATCACATCAAGGTTTTTGTGCGGGTACCAGGCTGAGATGGTTAGTAACCTGAACGCTCCTTCTTTTTTAGGAGGTAATTTGGGCGCTGCTGCCGGTGGCGCATCGAATACTGAATTATAGGTATTCGATACTGTTAGTATATGGTCCCGGTGCAGGAATTTCTTCAGCCTGCGGTTTACATCGTCTGTTTGCACCACGATGAAGTCGGCATCTTTCCTGAAAAAATAACGCACGATCAGCCGTTTCATTTTCCACCTGATCTTTCTCACCAGGGGTATCCTGCGCAGGTAAGGACTTTCAGGATATACATGGTGAGGGAGATTATACCCGATCACATGAGGTGCCAGAGGGCGCCAATAGGCTGGGCCCGTTGTGGTAAACACCACATCGGGCTGAATTTTTTTTTCCAGCTTTTTGAAAAATCCATCATGACTTTTGAAACTGAATACCCGTGTCGCCGGCCGGTAACCAATTTCGTAAAAGAAAAAATTAGTGGGGAACTGTTCTTTTTTGATGGACTTCGCCAGCATAAAACCCAGCACCACATGGTATTCATTCTCGGGATGCTGGCGGCAATCTTCAATAAAAGACGTTGCCACTTGTATGCCGCCGCCTTTAAGGGTACTGGCGGTGTTGATAAGAATTTTCATAGTATTTACAGCCTGCAGCGGCTGCGATCAGGACACATGTCCATGATCCCGGCTGAAATAAAGTATGTCGCCGGGCTCAAATGTTTTGATGTATTTAGCCGGGTTACCTGCATACAGGCAATAGG
>CAYVLT010000024.1:0-30080 GCA_964452405.1 uncultured Ferruginibacter sp.
TAAGATCAGGCAACCCAGCACCAATAAAAATATCAGGGAAGTAAGGCGGATGGCCACCCAGCGATCGTGTAATCCCTTACGTTTAGAAAAACCGATATAGTTTTTATTGAAGGAGCGCATCAATCCCATCATGGCGTTGGAGGCGAAAAAAAGCGCCATGATCAAACCAAATGAAAGCAGGCCGATCTTTGAATCATCTAAAAAAGAATCCACAAATTTTATCAGGTTCTGGTTGTACACCCGGGTAGGAATAATGTCGGTGATGATGGCATGCAGTTCTTTTTTAAGCGTGGCTTTTTTTATTAATGGTAATTGAGGGATCAGCGTAAACAGGAAAAGAAACGAAGGAGGGATTGCCATGATGAAATTATAGGCTATGGCAGAGGCCCGTTCTGTAAGTCCCACCGTTTTGATCTGCTTGTAAAAAAAAATAACAACATCGTAAAAAGGCACACCTTCAAAGCCGGGCAGGTACAGCTTTTTGCTTTTCCTGATCAAGAAAGCAATGGGAGGGAGGGTGATGATGATGCGTTCGAGTTTTGTCAACTGCTGATGCGTTATTGTTCGATGGCAACCTGCCGGTGTTTATTTGCTAAACTACAGGAAATACCGGTTAAAAAAATGCCTGTTAGTTTTCCGCTGCAGAATCTTTTGCTCTTTTTTTTCGGGCATCAATTGAATCCAACGCCTGTTGGTAGGATTTGGCATACCGCAGATGTTCTTCGTATCCGGAAGCGAAATTAGAATAACCGTTCAGTTCCGGCTTGGCCACAAAATAGAGGTAGTTGGTAGCCGGGGCATTCAAAACGGCATCAATTGTTTTTTCAGTTGCGGTGCAAATGGGGCCCGGTGGCAGGCCTTTATTGAGGTATGTATTATAAGGAGATTGTACCGTAAGGTGTTTTTGATAGATGCGCCTGAGGTCAAAATTGCGCAGGGCAAATTTGATGGTTGGATCGGCGCCAAGCCGCATGCCGATGGCGAGCCTGTTGAGGTACACGCTGGCAATCTTACCCATGTCTTCCTCACGGGAAGTTTCCTCTTCCACAATGCTGGCAATCGTGTACACCTGGGCGGTAGTGAGCCCCAATCCAGCTGCTTTCTGAAGTCTTTCCGGTGTCCAGAATCTTTCCTTCTCCTGGTACAGTTGCCGGAAAATTTCCGGAAGCGGAGCCGTCCATAAGATGTTATAAGAGCCGGGCATAATGGCACTCATCACGGTATTGGTATCCAGTTGAAATTTTGCCAGGGAATCGTTGCTGTTGAAAAAATCATTGATCACCGCGGAGGGGCATTCAAAGTTGGCAGCGATTTTTTTTATCAGGTCTTCCCGGGTTCTGAGCTTGCTGATCACGAGGTTGACCGGGTTTTGTTCGCCTGCTTTTAACCGTTTAATGATGTTGTAGATGCTGCTTCCTTTTTTAAACACGTATTTGCCGGGTTTCACTGCTGCAGCATTGTAGCCAAAAGCCCTGGCGATCCACCGGAAGCTGCGGTTATTGGTAACAAAGCCGCCACTTTGCAATTGGTTTTCCACCCTCGAAAAACTACTGCCTGTTTTGATATAAAGTATTTTTTTTTCTTCTTCAAAACTGGTGTTGCTGCCAAAGATCCGCAGGGCCAGTGCCGCTGCGGCCACTGCCAAACCAAGGACCAGCAAAAGCATTATTCTTTTTGTAGAAAACATAGGCGTTTAATGCAGCTCAATAATGGATAAATGTAAAATAAAAAACCCCGTCGTAAACGGCGGGGCGTGTAAAATTTTATGAAAATACGATCAATGTTTTGGACTATCCTGTGTGGCAGCACCGGGTAATGGAACAGAAGGCGTTTGTTTCGCAGGAGCATTCGGTGTTTTATCGATCAGCTCTGTGCTTTTGTTGATAACGCCGGCGTTTTTTGGAATGAACGCAGGGGAAAGCATGCACAATATTGCGAGTGCGCCGCCAAAAATCCAGGTACCTTTTTCCAACACATCAGTGGTTTGTTTTACGCCCATCAATTGGTTGCCTACGCCACCAAAGGTACCGGACAAACCACCACCTTTTGGATTCTGAATCAACACGATCAGTCCCAACACGATAGAAATAAGGATCACTAAAATTGCAAATAACAACATATCACTTTTCTTTTATCTGGTTAATTTTGGCTGCAAAGTAAGCGCTTTTGGTGGGATTGAGCAAACTTAATTTTTGCAGTATTTCGGTGGCTTTTTCCTGCCTTCCCTGTTGCAGAAGAACATCTGCCATGGCTTCGGTGAGCACTTCATTGTCCTGGTTCGATCTTTCCGCCAGTTTTTGAATTTTACTTTCGGCGCCGGCAGCCTCCACTTCTGCAGTTTGTGTAACCTGCACCAGTTGGGAAGCATGCACTTTTTTCATGGTTTTTAACCAGTCAGTGAAGCTTTTCAATTGTTTACCTAACCGGTCGCCGCTCTTTTCTTCTTCGCTCAGCCTGATGCCCACACTGGCAAAATAATCTGAGGTATGTAGGGGTTCAAACAGCATTTCTGTTCCATTTGTTGCAGCACTTACCGCTGGCAGCGGGAAGGACATCCCCGGTAATCCCGGTTCGTCGGGGTTCGGCTCTCCTGTTGGAGTCGCTGCCTCTTCTGCCTCTTTCACCTCCTGCAGGTCTGCTGTTTCAGGATGCAGTTTTTCGGCGGCGGCTATGCTGCTGCTAGTATCTTCGTCCGTTGGGGCCGAAGTTGTTGTTTCGATGTGGTCAATACCGGTACCGGCTGCTGGTTCTGCCGTTGCTGCCACCGGCTCTTCTGCAGGGGCGTCCATTGCAGAAATGGTTGCTTCGCCGGGTGCTGCGGGCATTGCGGCCAGGTTACCTGATCCCATTTCCGGCGCTTCTGCCTCAGTATGTTCATCGCTGGTAGCGGCTGCCAAGCCAGCTGTTGTTTCGGCTTCAGTAACGGGTATTTCCGCTCCAGGTTCAAAAACAGGCGCGGCTGGTTCTCCTGTTGCCGGCGCTTCATCAACTGTTTCAGCCGGCGCCAAATCAGCTTCGTGCATGGCTGATTTGGTATCGGTTGTTGCTGGTAATTCTTCTGAAGGGAGCATTGCCGCTTCAACTACATCAAATGTACCTGCGCCTTCATCATTTGTAGCCCCGCCCGTTTGTTCAACACTGGTTGTTGCTGCATCCATATCATTACTGGCGGGATGTGCAGGGAAACTTTCTTCCATACCGGCAGGGGGCGCCACTCTATCGTCATTTCCCGGAAAAGTAGTCCCGGCTTGTGGGGTAAGCATCCCTGTTAGTTCCGCAGCTGATTCCTGTAACTGAAAATTCAGCCAATAGTTATTATTGAAAAGGGCTGATGTTTTTTTTGCCTGTGTCCGGTAAAAATCTGTATCCTGTGGCAACAGCTGTAAAAGGTAAAATTGTACAGGGGAAAAATAGGGATGCTCGGCAGCGATCTTTTCAAGAAAGGTCAGATCGGATTCTCTTTCCGACTTTCTTGCCGTAACTGATTCAAAAAGCAACCGGTATTTTTCCATTCGTCAAATCTATATTTTAAAAAACAAACTGTAAAGTATAATCATTACCAGTTAGAAAATATTTTATTGAAAACCGCATCCACAATGTTCCGGACGATTTCATCATTTCTCTCAGCTTCCATTTGTGAAAGACTCAGGTTGGAGCTGAAATCAAAAGTGCTGGTTACATCCGACTCAAAACTTTTTTTGTCTTCCAGGGTATTTTTAAAAATGATGTGAAAAGAAACGGTTAGCCGGTTGGTGCTGGGAGTGTTCCCGGCAATACCACTCGTACTTACAGAATAGTCTGACACATACCCACCGATATCATAATGGGCATTGTCTTCATTGGTTTGGGTAAGCCGCGTGTTACCACGAATCTTGTCTTTCAGTTTTTCTGTTAACTGCGGACTCAATTGCGGATTCACATACCGGGCTTTATTTTCAAGGTAATTAACCCTGAATGTTTTTACTTCAACCGGTATGGAAACATCCTTAAAAGAATATTTACAGGTAGCAAAACAGAAAAGCCAGGTGCAGGCCATGAGCCAAAACAGCAAGGAGAAACGGTTCACATAACTCGTATTTTTCTCCATCCGCTTATTCTTCGATATCATATTCTTTCAGTTTTCTGTACAATGTTCTTTCGCTGATGCCAAGATCTGCAGCAGCATCTTTTCTTTTGTTGCGGTGTTTTTTCAGCGCTTTGATGATGAGTTCTTTTTCCTTGTCAACGATGCTGAGTGATTCTTCCACCGCCTCCGTATGCTGGGCATCTTCTCCATTCTGGTTGAGTAAAACAGGATGGTGCTGGTTGGGAGCAAATCCGCCGGGCATTACCTGTGCACGTGTATCTGCAGCAAAATGCTCGTTGCCATTGTACATCGGAATATGCTGGGCCATGGATGGGTTCTGCAAAAGGTCGAAGAACATTTTCTTCAATTCATTCACATCTTTTTTCATGTCGAAAAAAAGCTTGTACAGGATCTCCCTTTCACTGGCAAACTCCTGTTGGCTCACGGCTCCTTTTCCACCTGCAAGCACCGGCAGCCGGTTAAAATTATTTTCAGGTAAAAACTGCATCAGTTCAGCAGCGGTTACCATTTTTTCTTTTGATAGCACCGAGATCTGCTCTGCGATATTCTTCAATTCCCTCACATTACCCGGCCAGGTATAATTCATTAAAATATTTTTTGCTTCTTCATTCAACTGCACCGGTGCTCCCTTATAGCGGTCCGCAAAATCAGCCGCAAATTTTCTAAACAACAAAGGAATATCTTCTTTGCGGTCTCTCAGTGCCGGAACCCTGATAGGTACCGTATTCAGGCGGTAATAAAGGTCTTCCCTGAAACGGCCGCTTTGTGCAAACTCCAATAGCTCCCTGTTGGTGGCTGCGATCACCCTCACGTCAGTTTTCTGCACTTTACTGCTGCCCACCCGCAGGTATTCGCCGGTTTCGAGCACCCGCAGCAAACGTGCCTGGGTACCCAGTGGTAATTCCCCGATTTCATCAAGGAAAATAGTGCCCCCGTTTACCGTTTCGAAATAACCTTTGCGGCTGTCGACGGCGCCGGTAAAAGATCCTTTTTCATGACCAAATAATTCGGAGTCGATGGTTCCTTCCGGTATAGCGCCACAATTCACCGCGATAAACGGGTTGTGTTTGCGGGCGCTGAGGGCATGTATGATCTGCGAAAAAACTTCCTTACCCACACCGCTTTCTCCATTGATAAGCACGCTCAGATCGGTGGCAGCAACCTGCACTGCCACATTGAGGGCGTAGTTCAGGGCTGCCGTGTTTCCTATGATGCCAAACCGGTTCTTTATACTTTGAATGTCCATTCCAGCAATTAATTTATCGTGATTCCTAATAATGTTCCTGCCGTACAGACAGTAACTTTTACGTATACATAATCACCTTTCCGGTATTGTTGTTTTGGAAAGACGATCACCTTATTCTGATCGTTCCGGCCGTACAGTTCCTGGTCGTTTTTTTTAGAAGTGCCTTCAATCAACACCTTAAATGTTTTCCCAACATCCTTCTGCATGCTTTCCAAAGAATGGCCGCGGTGCAGATCAATCACTTCCTGCAACCTTCTTTTCTTTGTCGCTTCGGGTACATCATCTTCAAAACGCCTGGCAGCAAGCGTTCCGGGCCGTTCGCTGTAAAAATACATGTAGGCGAGGTCGAACCGGCAATAATCAAAAAGGCTCATGGTTTGCGCATGGTCTTCTTCTGTTTCGGTACAAAAGCCTGTGATCACATCTGTAGAAAGGCCGCAATCGGGCAGCAGTTCCCTGATGCGATCAACTTTGGCGAGGTACCATTCCCTTGTGTAAGTGCGGTTCATCAATTGCAGCAGTCTTGTACTTCCGCTTTGCACCGGCAGGTGAATATAATTGCAGATGTTCTCATGCCTGGCCATGGTATGCAGCACTTCGTCCGTAATATCCTTTGGGTGAGAGGTGGAGAACCTTACCCTTAGTAACGGATCTATGAGGGCAACTTTTTCGAGTAACATGGCAAATGTTACCGCTGTATTGATTGGTTCAGTGCCAGGTATGCCTGTTGCGGTTTCTTTTTCGGGGATCCAGTAATAACTGTCCACGTTCTGCCCTAATAAAGTTACTTCGCGGTAACCCTGGTTAAAAAGTGTGCGGCATTCCTCCACGATCCCGTCGGCATTCCGGCTCCTTTCCCGGCCACGCGTAAAGGGCACCACGCAAAACGAACACATATTATTACAGCCCCTCGTAATGCTCACAAAAGCGTTCACACCATTGCTGTTAAGCCTGATGGGTGCAATATCGCCGTAAGTTTCTTCCCTGCTCAGTAATACGTTCACGGCTTTTTGGCCGGTTTCTGCTTCCTGGATCAGTTGCGGCAGGCTGCGGTAGGCGTCCGGACCCACCACGATATCCACGAGTTTTTCCTGTTGTAAAAATTGTTCCTTCAACCGCTCTGCCATACAGCCCAACACGCCCACCAGCAATGCGGGCTTGTTTTTTTTCAGGCGTTTAAATTCAGTAAGTCTTTTCCGTACGGTTACTTCTGCTTTTTCCCTGATAGAACAGGTATTCACAAATACCAGGTCGGCCGCTTCCAGGTCGTTCGTGGCGCCAAAGCCATTTTGCTGCAGTATGGATGCAATCACTTCGCTGTCAGCAAAGTTCATTGCACATCCGTAACTCTCAATATAAAAGTGTTTTTTAAACACTGACTCCACTGCAAAATCCGGCGCATACGCCTCGCCCTGCCTGCTTTCATCGTGTTGTTTGTTGTTGATACGCTCTAACAGTTCCATCAAAAAAAATTGGATAGCAAAAATAGGAATTTAAGCCGGAACTGTGCCAGAGTGGCAGATTTATAGCTTGTTAAATTGGGAAATTATGGGCATTATTTCAGGTGGGATTCTTTTCTGTTTTTTGTTCAGCACGATCAGGTGTTTTGCCGGTATCAAAAAAAAGCATTTTAAGTGCAACGATGATCATGAGCAGGGCAAATAGCTTTTTCATGGTTTCCTGCGGCAGAGACAAGGCCAGCTTGCTGCCGGCGAAGCTGCCAAACACAAAGGCAATGGAAATGATAGCTACGATCCTGAGATCCATTTGCCCATGCTTATAATATTGTATGGCGCCCAGGATACCTACCGGCAGCAGCAGGATACCCAGTGAGGTACCCTGTGCCATTTTTTGGGTAAACCCCAAAAAGAAGATCAGCGCCGGCACAATAATGATACCTCCACCCACACCCACCATTCCACTGAGCATACCGGCAGCCAGGCCGATCAATAAGAGAATAATGATTGTTTGGGTATCCATATCAGGTTTTTCACCGGTCACTTTTTGGGATACATTTTAGCATAGGATTCGATGTCTTTCCGGATGATCTTATAGGCTTCATACTTGTTCACAAACTCATCAATTTCCACCACTTTGTTTTCAAGTACTTTGTAATTTTCAAAGTAGTTCTTCAGCACGGCGATGAAATGCCTTGGCAGTTCACTTACGTCCTTAAAGTGGTTCACTGTGGGATCTTTAGTGGCAACTGCAATGATCTTGTCGTCTGTTTCGCCGTTGTCGATCATCTGCATATTTCCGATCACTGTGGCTTCCACCAGGCACAAGGGCTGGATACTCTCGCTGCAGATTACCAGGATATCGAGTGGGTCATGGTCTTCACCAAGCGTTTGTGGGATGAATCCATAATTTACAGGATAGTGGAAGGAGGAATATACCACGCGGTCAAGTTTTAACAGGCCAGTTTTTTTATCAATCTCATATTTAGCTCTTGAGCCCTGCGGTATCTCGATCATTGCATTTACAATTTCAGGTGCATGATCGCCGTAGTGTGCGCCGTGCCAGGGATGTAGTACGTACATGGTAAGTTAGATTTATTTAGTTAATCAATTTATAACCGAGCCACGCGGCAACAATACCTGTTACAACGCTGCCGGTGATGTAAAGCAGGCTCAGCAACCACTTTCCGTTCTGGATCATCAGCAGGTTTTCAAATGAAAAAGCTGAAAAAGTGGTGAAGCCGCCGCAGAGCCCGGTGGCGAGGAACAGTTTCCAATTGCCGGCTGCTTCGCTTTTGACGCTGTAAGCAATGGCGATACCAATCACAAAACTACCCACAATATTAATGAGCAGTGTTGTGTACGGAAAGGTTTTATTGCTGTACAGCAGGCTGGCTCCATACCGGAGTATGCTGCCCAATGCACCGCCCACACCAACTGCCAGGAACTGTTTTATCATCAGATGAAAGAATTACAGGTTGCCGGAAAACGTGTATTTAAGATCAACCAGCCAGTGCCCATCCACCCGGATCATTTTCAACTTGTTTTTTTCGGCCTTGTTAAAGCTGTTTGAATAGTTAATGATCGTTACTGAATCGCTTACCGGCTCCATCTCGTTGATGATGATGTCGGCGTTTTTGTATTTGTCGAGTTCAGCGGCAGGTTGTGCGTTGAAATGCTCTTCAAACCTTGTAAAATACTGGTTGTTGGTTTCATCTTTCAGCAAAAATTTTTCGGCCTGTTTAAAGTCACTTTGCTGAATACTCCTGATGAACGACCTGGCAACTTCAAGGTCGGTATCGGGCATATTGTCGCCGGCGCTGCAGGAAAAAAGAACACTGGTGCAGGAGAGCAGGAGGTAAAAAAAATGTTTCATAATTAAAGGTAGAAATCTTTGGTTAATACCTAACAAAAAAGCACCCTTATGCAAGGATGCTTTTTTGAAATTCATGCTGTTGGTTAATCTTTCTTAAGTTTTTCGAGTTCTTTTTTTGCTGAGTCCAATGCATCGATGCCTTTGTTTAACCCTTCTTTCAGCGAATCGATATTCACGTCTTTCAATTTGTCCATGGCTTTGTCCAAACTATCCAGTCCACCTTTCTCCGAGATCTTGTCGCTGGCCATCTGCATGATGGAAGACTTATCAAATGCCACTTTCCATTGCCCCTGTTCTTTTTTCAGTGTGAAATTGGTTGATTCACCTGATTTTGTATCCTTTACCGGAACTGTTGCTTTATCACCATCAATTTTTGCTTCTCCAAATTCCATTCGTGATTTATCAAATTTTTCATTTTCTTTCATCCCCTTATCATCTGCCATTTTCATTCCCATTTCCATCATATCGATCATGGATTTGCTTTCCGCTGTAGCCAGTTTTCTTGCGCCTTCTATATCTTTTTTGCCCATGGCGTCAAAAAAAGCAAGCAATGTGGCTTTAGGATCACCTCCTGAATTACCACATCCTGCAAAAAATACTGAACTGGCAATGATGGCCGCCGCAAATAATTTTTTCATAACTCAATAAGTTTTTGTTTAGACGTCAAATGTAGATTTATTTCGGTTTATTTAATAATTATTTGAACAGGATGCTGTGTAGTTTTTTACAGCGGGGATGCAGGAATAAATCATCTACTCCAATAAAAATAAAATCCTTGATCCTGCTGCTGTCAAAACGAATCAATTGGTGGGTGCCGGTACTGAAACTTTTGCTTACAAACTCTGCACAATACATCCGGTCGTCGGTGGAAAGGTCAAAATCCATATCGAACATAATGCCCGCCCGGTACCATTTTTTCACTGTAGCCAGAACTTCTGATAACTGCGTTGGTTGAAGGTTATACCTGAAAAGCCCGATCCCCCGGTTATTATAGGGGTCTGCAAATTCGGAAAATGCATCCCGCTTTAATTTTTGATCCGGGTTAAAATCACCGCCAATGGCGTGGTATACAAACACGCTGTCATTTTCTATAGCTGCAATGCCACAGTGTGAATAGGTTTTATCACGCTGGTTCAAACTGCGGATACTTTCGCTGGTAAAATCGTTACCGGTCCTGGTCACAAGGTCACCGGATTCTACCTGTTGTTGCAGTACTGCGATCTGTTGCAGCGAACGGCCGATCCTCGCTCTTTCTTCCACAGCATCGGTGGAAGCCACCGGTGTTTTTTTGGAAGTGTCTTCGTGGCAGGAAGCAAAAAATAATAAGAGGCAGCCCGGGAGCCACCTCTTACATAATATGATCGTGTAAAACATTTTTATTTCTTTCTCTCAAAGCCCATTGCGGCTTCTTCCTTTTCATTTTCTTTTTCGTAGGCCTTAATGATCGCTTTTACAAGGCGGTGCCTTACCACATCTTCTTCATCAAGTTCTACATGCCCGATACCGTCCACGTTTTTCAATATCCTGATCGCTTTATCAAGGCCGCTCCGCATGTTTTTGGGCAGGTCTATCTGCGTGGGATCTCCAGTAATGATGGCTTTTGCATTAGCGCCTATGCGGGTTAAAAACATTTTCAACTGCCCGTCGTTGGTATTTTGCGCCTCATCCAGGATGATAAATGCGTTGTCAAGCGTACGGCCACGCATATACGCAAGGGGCGCCACCTCAATCGTCCTGGTCGTCATGTAATAGCCGAGTTTATCGGCCGGTATCATATCGTCCAGCGCATCATACAATGGACGCAGGTAAGGGTCGATCTTCTCTTTCAGGTCGCCTGGTAAAAAGCCAAGGTTTTCACCGGCTTCCACGGCAGGTCTTGTCAGGATGATTTTTTTGACCGATTTGTTTTTTAAGGCCCTTACCGCCAAGGCCACCGCGGTGTAGGTTTTACCGGTACCAGCCGGACCAATGGCAAACACGATATCATTTTTATCAACCGCCGCCACCATCTTTTTCTGGTTGGCGGTGCGGGCTCTCACCGTTTTACCGTTAGGCCCGAATACTAAAACATCATTGGGATTACGGTCAACAAAATTGTCAACGACCTGTTGGTCATCGCCACCCAAAATCTGTTCAAAGTAATTTTCACTCATGTGTCCGTTACGTTCAATGTACTGAACAATAAGATCAATCTTTTCTTTTGCATCTACAATTTGTTCCGGGGCGCCACTCAGTTTCACCTGTGTGCCCCTGCTTAAAATTTTCAGCAGTGGAAATTTTTTCTTGAGGATGTCAAGTTTGCCGTTGTTAACGCCGAAGAACTCAATGGGGTTAACACTGTCCAGGTTGATGATGGTTTCTGTCAATGTACTTCGTTTTAGTTTTACAATTGCGGTGCGGTGCTTACTACTTACTCATTCATTGATTCAAATTTAATGTTTTGAACCTGAAAAATCGTGCATCAATTTATTCACATTGTGTTAAAAACAATCTAATGAACAACGCCCTGATTTGATGATTTCTTAATGAAACAGCTTCGTGTTTATACGAATTATTTTTTAAGGATCAAGGGTAACGCTGCTGCCAATTACTGTTGAAGCCGGATGTTTTGCACGATTATTTGTTTCGCAACTGCCCGCTTATTTCATCCAGTAATTTTTCAAAGATCGTGCTAGGCTTCTCCATCCAGCCTGGAAGAGCTTTTGCCTTACTGACTGTTCCATTTTTGTAACAGCCTGTGGTATTAACGGGATAATCCTGGTTCCCACTGAAAAATATGGGGGCTACCTGTTTGTTGAAATTGAATTGGAGTTAAATTGGCGACGGCTGTCAACAGCGGCAAAATATCTTATTAATATCTTTATCTGCAGGAATAAGAAATCACATGTGGAAGAACCTTTTGTTAATGAGTTTGGTTGTTTTGTGTTGTGTTCCCAGCATGACTGCTTACTGCCAGCGACCTGGTAAAACAGATACCGTCAATATCGTACAAAAGAAAGGCCTCCTTGGCAGGCTGGCCCAAACTGTAAGTACGAGCGATACCGGCGATATCGTAATAGAAAAAAAGATCAACCCGTATTTTATTTACAAGGGCAGAACCATCCGCAATATCAAGATCGTACGATTGGGCTTTGAGCGTGACATCAACGATACCAGCAAATACAATAATAATTTTGGCGTGATCGTGGCCAACGCATTTCATAAAAAGACCACGGTAAATGTGATTGCCAACAATCTTTTTTTTGATGCCGGAGATAAAGTAAACCCTTTCCTGATGGCCGACAACGAACGGCACCTGCGGGAACAACCATTTGTGCAGGACGCATTGATCGTATTACAACAGGTGCCGGGTTCCATCCGGGAAGTGGATGTTACTGTTATTGTAAAGGATGTGTTTTCCCTGGGAGGCGGCCTGGATATCGGCAGTACAAAAAGGATGAAAGTAGAACTTAAGGAGGAGAATGTTAAAGGCACCGGGTCAAGGGTTACCCTCAGCACTTTATTCGACGGTGACAGAAGGCCCAGGATGGGTTTTGGAGCAGATATTCTCACCCGGAACATCCGGGGGTCATTCGTTAACTGGAATATCGGCTTTAAAAGTTTTAGTGATGCCTTTACAAACGGCAAAAGTGAAGAAACTTTTCTGTACACCGGGATCGACAAACCTTTTATCAGTCCTTACCTTCCCTGGATGGGCGCAGCGGAATTTTCATTGAGAAAAACGAAAAATAATTACTCAGGTGACTCCTTGTACCAACGGCTTTTTAAATACAACTATGAAAAGTTTGATGCGTGGATCGGGTATAATTTCGGAAGCCGGCGGCTGCGGAAAAAAAATATACCTGGCAGGTTGAGGAATTTTGTAGCGGCCAGGGTAGTGTACCAGCATTTTAATTCTGTGCCCGGCAAAGTGCTGGATACGTTTGATTACCGGTTCACCAATATCACCGGCGCATTGGCATCGTTCAGTGTGTTTAAGCAGAACTTCAGCCGCACCAATTTTATTTACGGCTTTGGCAGGAACGAGGATGTGCCCGAGGGTTTCAGGGCTTCCGTGGTGGGGGGGTGGATCAATCAAAAAGACAGTTTACGGTCAGACTACAGGGGCCGGCCTTATTATGCCCTGGAGGCAGAGCGCAGCCATTTTAACGCAAAAGGTTTTTTTAGTAACTATACCTTCCGGCTGGGGGGGTACCTCTACAAGGGCAATTGGGAAGACGTAAATATTTTGTTGGATGTGAACCATTTTACCCGGCGTAAAAGACTGGCCGCAGAATGGTTTTACCGTCAGTTTTACAGCCTTGGAATTACCCGCCAGATAAGGCCGGCATTGGGGCAGCCCTTGTATCTCTCCAGCAGTTTTGGATTGCCTTATTTCAGCAACGGAGATATTGAGGCTGATCTGCGTGGTACCGTTAAGACGGAGGCTGTATTTTACAACCTGCATAAATTCTGGGGTTTCAGGATGGCTCCCTTTCTTTTTGGCGATGCGAGCCTGGTGAAACAAAAAACTGCCGCCTTTAGTAAGAGCGATATTTACAGTGCAGTGGGGGCGGGTATCCGTACACGCAATGAAAGTCTTGTGTTTGGTACCATCGAATTAAAGGCGTACTACTTTCCGCGAACCATTGGTGACATGGATAATTTCAGGATTGAACTCAACAGTAATATCAGGTTCCGGTACAGTAATACCCTGATCAGGAAACCAGACTTTATCGTAGCTAATTGAGAGGAGAGAGATTTTTTTATCTGGAAGGATAAAAAAATATTAAAAAAAGTTAATTATAAAATAAAAATCCCGTTACTTTGGCGTGAAAAAAAATGACCCTCCGTGGAAACGGAGGATCTTTAACGATTGCTTGCCATATGAAAATTCGTAAAAACTTTTTTTGTAACTGACAATTTCAGTTGTATCCGGGGCATCTTCAGTGCTCCCTATTTACCGATTGCCTGCTTTTTTTTAACGATTGCTTGCTGTATGAATTCTCTGCCACATCGTATTTGAATACAAAAATAGGATGTGGCAGTTTTAAGTTATAATCAATTTGTGTGGCTTTTTATTATGCTTAACCCGGGGAGTTTGAGTTGGAAGTATTGCCTACAAAGGATTTCAGCAAAATATATTAATGATGCCCAGTCGATTTACAGATACTTTATTCCAGTTGGTCCATTCTCTTGAAAAGGCAGAAAAACGAAATTTTAAACTCTATGTAAAACGCAGTTCAGCAAAAGAAGACCTTAAAATCATTGAACTTTTTGATGCGCTCGATAAATTAAGTGAATATGATGAAACGGTATTGCTGAAGAAACTGAGTTCAATTCAAAAACCTCAACTGGCCAACGCCAAAGTTCATTTATACAAACAGTTACTGGCCAGTTTGCGCCTCATTAAAAGTGCCGACAGTATTGACATGCAGTTGAATGAACAACTGGATTATGCACGGATACTATACAACAAAGGGCTTTACCTGCAGAGCCTGAAAATCCTGGAAAAGCTGGAAGATATCGCCAAGGAACATTACAAGTACAATTTTTTAACACAGGTAATTGCCTGGGAAAAGAAAATTGAAAGTCTTCATATTACCCGCAGTATGACGGATCGTGCCGGCATCTTAGCCACAGAGGCGATCGAGGTAAATACGAGGGTGGCCATGGTATCCCGAATGAGCAACCTGGCGCTGCAGTTATACAGTTTTTACATTATGAACGGGCATGCCCGGAACGAAAAGGATGAGAAGGCCGTGATAAAGTTTTTTACGGTGAACCTGCCTTCCAACTCTCATAAACAAACGGGGTTTTACGAACGGCTATACCTGTACCAGAGTTATTGCTGGTATGCTTTCATCCGGCAGGATTTCCTCATGTATTACCGCTATGCACAGAAATGGATTGATATCTTTCATGAGCAACCATTGATGATAAAAGTGGAAACCGGGTATTATATCAAGGGAATGCATAACCTGTTGAATGCTCATTTCGACCTGAGAAATTTTGAAGGTTTCGAGATTGCTCTCCAACAGTTTAAGCAATTTTCAAAAACCGATCTTGCCAATAAACACGATAATCACCGGATACAAACATTTGTGTACATCAACAGTGCCACCATCAACCAGCATTTTATGATGGGCACTTTTGAGGAAGGACTGGCCCTCATTCCCGAACTGGAACAGAAGCTGGAAGAGTACGCACTTTTCCTCGACAATCACCGCATTCTCGTATTTAACTACAAAATTGCCAATTTGTATTTTGGCAGTGGTAAGTACGATATTGCCATTGATTACCTGCAAAAGATCATAAATGTGAACCCCGACCTCCGGAACGATCTGCAGTGTTATGCCCGCCTGCTGCATTTAATGGCCCATTATGAGCTGGGTAATTTTGAGATCATCGACTCATTGATAAAATCCGTTTACCGGTTCATGGCGAAAATGGAAAACCTCACAATCGTGGAAGAAGCGATGTTCAAGTTTCTCCGGAATTCGTTCCACTTATCCCGCAACAAACTGAGGGCAGAGCTGGAAGTATTTCTACAAAGTATCAAAGGCCTCGAAAAGAACCGCTTTCAAACCCGGAGCTTTGCGTACCTGGATATTATATCCTGGGTGGAAAGTAAAGTGTACCAGAAACCGCTCAGTGTTATCATCCACGAAAAGTACCAGGCCCAAAAAAAGCGGCACTACCGGGTGAAATAATTTCCAGCACCTCCCAATACCTGATCTCTGGCTTATAGTCACTTTTCCGGGAAGCACCCGCTTGATTTTTTTATTTTTCCTGCCACCTCTTTACCCTGCCCAGGGATATTCCTGCCGGGAGAGCCCGGAACATGAACAAAATATCGATTTTTAGTAGCTGCACTTTTGGCAGATTCTGCATTCATTTACTCCTCGGAAGCAAGGGTGGGGATGAGCACAGCCACGCCACAGCCAACCTGCCTTCACTCACTGGTGAAAATTAACCGGGGGCGAATTTTTGATTTATTGCCTGCTATTTTTCTTTACCAAATCATTTAGCAATTGAGGCATCCGTATGTAAAATCGCGTGATTCCGATGTAACTAAATAAAGTAGTTTAAAAAAATTTTGTTTAATTAATTATTATTTAAATAATTATAGAAATTATTGTTATTTAAAATTAAATGTAAAGCATAGCAATTTACGCTGTTTTGTATTTCATAATACGCAGGTTGGGGTGCATCGGGTTGTGAAATAGAAAAATGATAATAATGATAAGAAATACAATAAATTATGTAGAGTATTTTAAATTAAATATTATAAAAAAATAGGTATCCTGTAAAATTTTGATATCGGAAACATGAAAATCCCTCTTTAGCCACGACAGCTACATTATTGAGGTAGTGTATCCACTCGAACCCCGGAGGGCGCTATGGGCCTATTTGCCCCATCCTGGCACAGTTAAAAGTTCATGTAATTATGGCAGTTTGGTCCGCCCCGGTTGGTAAAAACTAATTCGATGAAAGCAATAGGTTGCTAAATGAAAATCCACTATCGCTTTCGCATTCCTTTTTTCCGTTTTCCGGACCAATTTCCGGGCGTTGGACAGAAAAAGACAGGCGAAAGGATTTATTTAATTGATAATCAACATTATAAAGAATTGGCATGGATTGGGTAACTATTATCACAGGATGAAACGGTGGTAAAGAAGAAGATTTAGATCAATTCAACTTAATAATAGGGTTTTTCAGTGTTTAAGTGAAGTCGTTTAAGGTGGCCTGGATCTCCACTTTGAACGACTTTCTTCTTTTAAGTAGGGACGGTTTGTTTTTTTACAGCCTTCACAGACCAACAAAAAGTATCTAAGCCCATTCCGATTATGAAGACGATCTTTTCAAAAATATACTCCCGGGTTAAAATAAAAATCCGCTCCGGCCAGGCAGGTATCGGGAGGCAGTCGGCCGGCTATTTCAACCCCGCACCGTCCTATTGGGTCATGCAGCCAATACCCGTGAAGCACGAAAGGATAAGAGGTGGAAATAATCCCAAAAATGATTACTAATCCCTTATTTCTCAAATAAATTCACTGGGTTATGAAATAATTCTACAAAGCCGGCGTTTATATTTCATCCCCACGGATATAGCGCTTGTGCTTGGTAAACAAGATGTTTTCTTTGGGGGTTACAGAACCGAATTAGGTTCGTAAACAAAGGCCCGATGTCTATTGGGCCTTTTGCTTTTTGCCAACTATCTGTAATTTGTTCATAACGTGGGGCAACATTCGTTGGGCGGGCAGTGTCTTCATTGAATAGTTTCGTTAATTTTACGTTTTACTCATTTACACTACTTTAATGAAGCGTTCTTTTCTACTCCTGCTGCTGATAGCCGCGGCTTCTTTCTTACGTGCGCAGGATTTTTCCAATAAGGGTAAAGATTTTTGGCTGGGATATGGCTACCATTCCCGTTTTGTAACAAACGGCGGCTGCGGCACCAATACGAATTGCCAGGACATGGTGCTTTATTTTGCTACTGAGAATATCCCTAATAAATTCACTGACATTAAAATAGAAATACCGGCTGTAGGTTATTCACAAACAATCAGTAACGTTGCTCCGGGTACCATTGTAACTTCGAACCCGATTCCCAAATCCGGTAGCCAGGATGCCCGCCTCACCAACGAGGGATTATTCACCACCGGCATCCATGTTACCAGCACCAGGCCAGTGGTAGCTTATACACATATTTATAGCGGTAACGTATCTGGCGCAACCCTGCTTTTCCCCACTTCCACACTTGGCAAGGAGTATTACTCCATGAATTACACCCAACTGTCGAACGAATCCGCCTCCAACAGTTTCTTTTTTGTAGTGGCAACAGATACCGGGACCACTACCGTTGAAATAGTGCCATCTGCACAAACCCAAACGCATGCCGCCGGCGTTCCGTTTACTGTAACTTTAAACCAGGGAGAAATTTATAATGTGATGGGGGAACTGAATGGTGGCAGTCCGGGTAATTACTCCGGTGCCGATTTAACCGGCTCAAGAATCCGGTCCATCAGCAACGGCGAGATCAGTTGTAAAAAGATCGGGGTATTTTCAGGATCTGGAAAAATAAAAATATCCTGTTCAGGTTCCGCCACCAGTTCAGATAACCTGATTGCCCAGGCTTTCCCGAAAAATGCCTGGGGGAAAAAGTTTCTTACGGTTCCCACCGAAAATATGCCCTACAACTATTACCGGGTAGGTGTGGGTGATCCCGCCACAGTTGTAAAACTCAACGGGGTGGTGTTGACCGGTTTGCAGAATAATTTTTATTACGACCTGCCGCTTTCAAATCAACCCCAGGTGATCGAGGCAGATGAACCGATAATGGTGGCTCAATATATTACCACGGCCAATACCTGCGGAAATAATGCCATTGGTGCCAACGGGGATCCTGAGATGATTTACCTTAGCCCGGTGGAACAAACCATCGATGAGGTTGTGCTCAATTCCACTCCCAACGCGTCGATTAGCCAGCATTGGGTGAATGTAATCATCAAGTCTGCCGCCACGGCCTCCTTCAGCATTACCGGTGCCCTGGGCGGGGTAACCTTCTTTACGCATCCCGAGGATCCCACTTACAGCTACGCCCAGATCAATGTCTCGGCCGGCTCTCACACCTTAAAAGCTGATAGCGGTTTCAACGCCATTGCCTATGGATACGGCAATGCAGAAAGTTACGGTTACAATGCCGGTACCAATCTTAAGGATCTCTACAACTTTGTTGAGCCCCTGAATCCTTTAAATATTTCGGAAACAAATGCAGCCTGTGCCTGCACGCCTTTCTATTATACCGTTACTTACCCGTTTCAACCACTTTCGCTGTTTTGGGACTTCAAAGGATACCAAACGCCCAACGTAAATATTAGTAACCCGGTGGCAGACAGCACTTATTTTATTAATGGAAAACAGGTGTGGCGTTATAAATTGCCCACGCCCTACAGTTATTGTCCTTCCGGAAATTACCCGGTTTCTATTACTGCCGGGATCGCCGGTTCTGACGGCTGCGGTAATACGCAGGTGAAAGACGACACGCTTTTTGTGAGAGATACCCCGTTGCCAGATTTTACCTGGGTACACAATGGCTGTTTGTCTGATTCTGTCCGATTCACTGATGCCACTGTGTACGACGAAGGCATTTATTCTTACAAATGGTTTTGGGATTTTGGGGACGGTACCACCAGTACCAACTTACAAAACCCGGCACATAAATACAATGCACCTGGTACCTACACGATCAGTTACTATATGGTTACCAATATTGGCTGCGTGAGCGAACCCAAAACTGCACAGATCACCATTTCCGATGTGCCGGTTGCTAATTTTGCTGTGTCAGATACCTTGTGCTTCAATAAATCCATTCATTTTACTGATTCTTCGGTGGTATCACCACCCGGAACCATTGCCGCCTGGTACTGGAATTTTGGAGATGGGATAAAAGACACCACCTTGAGTAATGAAAATGTGGTGCACGTATATAATACGGTTGGACCAGCCACGGCCACTTTACAAATAGAGATGGTAGGCGGCTGCCTGAGTAATGTGTTCAGCAAAGCATTTGTGGTTCATCCGAATCCATTTGTTGATTTCAACCTGCCGGTAAAAGTTTGTCTTCCCTATGACGTTGCCAGCTTTACCGACGCCAGCAGCATTTCTGATGGCAGCGAAGACAGCTTCAAATGGACCTGGGATTTCGGGGATCCGGCCAGTGGTATCAACAACAGCGCCACCGTCAATAATCCAACCCACTTATACAGTACAGCAGGGCCCTTTACAGTAAAACTGGTTGTTACAAGTGGAGAGGGCTGTGCAGATAGTACCTCGAAATTATTCAGTGCTATATTTCCCAAAACACCCGCTGATTTTACCCTTAGCCCTGAAAATTGCCTCCACAATGCCTCCGATTTTTTCAGCGCCACCAATGCACTTGGTGGGAATATCAGTAACTGGTACTGGACTTTTGGCGATGCCACCAACGGAAACGGTCAATCCGCCAGCCATACCTACGCTGCCCCGGGCTCTTACTCCATTAGCCATTGGGTGGCGATTGATAACGGCTGTAACAGTGATACCGTAACAAAAAATATCCTGGTGAACCCGCTTCCGGTTGCCAATTTTACCCCAGGAACGGCGGCCTGCAAAGGCACCGGTACATTGTTCACAGATCAATCTATACCCGGAGCAGGAAATATCGTAAGCTGGACCTGGAATTTTGGAGATGGGAAACCTGATTCCTTAATCTCTAACGGCCAGCCCTTTTTGTACCGGTTTGATTCAGTGAAGACTTACCAGGTGAGCCTCTCAGTACTAACCGACAAGGGTTGCGTGTCGGCAACACCCTATACATTAAGCGTGCAGGTAAATCCAACTCCAGAGGCAGGGTTCATATCGCCGGAAGTTTGTCTTACTGATGCCTCTGCGCAATTTACCGATACCTCCTCGGTAGCAGGCGGATCTATCAGCTCCTGGAACTGGAATTTTGGAGATCCAGGCTCGGGTATCAATAACATTTTCAATGGTGTCAATGCCCAGCATACATATAATTCCACTGGATTTTATACTGTCACACTCAGGGTTACCAGCAACAGTGGTTGTATTGATTCGATTGCCCAGGCTTTTACTGTCAATGGAGATATTCCTAAAGCTAATTTCATTGTTCCCGCTTCTATTAATTTTTGTTCAAACGATTCAGTGAGGATCAGCGATAGTTCCTCTGTGAACTTTGGAAACGTTACTAAAGTGGAGATTTATTGGGATGTGTTGAACAACCCGTCACTGGTGGAAACGGATGATTTCCCTGCTTTTGGAAAAAACTATGTTCATCACTACCCGGAATTCCAAAGCCCACTTTCAAAAGACTTCTTCATCAAATACAAGTCCTATTCAGGCGCCAGTTGCGTGGATTCTGTTACAAAAAAGGTAGTGGTGCATGCCGCCCCCAGCGTATTGTTTAGCAGTGTGGCAGCGCTTTGCCCGGAACTGAACACTTACCAGGTGACGGAAGCGGCTGAAACCGGCGGTGTTCCCGGGCTCGGCGTTTTCTCTGGCTCCAATATCAGCGGAACCGGCATTTTCAGCCCGTCTGCAGCCGGTGCCGGTAATTACCCGGTACTCTACACTTATACATCCACCTTTGGTTGCGTGGATACCCTATCAGGCCTGGTCACCGTTTTGCAACCTGCGATCGCCCGTTTCGGATTCTCTTCCCCTGCCTGTGAAAGAGCCGGCATCATATTTACAGATTCGTCGGTGGTACCCGCAGGTAGCGGCACCATCAGTAACTGGAGCTGGTCATATGGTGATGGAACACCCCTGGTGAGTAATGGCACCGGCATAGCGGTTAATCATACCTACAACAATGCCACCAACTATTCTCCCCAGCTTACCATTACTACCAGTAACGGATGTACGAGTTCGGTACAGCAGCAACTGCAGGTAAATCCCTTGCCGCTTCCGGGTTTCACCCTGCCGGGAAGTGTTTGTCTTCCTGCGGCCCTGGTTAATTTCACTGACGCCTCCACGATTGCGGATGGCACGCAAAACAGTTTTACCTATTCATGGAATTTTGGTGATGCCGGCAGTGGTAACAATAATTCAGTATCTAAAAATCCTTCCCATACCTATGGCGCTGCCGGCCCATATACAATTAGGTTGGTGGTTACCAGCGGGGCCGGGTGTAAGGATTCTATTGCACAGGTATTCTCTTCCATTCATCCACAGCCATCAGCCGGCATCAATGCAGACAGTGCCAGCATCTGCGAAAATCAAACCGTTCTTTTTTCTGATAACAGCACCGGTGCTGACGGGGTTCTGACTCAGTGGTTGTGGGATTTTGACAACGGTAACACCAGTGCAATTCAAAACCCCGCTTCTCAAACCTATAACACTGCCGGGCAATACAGCATTGAACTGCAGGTGGAAAACAGCTTTGGATGCAGGGACACTTTAAGCCGTTTATTTACCGTATATGCAGCACCAGTAATCAGTGCAGGACCGGACAGGGTATTGCTGGAAGGCGGGCAAATCACCATCGAAGCAACTGCTACGGGAACCGGCCTGCAATATGCATGGGTGGCAGACCAGCCAGGAAATTACCTGAGCAGCGCTACTGTTTTGCAACCTGTGGTAAGTGGCATCAGCAGCGACATCACCTACCAGTTAACTGTAGTGGGCGCTGGGGGATGCTGGAGACAGGACGAAGTGCTTATCCAGTTGCTGAAAGCACCCGTTATTCCCAATACGTTTTCACCAAACGGTGACGGTATCAACGAACATTGGACCATTCAATACCTCGATTCTTATCCTGATTGTAAAGTGAAAGTGTTTAACCGAGATGGACAGGCAGTTTTTGAATCGCATGGGTACAGCGGCCTGGGATGGGATGGCCGGTATAAAGGAAAACCGTTGCCATTCGGAACCTACTATTATATCATTGAACCAGGCAGCGGCCGACAGCCAATGTCTGGCTATGTTACAATCGTTTATTAGCCCATGATGATTGAACATGTTGCGATATGGACAAATGACCTGGAACGATTAAGAACCTATTACTGCGAACATTTCGGAGGCCGCTCCAATGCACTTTATACAAATGAGTCAAAGCAATTCAGCAGTTACTTTATCAGCTTCGACAGTGGCACAAGGTTGGAGTTGATGACGAAACCAGGAATTCCGGCTGCAGCAGATCCTCCAGAAATGCAACTGCACCTGGGCATCATCCATCTTGCATTTTCGGCAGCAAATAAGGAGGCCCTTGAGGCAAAAGCCGTTGCATTGCAAAATGCCGGGTATAAAATTCTCAGCGGTCCAAGAGTAACGGGTGATGGCTATTACGAGTTCGAAACCCTCGCCCCGGATAATAACAGGATTGAAGTTACCTGCCTGGCTAACCAATAAATCAGGAAGTGATCCTGGTTTTCACGCTTGTGGCGGCAGGAAGGCTGTCTAAGTTGTGGATCTTTATTTTTGACAGGGTGTCGGTGACTTTCTTTAGCTTTTTATTGAGGATGATCAAAGGAATTATTTCAGGGTTGCCATTACTGTTAGTAAGCTGCAGGATGTAGGTATTTTTGCCTTTTGCGCCTGATTGTTCCTCTTCAATTTTTACCAGGAATTCTGTTGATGGCGCTTCCGGTTTATTGGAAACATGCATTGGTAGCGGCGATTGCACTTCAGCCGGGTGTAACAGTTCTTCATTAATCAGCGCCCTGTTAACTTCAATTTCCCTGCGTGTTGTTTGCCGGGAAGCGGTTGCAGTAGTAACCGGTGTTGAACGTTTGGCAACAGGTTTTACCTGTACCGGCTCGTCGTTAATGATGGTTACCGGCTGCATGTCGCTATACAAATTTGTAACGGGCAGCAAAATCTGCCTTTGAGGTAGTTTTTTTCTAGCTTCAGCTATATTATTGTTGTTGCTGTTGGTGTTGATCTGCACCGGGATCGAAACCAGGAGAAGGGCTAAGGCCACAATGCTCAAACCGGCAAGTTTTATACGATGGGCCTTGCCAACACGAACGCAGGGCTCGGCTGTAAACAATCTTTTAACCCGATGCAAAAGAGTTTTCTTACCATTTGTGGCAGCCATTGCCAATTGCACATTGTAATGCCGTGATTCTTCCAGCAGGAGCAGGGCATTGGCGTAATCCCGTTTGCCATATTTAAAATTGAGAACCCAGTCATCACAACATTGTTCACGTTCATTTTTGGCCGCCTTGCTCAACAGGTGTGCAAAAGGGTTAAAGAACAGGATCGTCTCAATTAATGACTGCAGCAGGTTGATGGCAAAATCGTTTCGCCTGATATGTGCCAATTCGTGCAGTATCACTGCTTCTGCCTGTTCAATACCCAGGTTACTCATGGCTGCCACGGGCAACAGGATCACCGGTTTAAAATAACCGAGTACAGAAGGTACGTCCACCTGTTCTGAAAACCAAACAGATACCAGTTTCCTGATGCCAATAAGTTGGGCGGTCTGCGCCGTAAAAAGGCGGAGCTTTACCGGAGGTTTGATGGACGGACTATTTTTTAAAAGTACCAACGATTTAACACTGAATAAAAGGCGGACCACCTGCACGACCAAAATAACCAGGTAAACCAGTGAAAGATATTTTAATGAATTTGAAAAATTGTCGGATACCTGCAACCAACCGGGAACCGATGCAACTTCACCGCCTGTTAACAAAAAATAATTCTGCATTACAGTGGTAATAAACCAGCCAAAAGAAGTGAAGAGCAGCAGCAGCGACAGGTTGTAGCGGAACAGTGGTGTCGCTTTTTTATAGAGATACGCGGTTAACAAATACATACTCCACAAAATAGCCGCTTGCCAAAGACTGTTGGCAATTCCCCATCCAAGTGACTGTAAAAAATGGTATTTCTCAAAAACAGGTAATAACATAATAACTACTGGTTGATACTTTTCAGGAATTCGGCAATTTCATCCAACTCCTCCCGGGAGGCCTTGTGATTACCGAGGGCCTGCATCACCAATTGAGCAGGGGAGCCGGCAAACAATGAATCTATCATTCTGTTCAGCATCAGGTTTTGCGTGTTTTCTTTGCTCACAGCCGGTTGGTAAATATGTGTTTTACTGCTGCTGTCCCTTGTCACCAGTCCTTTTTCGAACATTATCTGCATCAACTTCAGCGTGGTGGTGTACCCGGCCTCTTTGTTTTTGATGATCTCACCATGCACTTCCCTTACGGTGGCTGATTGCTTGTTCCAAAGTACATGCAGTATTTCCAGTTCGCCCTCAGTAGGCTTAAATTGTTTTGTCGGAATCATATTACGATTGTTTTCGTAGGTAAATATATAGGTTTATTTGTAAAAACAATCTAAAAATTTCTATTGGTATAGATGTGCGGTATGAGCGGCGGAACGCGGTTTTAAAGGGCGGTGGGATGATAACATAAACTGGTAGATTGGATAAAACCTTCACTTTTGATCTTTTCGCAATTCCGCCGTGGTTTTGGTACTTCCGTCATGACTCCAACCCGGGGGCATGATAAAATACTTTACTCCATTGATAAAGGATCCTGCATGGAATGCCTTCCTGAATAATTCACCCCAGGTGATCAGGGCAATATATGCAGGGTTGTAAGATTGAATGTTACGGGTAAGTCCATAGGTGGGGCGCTTTTGTTCTGGTTGAAAACTTCCGAAAAGCCTGTCCCACAAAATCAGTATGCCGCCATGATTTTTGTCGAGGTAATCCAGGTCGCTGCCATGGTGCACCCGGTGGTGAGAAGGCGTGTTTAAAATAAACTCGATCGGCTTGGGGAGCCGCTGAATGGTTTCGGTATGAATCCAGAATTGATAGATAAGGCTTACCTGTTGCATGAATAATATCCAAATCGGGTGAAATCCTACCAGGGGCATCCAACTCCAGAATAAAAAGGAACCAGTAAGATTACCCGTCCAGGTTTGTCTTAAGGCTGCTGCAAGGTTATAATACCGGGACGAATGATGCACCACATGACTTGCCCAGAAGAAGTTTACAAAATGACTGGTACGGTGAAACCAGTAGTAGGAAAAATCATCTGCAAGAAACAGGAGCAACCAATACCACCATTTTCCCGCATCGAGCGTGCAGAGCCTGTGTGAATACAGGAATGTAAAGAATCCAAAGATGAGAGCCTTTGTGATAAAACCGGTTAGCACGTTTCCAATGCCCAGGCCCAGGCTGGTGAACGTATCTTTTGTCTCGTAAAAATGCCTGTTTTCTTTATACGAAAACCAGGCTTCAATGGAAAGCAAGAGTACAAAGCCGGGGATGGCGTAGTATAATATGGCAGGCGGCATACTGCAATTTAAACAGATTTCCGGTGATCTTTTACCCGGAAATTCTAGGTATTCCCTACCATATTTAATCTGCAATACACAGTTTTACCGTACCAGCAGCACATTACCCCTGGTAGTTTCTTCCCGGCAACCGGTGTTGATGTTGAGGATGTATACGTAGGCGCCGGGCTCCTGTTTTTTTCCTTTGTAAGTGCCATCCCACGCGGTCTGCGGGTCGCGGCTTGAAAAGATCAATTCTCCAAAACGGTTATACAGCATTAACGTGTATGATACATAACTGCCGTAATAAAACGGCTTCCAGCGCTGGTTTTGCGAGTTGGCGCTTTCCGGCGAAAAGGCGTTGGGGATGAAAAGTTTTTTTGCGATGGCCTTGTCCACCACCACCGTGATCGTATCTCTTGCTGTACAACCGGTCACATCATCTGTTGCTGTAACGGTGTATAAAGTGGAAATTTTTGGGGAAGCTGTCACTACCGGTTGGTCGTTGTTCAGGAGATCGTCAGCTGGTAACCAAAGGTATCGGGTGGCACCTGTTGCAGAAAGTTGGGCACCGGGGAAACGGCAATCGATATCATTTGATTTGGATACTCTTAACAATGGGACAGGCAATACTTTAATGGTGGTTGTAAGGGTATCGCTGATGTTGCAGGTACTCCCGGTAACGATTACACTAAATTGGGTAGTGTTGGTAACCGTGGCAACCGGGTTTGCGATGGTGGCATTGGTAACAGCAGCAGCAGGTATCCATTGGTACTGGTCGCCACCACCTGCAAGCAATTGTACAGGTTTAACACCACAGGTGCTGTCGTTCGCTGAAACGGTAAACACTGGTATTGGCTTCACAATAAGTAATACTGAATCGGTGGCGCTGCAGTTGTTATTGCCTGTTACAGTAACATAAAAGCGGGTGGAGGAGGATACGGTGGCGATCGGGTCAGCAATCGCAGCATTATTAACAGCTGCCGGAGGTGACCAATGATAGCTCGTTCCACCAGCAGCGTGCAACTGAACAGACGTGTTTCCGCACACAGAACTGTCAGGAGTTACAGTCACCAACGGTATGGGTTGTACGAAAACTGTTAACGAATCTTTATTGCTGCAGCCAGCCGCATCTGTGCCCGTAACGGTATAGGTGGTGTTGACCAATGGGCCAGCCAGCGGATTGGCGACACCGGCGGCGCTCAGGCCATTTACGGGCAACCATGAGTACTGTGCTGCACCTGTGGCGTTCAGGAGCACTTTGGAACCCAGGCAAACCGTTGTGTCATTTCCAGCCCGGATTACAGGTAGTGATAAAACCTGCAGGTTTATGGTGTCAAACGCGGAACAGCCAGAGGCGCTCAAACCCTTTACAATGTATTGAACGGAGCTGGTGGTAGTAGCCACGGGGTTGCTGATGGAGGCATTACTCAAGCCTGTTACCGGCAGCCACGAGTAACTGGCAGCACCGGAAGCGGTTAGCTGAAGGCTGCTGCCGGTGCACACTGCAGTATCCCGTAATGTACTAACTACCGGTAACGGATATACGGAAACAGTAATGGTGTCATTTCCCACGCATCCATTCAAAGCGGTACTGCTTACAACGTAGGTAATGCTGGTATCAGTATTTGTGACGGGGTTGCTGACAGATGGGTTGCTTAAACCGGCAGCCGGTTGCCAGGTGTAGGTATTACCTCCGGTGGCAACCAGTTGAAGATTCCCTCCTTTGCAATAGCCGGTATCAGGCAGGGTGTAAATGAGGGGTGAAGGTTTGGTGTTGATGGAAACAGTATCCTTTGCTGTGCATCCTGCTACAGATATACCGGTTATTATATAGTTGATCGGGCCGGTGACAGTGGCGACAGGGTTGCTGATGGACGGGTTGTTTAACCCATTAGCAGGTTGCCATTGGTATCCTGCAGCGCCGGTCGCAGAAAGCTGTACTGTATTTCCGTTGCACACGATTGTGTCGTTGCCCGCATTCACTGCAGGGTGATCAACAACTATCACTACACTGTCTTTTTTGATCATCACCGGTGCAAATGAGATGTCGTCGAGGGCGAAATCATTTCCCTGTACAATGGTGTTTTTATTTACGATGGCGATCTGTGCCACGGTACTGTTACCAGAATTCCAGGTATTATAAAACTGGCTCCAGGTGCAGGTTGGGAGAGAAGCGGTGATAGGGTTACCAAACTGCTGCCCGTTAATGCTGAACGATAGCTGTGCCGGGTTGGCAGCAAACAGGGCCTGGATCCAGGTTGAAAAAGCATAGTTGGTATTCGGGGTAACCGGAACAGTCTGGCTCCAAACAACCACGTCCGCAACCGGCGATCCATTCACGAGTAACATATTGCCATTACCGCCTGTGTGATCCCGGCAACTACTTAAACCCGCGTTCCAACTTTGTGGATTATTGCCGATAAAATATTGACCTTCGGTGATGTTCGGGTTGGCGTGGTTGTACCCGGAAGTAAAACCTGTATTGCCCGCGCTGAAATCACCATTGCTGATAAGATTTGCGCCCTCCATCGCTGCCGTGAAATGATAGGTAATATTGGTGGGTGTGCTGGTAACCGGGTTGGGCGAACCAGGATCATCAAGGTAGGTGACAGGCGACCAGCAAAAACTAAGCGCAGGTTTTGTAAACAGTTGCCTGCTTGTGCCTTCGCAGATAGTGGTATCATGGGTAAGGATGATATCATCTGCAAGTGAAATTACAGGAACTATTTTAGTGATGGTGTCTGTACAGGATCCTGTTGAAATAATAAATTGTATCGGATAAGTGCCTTCGTTTGCGTAAGTATGAAATGGACTGATAACCCCCGCGGTTCCGGTACCATCCCCAAAGAGCCAGGCTGTGGTGGCAGCGCCGAAATTGCCGATGCCGTATAGTTCTAATGAACGGAGATTGCAGATATCCTGGGTGTAGGAAAAGTCTGCATTGATGCCTGACGAACTAACGTTTGTTGAAATACTGTCGGCACACCCATTGATATCGGTCACCACCAGCTTCACTGTAAAGTTTCCAGCGGAACTGTATACATGGCTGGGGTTTTGGGTGGTGGCAGATGAATGGTCACCAAAGTCCCAAAACCAGCTTTGTACCGGGTTGGTATTTGTATAGGCTAAGCCCTGGAAATTATAGGAACGACAACTGTTGGAGAATACATTCATTCGTACCGAATCGATGTTGGGTATATGAATTACATTGGCAACAGGCAGTTGAAGATTGAAAAGATCCTGCCCGGCCAGTCCGGCTGCCGCTCCCCAGGCATTGTTATTGTCACCAAGGATCACGCCGTTGGCACCGCCTGAATTATTGGTGTTGATGTTTGCCGGCAACGAGGATTGGGACACCCAGGTGATACCGCCACCACCGCCACCACCCGGACCGATACGTCCGGCTCCATTGCCTGGATCGTATATTACCAGGTCGGCCCCTTTGCCTCCACGCGTTTCTATTGGCAATGGGTTGCTGATAAAATTTGTTTTTAACAACACGGAGCCTCCGGCGCCACCACCACCATTGCCATCGTGACAATTGTTTATACTGTTGTCACAAAGCTGGCCGTTTGCGCCATTGCTGTAAATATGGTGCCCGTTACTTACGAGAGAATTGGTAATAATGATCGCAATTCCGCCACCATTACCACCATTCATGTCAATGCCATTGGTATTGTCGGTATGACCGCTTCCACCACCACCGCCCAAAAATATTTTATTGGCTGCATTGTTGTAAGTGAGTGTTCGGCCTCCCAATCCCCTGTTATCAAATGGTGCATTCCCACAAGCTTCAAGTTGGTATCCACCGGTTCCCCCGCTGCCGCCATTGGCACCACCACCGCCGCCAGAATTGTGGCCGATGCCGCCGCCACCGCCATTTGCATTGGCGCCGCGGCCGTAGGCGATCGAAGTGCCGGGTTCATAAACAGCCTCTCCTTTGTCTGCAGCGGCGATGCTCGACGAGGGATAACTATACCCGGTGTTATTACAGGTAAGTGTAAGCGAATTTGAATTTCTGCTGCTGCCGCCCCTGAATCCTTTTCCAGATACATTGATGTCTTCATTCATGGTAGTGGTGCCTGCCACATTCAGTACCAGTACGCCGCCTTTTTTCCCGTCCCAGGGAAGACAGGTAAGGGTATCAGCAACGGTATAATTCTGAAAATAAGGCACCCGGATCAGCTGTACCCGTCCCGCAGGGATACTATATTGGCGCAGAAAATTATGCTTCAATTCTATAGTGTTGCCAGATTTTGCCTTTACAATATTCATTTCGTAGTTGCCGGCGTTGCGGGTGTTGAGGACGGTGCCGAAAGCGACTGTATTGGTGCTGTCAATTTCTGCACCTTTCATTTGTATCATGAGCACCGTGTCACCCGCAGCGAAGGTGGTGGCATCTTCCACCTGAATTTTGTTGCCGCAAACATCGATTCCGGTTACAGGCGTGTAGGTATTTACGATGGTGGATGCATGGGGTATGATAACTACATTGCAGGAATCTCTGACGAGTGTGCAGTTGGGGTTGGTTTGGTTGATGGAAGCGGAGCCACCCAGTGTACCGTTGTAGGTTGCGTTGCCTTGTTTGTTTACCAGATTATCAAATGTGTAGTAGGCCAACAAGCCCGGTTGTGTTGT